>JAFRAB010000016.1 GCA_017405675.1 Erysipelotrichaceae bacterium
AATACATTGATTATTACAACAACAGACGTATACAGAAGAAAACAAAATGGATGCCTCCTGCGTTATTCAGGAGTACATCCATCTGTAATTCTGTGATTTAGTCTGATTATTCAATATGTCCAGGATTCTGGGTACATATCACGAAACGATCTTTTTGTTTATTCGCTCGCTCTGTTACGGTGATCTATTTTATCAAAGATCACGTACACTTTTTTATTCAGAGCCATTGATTCATCTATTACTTTCCCTATCTGGCTGTCCATGAATCTGTTAAACGTCTCATAACGTTTCTCAAGCTTATGGTTTTCACCTTTCAGATGTCTTACTGTAAAGATAAAATCAAATACAAATACGCCAATCAATACCAGAGATAATACTGTTCTGGCTGTACTGCTCAGTTTCAGGATCACAGGAAGAAGCCATGGATTGATTACATAGATAATTAGTACCCCGGCTATGCCAAAGCCCACAGAGGCAGGTAAACATATGCGTCCATTAATGTTCCATATGGATTTTGAATAATCCCACCAGACCTGATGGAAGATCTTTTCCAGTACATAATGAACGGAATATTCCAGCACCGCTGAAGCTATCATGCCGATAAGGAAAACCTTCAGGGGCGTATTATCATGAACGAAATACGTAAACAGTAAGGTACCTCCTAAAGCGCCGGCACCATATATAGGGATCAAAGGCCCATAGAAAAAGCCGCGGTTATCCCATTTACCGCCCCAGATGGTCATGGCGATGGTTTCATAAACATATCCGGCTGCACTCAGCACAAAGAAATATATGATGTATGCCGTAATCATCTTATCAACGTCTCCCTGGTAGCTACCAGTTTATCCGCAATACAGACAATGGCCGCTTCCTTACTTCCGGGGAAACTGCGCAGTGTCAGTGGCCACATATGGGTTTTGATAACTTCCTGTATTTTCTCATCCACGTCAAAGATCCTGACAGCGTTCTTTCTAGCTTCTTCAGGATGAGTGTACCCGTGCATCTCAAAGATCCTGATGCTGTAAGGCTTGTCATGCCAGTCATACAGGTACAGATCGTGTAATAATGCTCCTACCAGCAGAGTATGCAGATCAGCATTCAGGTGATACTTTTTATTCAGTTTGTAGGAAGCGACCACAACAGAAATACAGTGCGCAAACACACTCTTTTTTCCATGCGCCTTATACTGCAGCATTTTTCTTACTTCCGGATGATCAAGATATCCATCAAGTTCTTTTCTGATAATCTTTAAGTCTTCGTCTGTTAGTCTCATAACAATGAGATTATAAAAGAAACCGCATGGTTTTTCCATAAGTCTGCTGATTATTAATTATATTTTAGGAATTATCGTATGTTGCACTGTTATTGCCTGAGGGGCATTACTTCTACAATAAAGGTATTTGTTGTATAATTGTGATGGTGAAAAAATATGAAAAACGGACTCTTTATAACATTTGAGGGCTGTGAAGGTTCAGGAAAAACCACAGCCTGTAAGTATCTTTATAACCGCCTTAAGGACGAAGGCTATGATGTGATCTATTCCCGCGAACCGGGAGGCGTTGACATTGCCGAGCAGATCAGGGAAGTTATCCTGAATGTCAAAAACACTGCCATGGATGCCCGCACTGAAGCACTGTTATATGCCGCCAGCCGCCGTCAGCATCTGGTTGAAGTTATTCTGCCTGCCTTAGCTGCCGGTAAGACTGTTTTATGCGACCGCTTCATTGACAGTTCGCTGGTATACCAGGGATTTGCCCGTGGTATCGGCATTGATAAGGTATGGGACATCAACAAATTCGCCATCGATGACTGTCTGCCTGACCTGACCGTATACTATGACGTTGAACCGGAAGTAGGGCTTTCACGTGTCAGAAGCCGCGGCGAGCTTAACAGACTTGATGCCGAGGGTCTTAATTTCCATAAGTCCGTCCGTCACGCCTATCAGATGATCGCGGAAAAATATCCGGAAAGAATCGTGACCATTGACGCCAATCAGCCGCTTAAGGTCGTAGAGGAAGAATCATATAACACCGTTATTAACAGGTTAAACAGTAATGAATAGAACCGAACTGCAGCAGTTACAGCCCGTTGTATATCAGACCCTGCACAATGCCCTGACAAGGGATTCCCTTTCGCATTGTTATTTATTCGTGGGTCCGACCGGTACATCCAAATTTGAAACGGCTGTCTTACTTGCTCAGAGTCTGATCTGTGAAAATACAGAGAACGGCTGGGCCTGTCAGAACTGCCTGCAGTGCATCAGAGTAGAAGAAAACAATTATACAGATTATATTCTGCTTGACGGCAGTAAGGATTCCATTAAGGCTGAGCAGGTATTGAATCTTCAGTACCAGTTTGCCCAGACGGCTCTGGAAAAAGCCGGACGCAAGATATTCATTGTCAACAACTGTGAGAACATGACGCTGAAGGCCGCCAACAGTCTGCTGAAGTTCATTGAGGAACCTTCATCAAGTCTGACCGGCATCTTCATTACCACCTCACTTGACAATGTACTGCCGACGATCGCTTCACGCTGTCAGATAATCAACTTCAGACCGTTAAGCCGTGAAGTATACTACAATAAAGCTCTGGACGCCGGTCTTGATGAGCTGAATGCTCATATTGTGTCACAGTTAATAAACAATACTTCTGAGATAGAAACCCTGGATGGGGATGAGTCATACCACAGTGCCCTGTTCCATTTCACGGAATTCATGTTTCAATTTCTATCTGACCAGAAAAATGGTATGATTTACTTACAGGAATACGGCTTCAGGGAATCCGGCAACAGTGCTGACCGAAAAAAAGACCGTGAAACCTTCGGCTATTTCCTGGATATTGCCAATATATTTGTCAATGACTGCTTCGCCAGGCCGGATATCGATGACGAAATCTGGCAGAAGCTGTTAGAAATGGTTAACGAAAGCGGATATGATATTACCGGTTTTCTGCAGACGATCGCTGAAACCAGAGACGCCTTAAGAAGATCAGCTAATCTTAATCTGCTGGTTGACCAGATGTTATATAAGATGATGGGAGGTGCCAAATGAGCGAACTTACAGAAACACAGAACGAAAAGTTCAAGTACATTGTTTCAATAAAGTTCTCCAGTTCAAAAAAAGCATACAACTTCGGCACAAATGATGACACTTATCAGTATGGAGACAAAGTCGTTGTCGAAACCGTCAGAGGCATGGAATTAGGCGAAATCATCAGTGATCTGAGAGACGCCAGTACATATACATCCAATCTGGCTCTAAAGCCTGTTATCAGAAAGGCAACCCAGCACGACCTTGATAATCACGAAAGAAATAAACAGGATACTGTTGAGGCTACCAAACAGTGCCAGAAGTGTATTGATGAACTGGGATTGGAAATGTACCTTATTTCTACTGAGTACACTCTCGACAGATCAAAGATCATATTCTCTTATGTCGCTGATGACAGAGTTGACTTCCGTGAACTGCTGAAGAAACTGGCTGCAATCTTCAAATGCCGTATTGAATTAAGACAGATCGGTGCCAGAGACAAAGCCAAGATCGTCGGCGGTCTGGGAACCTGCGGCATGGAAACCTGCTGCTCACGTTTCCTGGATGACTTTGACATTGTTTCCATTAACATGGCCAAGAACCAGCTGCTGGCTCTTAACACCCAGAAGCTGTCAGGCCAGTGCGGGAAACTGATGTGCTGTCTGAAATACGAAGACGAAAACTACAAGTGCATGCGCAAAGGCCTGCCTAAGCTGAATGCCGCTGTGGAATACGAAGGTCAGAGATACCGTATTACCAGCATGAACCTGCTGAACAATACGGCTCATATCGCTAACAGAGAGAACGCTGTTGACATGAGTATTGATGAACTTAAGAAGTACATCAAGAACAAGAACACTGTTGAAAAAGAAACAGAAGACGCTGCTGAATAAGCTGCGTTTTTTCTTTATTCTTTTTAATGAAATCTTAGTTTTCTGCTGTTTACTATGCCTGTTAACTTGCCTATAATGTAATAAGCGTAAAGGAGGTTTACCATGCAGGAAGAACTCAACATTTGTCTGATGAACGATTCTTTCCCGCCGCTGATCGATGGGGTAGCAAATACGGTCGTTAATTACGCAAACATTATTGAAGAAAAATACGGACATGCCATTGTGTCCACACCGGATTATCCGGGTGTAGTCGATGACTATCCGTTTGAAGTTTTAAGATATCCAAGCATTAATACCACTAAACTGGTAGGATACAGAGCCGGAATGCCTCTGGATGTAAACTATCTGACCATGATAAGTAATAAAAAAATAGATCTTATTCATTCTCACTGTCCGATAGCTTCCACTTTCCTCGCCAGAATAGTACGCAATACCAACAAGAAGCCAATCGTGCTTACTTATCATACAAAGTTCGATATTGATATCAGAAAGGCCATTAACTCCCGCCTGATCCAGGACACTGCCATCAATACCCTTATCAAAAACATTGAAGCGTGTGATGATGTCTGGGTCGTATCACAGGGTGCCGGTGAAAACCTTAAATCTCTTGGCTATAAGGGCGATTATATCGTTATGCCTAACGGTGTTGATTTCACCCGCGGCAAAGCTCCAAGAGGAACAATTGATTCCATTAACAGGGAATTCAATCTTCCTGATGACCGTCCTATTTATCTGTTTGTCGGCCGTATGATGTGGTACAAGGGCATTAAAATCATACTTGATGCCTTGAAAAACCTGGAATCTCACGATCAAAGGTACCTTATGATATTTGTGGGTGATGGGGCAGACAACGAAGACATACAGGATTACGCCAGACAGAAAGGCGTTTATCAGAACTGTCTGTTCACCGGTCCAATCAGAGACAGAGAAAAACTGAAAGCTATTTATTCCAGATGCGATCTGTTTCTGTTCCCTTCTACCTTTGATACCAACGGAATCGTTGTCAGAGAAGCCGCAGCCAGCGGTCTGGGAAGTGTCCTGATCGAAGGAAGCTGTGCTGCCGAAGATGTTACAGGCGGTGTAAATGCTCTGTTAATAAAGGAAAACAGCGAATCAATGACTGATCTGCTGTTAAAGATCGGTAATAACACTTCATACATGCACCAGATAGGCGAGAATGCCATGAATCAGCTTTACTGCTCCTGGGAAGAAAGTGTAGACAGAGCTGTCGAAAGATATCGTTACGTTATTGAAAACATCAATTACCGCAAACCTACGCTGTTTGACGATGACAGTACGGTATTAGATAACTTCTTCTCCTTATGGGCAGATATCGTTAACAGAGTAGATAACAGTCGTAAATTCAGACAGGACATGAACAGCTATATCAGTGACCTGTTAGACAGGTGGTTATAAAAAAGCGACAATGTCGCTTTTTCTTTAGTATTTGTTATGTACCTTTTCCGCAAAGCACATGACGTCTTTTATTTCAATCACTGTTCCGTCATCCAGTATGGCCTTGCCGCTCATCTTACCGAAGACCTGATGCTGGTCGGATACAATGACCTTGAAATCAAGATTGGCTGCTCGGTCCAGGACCGGAACGAAGTCCATTTCAAAGCGTCCGTCTGAGGAAGTGAACTTCCATGGATCCGTATAGCCGTTTTCCGGAAGATGGAACTCAATGTCATCAAGCTTATGAACCTTGCCGTCATAGAACAGGACGTTTTCTGTTGCGGCTTTGGTATTGCCGAAACCATAACCGATATTGAAACCAAAGGCATGACCGTTGACATCACAGTTACCGGAACCCCAGTACCAGGTATTGTCATAAGTCCATACACCACGACCCCAGTCCAAAGTGCCAAAATCAGTGTCCGGATTAAAGGTATATATGACATCATCATACTTCATATATCCTGAAGCTCTCATGCAGTTGATCTTCTGGTTATAGTAGAACGCATGTTTCTTGTCCCAAGGCGTGGCTATGACCATGGAATCCATGGTTGGCTGTCTTAAGACGATATCGCATTCAAAAGGCTTGTTGTTCCAGAAGTTATCAAAATGACAGGTTATGTGTCTGGTCTTTTTTTCTACAGCGAATCTCATCTGCAGTCTCTTATCCTTATATTCTGTTACTCCTTCAGAAGAATCTGAAGGCAGCTTCAGCTTACCCATTGGGAAAGGATTCAATACGGTTTCGGTATGTTCCCAGGCTTTGTCTTTAAAATAAAGCAGAGATACGGACTGTAAACCAATATAGCCATCATCGGAAATGGTAAAGGCTCCGGCAAAGTCATTGCCCAGTACCAGATAGTAATCCCATTCCTTGATGCGCCATTTCGGTGCCTTAATCATTTTACGGTCGTACTTCTGAACCAGAGAACGGGACCATCCCGGCTCTCTTAATTCGCCCTCAGCATTTAAAAGAAAATCTCTTACTGTAACTTCATGGTTTCTGCTCATATGAATTCCTCCATAGTAGATTATTGATTATTAGTATTTTGCTTAATTCTATTTTATCACTATTTATTATATAATTTTCATATGTTTAAATAGGAGCACACATATGTTTACAAGCCTGAAAATGAACATTCTGGTAACTGTTCTGACTATTGTCATGATTTTTGTGCTTCCGTGGTTTGACCGCTTTGTCTGCCGTAAGCTCGGTTTAAGCTTGTCAGACGGTGTCAGTACCAATCCAAACGCCGATAGACTTCTGCATATCCGTAAGATCCTACTTATCGTCATGTTCTGCATCTATCTGGGAGCTGTCAGTTATGTGACTTTCTTTTCTCGTGATGCCGCTGATGACTATCTGCTGCCTATTTCACTGTTCCAGGATCTGGGAAATTCCATAATGATCGACTCCGGTTTCTTCGGTTTCCTGAAGGCCATCTTTACTGACGGCTTTTCACGGGCTTTGTCACATGTCAGCATTACGCATCCTGAAAGCATTTCTCAGGTTTACATGAATATCTGTCTGTTCATACCGATGGGTTATCTGCTGCCATATGTCTTCGACTGGTTCAGAAGAAACGTATACAAACGTGTAATACCTGTCTGCTTTCTGGCTTCCTTATTCATAGAGAATGTTCAGCTGATCACCAAACACGGATTCTATGACTGTGACGATCTGGTCACAAATACTCTGGGAGGCATTATTGGACGGTTATTCTATATTGGAGTAGCTTATGTACTGGCTCATCCAGACTGGAGAAAGGACTTCAGCGAATACCGCAAATGGAAAATGAACGCCAAAACCAGGGCCTTATATCCTTTCATGCGTAAAATTCATGTTGTCAGAACTACCTTATTAGGAACTGACAGTAATAACATATTTGATTTTTATGTAACCAAGCTGGGTTTCCGTCTGAAGAAAACTGTTCAAAACGAAAAAACAGGAGATATCAGTTATCTGCTGGAATTCGGCAAGACACAGATCGAAATAAGATGCATAAAAAGTCTTTCGCTGATTCCGTTACAGACCGTAACCATAGCCTGCAACAACTCCGAAAGGCTAAAGGACCGACTGAAAAAGCACGGCATACCGACCGGTGGATATAAAGCTGACCCGTATACCGGGTTAAGAACTTTTAATTTCTATGGTCCGGATGGTGTATGCATTACCATCATTGAAGAATAACAGGAGGAATCCACATGAAAATACTCAAGAAGCTATTCAGCAGAACACTCTTCATGATCATCATGATCATTCTGGAAATCATGCTGATTTCTCAGTTATTCAAATGGTTCGGCAGTAAAGTCGCCTGGATCGAAGGACGGTTAAGAATTTGCAGCATACTGATAATTCTTGGCATCGTCAACAACAGCAAGCATCTTTCCAGTGACATGTTATGGATCCTGTCCATTATGATCTCGCCGGTTTTCGGTACCGCCATATACCTGTTACTGGGAGCCAATCTGCTTTCCAGCAGGACTTTCCATAACATCCTGATTTATACACTGGATGCCGTGAAATACTATAAACAGGACCCGGAAGTACTGAAGGAAGCAGAAGAAAAGGCACCTGAGTACAGCGGACAGTTCCGTTATATTTCTGACAGTGCTCATTTCCCTCTTTACCGTAACACCGGATTCTCCTATTACGGTTTAGGTGATGAAGGCTACCCTGTAATGCTGGAAGAACTGAAAAAAGCCGAAAAATTCATTTTCATGGAATATTTCATCATCGAAGAAGGACAGATGTGGAACAGCATTCTTGAGATCCTTAAGGAAAAAGCAGCTGAAGGTCTGGATGTCAGGGTACTCTATGACGACCTCGGCTCTTTCTTCACTCTTCCTTTTTCATATGATCAGGACCTTGAAAAATACGGCATCAAATGCATACCTTTCAATAAGATCAATCCGTTTATCGGTACCATTGCCAATCACCGCGATCATCGTAAGATCACGGTGATTGATGGAAAAGTCGCTTTCTCAGGAGGTGTAAACCTGGCTGACGAATACATTAATGTCAAAGTTGTCCATGGACACTGGAAAGACAACATCATCAGGATCACCGGTGAAGCTGTCTGGTCATACACCGTAATGTTCCTGACCCACTGGAACGCCTTAAGAAAAACTGACAGCGATTATACGGTATACAAGATTAATACAGAACCCGCAGAAAACTTTGACGGCTATATCGCTCCATATGGCGAAACTCCTCTGGGTGACGAAAGAACCGCTCAGAACATTTATCTTAACATTCTCAATCAGGCTAAGAATTACTGTTACATCTTCACTCCTTATCTGATTATTGATACTGATTTCATTAATGCGTTGATCCTGGCAGCTAAAAGAGGTGTTGATGTCAGGCTGATGACGCCTGGTGTTCCTGATAAAAAGATCGTTTATGGCATTACACGTTCCTATTACCGTCAGCTTATTGAAGGTGGCGTCAGAATAATTGAATACACTCCAGGCTTTGTTCATGCCAAGGTCTTTGTCAGCGATGATAAGATAGCTACTGTTGGAACAGTTAACCTCGACTACCGCAGCCTGTATCTGCATTTTGAAAACGGGACCTACCTCTATGATGTTTCAACTATCATGGATATCAAGAAAGATTTCCTGGACGCCGAAGCCGTCAGTACTGAATTCAACCTGAAGGACCGTCGCATACGCCCTCTGACAACATTCCTGATTGCTTTGTTAAGAGTATTTGCCCCGCTTATGTAGCATAAAAAAGTACAGTTTCCAAACTGTACTTTTTATAACTCATTTATGATCCTGACAGCTTCCTGCATGTCGTCAATGTAATAGCCTGCCCCGTTCTGCTCTATTGGATAACGGTTTTCCTTACGGCATATGCATGGACATCCTGCAGCATTGGCTGCTTCTATTCCAACCTGGGAATCCTCTACAATGACACATTCATCAGGATTTACTCCCAGTTTTTTCATTGCCTTGAAGTAGCCGTCCGGATCAGGCTTTGCTTTTTCAACGTCATCATAAGATACAAAGCAATCAATCAACTTATTCCAGTCATTGACTTCCAGAACCTCATTGATCTTTTCGGTTCTGCTTAATGAGACAATGGCGATCTTATATCCCTGATTATGCAGAGTCTGTAATAATTCACTGGCTCCGGCTGTCCGTAACCGGTGATAATCAAGACCCACATAACCAAGAGGGCGGTATTCGTCAAGAATTTCCTTTACTTGCTGTTCACTCAGTTCAGGATACATGATTGGCAGCATCCTGGCAAAAGGACGGGCGGCAGCAGTATAGAAATTACTGTCATCCCATTTAAGGCCATGTTTTCGGCAGATGTCAGCCTTTATTCTGATATTGCGGTATTCCGTTTCAATCAGGACACCGTCAAGGTCAAACAGTACTGCCTTTATCATTTCTGTTCAAAAGTGATACGGCCTTTGCCATCAGAACATTCAACGGTAGCCATTGATCCGGAAAGGATCGTCCATATCGGAGCAACATGACCGAAGTCCATGTCATATATTACAGGGATACCCAGTTCCTTGAAATTATTTTTCAGCAGTTCTTTTACTGTTACATCGAAGATCGGTTCAGGTCTCTGCGGACGGCCATACATGATGCCCTTGCAGTGTTCAAACCAGCCGGCATTCTTCAGCTGCCATAAACCTCTGTACTGATCAAGAACAGTCAGATCACAGGATTCCAGATACCAGATGATTCCGTCATCTTTATATTTCTCAACGAATTCCTTAACGTTGTCAAACTGCGTACCGCAGATATTGGTCAGCAGATCAAGACATCCGCCTACCAGTCGGCCGTTGAAGCTGGCGTCTTTTCCATCAAGAGTCTTATATACGACATCAGCCTGCAGATTATAGCCATCCAGAGGCTGAGCGTTGAGTTTTGCTTCTTCATCATATACATCGTACTTAGGATAGCTTTCCAGAGTATTCTTCTTACCGGTAACGATGTCCATGGCATCCTGTAATGACGGATCCCAAGGTTCCATGCCAAACCCTCCGAAGCAAGGCCCATAGATGGATGCTACATCACATAAGGTATTAAGGGTAAAGGTCAGGCAGGTATTGTCTGATAAGCCCATGAAATACTTTGGTTTAGCTTTTTTAAGCTTTTTGAAGTTCAGGTAAGGCAGGATTTCCAGCATCAGCTCACCGCCGGCTACTGAGAAAATGAAGTCTACACTGTCATCCAGATACATCTGCATGAATTCTCTGGCTCTGATTTTCCCTGAAGTGCTCTTGGCGTGTCTGATACCGCGCAAGTGCTTGGCTGTTACGACATTATAACCCATGTCCTGAAACAGCTTCAGAGTATATTCATATCTTTCTTCATATGGACTGCCGCTGACACCGAATGACGGAGCAACTAAACCTATGGTTGCTCCCTTTTTCAACAATTCAGGATATCTCATTACAGTACTTCCTTTATTCTGTTCAGTGATCTTTCAGCACCCATGATCTGCATGATGCTCCAGAGATCAGGAGAATTGCGTCTGCCGACAACTGCTACTCTGATGGTTTCAGCTACATCAGCAACACTGCCCTTGAAATTCTCAGGGTTTTCCTTATAAGCCTTCATGTCAGAAGTGAATCCGCATTTCTCACCGATGGTCTTAACCTTTTCAAACCAGACACTGTTATCATCATTGAAATCATAGCTTTCAACGAACATGTTCAGGATCTCATCGACCTGTTCCTTATCGTATTTGAATTCATCTTCTCTCTTAAATGTTTCATCAAAGTAGAAGCTGATGCTTTCAAGGATCTGGGAGGCATTAATGTAGTCTTTTCTTCTCTTCTTGAGATTCAGCCCCATACCTAAGGTCAGGATCTTGTCCATTGTTTCTTCATTTCCAAAGTAAACCTCGTACAGATCACTGTGATATGTCTGAACAAATTCCTTCAGATAGTCCTTCATCTGATCCAGTGTGAAGGAAGCTAAATAGGTCTTACAGATGTTATTGAGCTTATCAAGGTCAAATAAGGCACCTGACTGTCCCATCTTATCCAGTGAGAACTTGAATTCTTCGATAGGCTTGCCTGGATTCTTCAGATACCATTGTTCAAAGTTCCAGTTAAGAATCGTCATCAGATAGATCTTAACGGCATATGGATGATATCCCAGTGAACGGTAATAATCCAGTGACAGTTCAGGGTCTTTACGTTTTGACAGTTTTCTCTTGGTTCCTGTCTCGTCTATTTTCATCAGAACCGTAGTATGAGCGAACTTAGGCAGTTCAAAGCCCAGCATGTCAAACAGTTCCAGGTGAATGTTCAGGGTTCCCAGCCATTCCTCACCTCTTAAGACGATGGTTGTTCTCATGAAGTGATCGTCAATGGCGTGAGCGAAATGGTATGTAGGAATGCCGTCAGTCTTCAGCAGAACGGCATCCATGTTATTTTCAACTACGACAATATCGCCTTTGATTTCGTCATGGAAGGTGTGCTTTACTTCAGGATTGCCCATTGACTTCATTCTGATGACAAACGGAACACCTTCATTAAGCTTTTCCTGTACCTTTTCAATAGGTGCATCTCTCCAGACGGCCCACTTGCCATAGTAGCCTGTACCCTCATTTAACCGGGTCTGCTGTTCTCTGATGGCAGTGAGTTCTTCTTCACTGCAGAAACATGGATAGGCTTTACCTTCCTGAACCAGCTTCTTGGCAAAGCACTGGTATATTTCAGCTCTCTGTCTCTGATAGTAAGGTCCGTATTTACCGCCTATTTCTGCACCTTCATCATAATTAATGTTGAAGTATTTGAATGTTGAAATAATTGTTTCAACAGCACCTTCTACTTTTCTCTTCAGGTCTGTGTCTTCAATTCTTAAGAAGAAGACACCGTTGCTCTGATGGGCAACTCTTTCATCAGCCAGGGCGCCATAAAGGTTACCCAGGTGAATGAAGCCTGTCGGAGATGGGGCCATTCTTAAGACTTCGGCCTTTTCAGGCAGGTCTCTCTTCGGGAACAGCTGTTCGTAGTATTCAGGTGTTTTATCTATGTGCGGGAATAATAACTCCGCTAATTTTGCATGATCCATATTATCTGCCCTCTTCAAACTGACTTGGATGCTTCTCAAAGAAGTCTTCCTTGGCTTCGATTTCCTTTATCTTATGGTGTTCAGGATCTGCCATTAAACTGTAGATGGTGTCAAAGGCGTGATCCCAGCTGAAGAATTCTTCCCCGAGGTTCAGATATTCAACAGTCTTTTCGGTTCCCATCGGTACGATTGGATGAGACAGCAGGCTGGCTACTCTGACCATGTGGAAGCAGTCGATCAGTACCTGCTTTCTTAATTCGTTATCTTCATTCTTGTCAGCGATGGCTATATTGCGGGCCCAGTACTTGTTGGCCTGTCTGATATAGGTGTCCAGAATATTGATAACGTTGTGAAATTCAAATCTGTACATTGTTTCTTCATACTTCAGAATAGTTTCCTCAGCTGTCTTTCTGACTTCTTCGCTTACTTCACCGTAAGGAATATAGCTGTCAAAGTATTTCTGAGCTGCATAGAAGCATGATCTGATCAGTCTGTTCAGTACGTTAGTAAACAGGTTGCCCTGTGCCAGTACCGGATCGGCTTCCTTAGGGTTGGCATTAGGATTTAAAGGTTTAGGCATGAAGCTTACTGACTTATTGCCTAAGGCTAATCCCAGGAAATGAGGTCTTAACTGTTCAGCTGTATAGTAGTTCAGTAATTCATCAGCCATTGGAGGCTTGACGGCGCCTGAACTGCTGGCCTTCTTATCAAGGAACAGAATGTGATGGTTAGCTACCAGAGTAGGCAGACACAACTGTCCTTTTTCAGGGTGAATTGACAGTTTTCCCGCTCCCTGCTGAGCCATGAACATCGGCATCTGTGCTACACCGTAGAAGTAAATGTTATCCTGTCCGATGAACTGATAAACATCGGCTTCTGGATCACACCACCACTTCCTGTATTCTTCATCATCCTTGCCCTGTCTTTTCAGATAGGCCTTGGTGAAGGAAATTGGTGCCCATAATGATTCAGGCCATACCCAGACGGTTAAGCCTGTTTCACCTTCCAGTGAAGGTGCCGGTACACCCCATTCGATGTTTCCGGTTAATCTTAACGGAACCAGGGTCTTACCTGTACGGTATCTGATGCCGTTGGCAGTCAGTATCTCACAGGCTTTTTCTCTGTCCGTAAGCTTTTTGAATTCAACAGTGAAGGAACTCTTGACGTTTTCCAGATCACTGTGTGTATGTTCAGGCAGGGTATCCTTGATTTCAAGGTACCTTTCCAGTCCCTCTTTACGTACGTAAATGATTGGCTGTCCTAAGGATTCCTTCATGGTTTCCCATACTATTCTTCTGACATTTGGCTTTTTGGAAATGTCATCTACATATTCTTCCAGCAGATCGTTGCATTCGGTAAGCTTGAAATACCAGTTAACAACGTCTCTCATTTCCGGAGTTTCACCAGTCAGAGTACTCTTCGGGTCAATTAAGTCCTCCGGCATGTACTGGTGGCCCAGATCACATTCATCAGCGTAGCCTTTTTCTGACTGACAGCCCTGAATAGGACATTTGCCTATTACCTGACGGCCATTCAGGAAACAACCGGCTTTGGTATCATAGAACTGCTTGGTTACCAGTTTTTCCAGCCATCCGTTTTTATATAAGGTTCTTATGAATTCGTCTGTTTCCTTTGCATGTTCTTCTTTGGTGTCGCCAAGTCCTGAAGCACCGAAAAGATCCAGAGAGATCTCGTAAGCTTTCAGAGCTTCTTCCTGGTGAATGTGATTTTCATTAACATAATCTTCGATGGTTCCGGTGAAACCTTCATTTTCAACTTTCTTACGGTAACCTTCCGCAATTGGAGAACCGTAGCAGTCGGTACCGGAAACGAAGATAACGTTCTCCTTACCGATTCTGTCTCTTAGGAATCTGGCAAATGTGTCAGCGTGAACATACATACCGCCTACATGGCCAAAGTGTAATGACTTATTACCGTAAGGCATGCCGCCGGTTATGACTGCTCTTTTAGGAAATACAGGACGACCCATACAAAAAACCTCCCTTATAACTAAAAAATTATATCATAATAAGCACAATCTCTCAATTAAGCAGGAGGATATAGATTACTGTTTTTATAAATCATTTTTATAAAAGAACATTTACATCAGATTTCTGATTTTTCGATTTGTCATGAACCGGATTCCCGATACCACAGCAAGGGCACCGGTAATGGCAACCAGCTGATATACAGAAAGCCATCTGGCGCCGATAGATATCATAAATGATGCGACCGGTACGCCCAGACTGCATAATGCTGACTGTATTGCGGATACTCTTGACAGATATTCTCTTTCAACAGTCTTCATTTCCAGAACAGCCGTAAATACATTGATAAAGGCGGCTGAAAGGCCAACCAGAAGAGGCGTGACTGTTATGATCGCATATATCAGAGCTGTATTTTCATAAACATGAGCACAAAGCATTATGGCACCATAGAACACCGCTACGCCCATGAAGCAGGCTGACAATAAAGCTATCGGTTTCGCTTTTTCCTCAATCTTCGGATAGATAACACTTCCGGCGATACCGCCAAAAGTAAAGAACACATTTATGATCGATATGATCTCAGGGCCTCTGTGGAAGATCTCACTGCAGAGAGCTGCTTCCATGGCACTCAACGGTGTCATTAAGCCGTTCAGCAGAACCGCTGTAATGCAGATAAACAGAGCTATTCTGTTTTTCTTCATATATCTGAAGCCTTCCAGAGTATCACTGAGGATATTGTTCTTAGTGCTTTGAGAAACTCTTCTCTTTTCCAGTTTCATGCTGCCGATCAGCAGCATACTTATAATGAAACAGCCGCAGTCGATCAGTATGCAGCTGCTGGCCCCTAACAGAGATACCATGGATCCGGCTATGCCGATGGAAACCAGCTGAACGGCCTGTGTCAGAGACCGGGATACTGATTCACCAATGGTATAATCCTCTTCATCAAGTATCATGGTTACCATTGGAGTCTGAGCCGGAACTCTGAAGGCCTCAACTGTTGATATCAGGAACGTTGATAAAATAATCATCCATGGCTGTATTTTCCCTGTAATTACCAGGACAGCTACACTGCCGATGATAAGGAACCTGCATAAATCAGATATCAGCATTACCTTCTTGAGGTCTCTTTTTTCAACAAAAGCCCCGCAGACAGGCTGAAGCAGAATAGTCGGTACAGCATTCAGACCATAATTCAGGGCGGAAGCAGAGGCGCTGCCGCTGATCTGATACATCAGCCAGGTAACAGCCATCACGTCAATGCAGTCACCAAAACGGTTTATCAGATTCGCCGATAACATTGCCATGTAATTACGGTTTTTCAGCAGTTTTCCGTATTTTCCGCTCATGACTGCATCCTCCTTAATTCCAATAGTATAATTATTATCTTCACTGTACAAGCAAGTTTTTCTTGCCAAAGGCAACAATAAATATCCACCCGCCTAGCGGGTGGTTTTTCGGTTTCGGGCATAGCCCTTGTCTACTGGCTGCGCACACGTGCGCCTTTGGAACGCCTGCCAGCATCCAAGTATTACTAGTTTCCCTTAAAAGGGTCTCTTGGATCAAACAAAGCTAACTGATCTGCTTCTTTGTCTGCTTTCAGTTGATTTTCTATGTACTCCTTGATTGCCTTCGTATCTTTTCCTACGGT
>JAFRAB010000017.1 GCA_017405675.1 Erysipelotrichaceae bacterium
AAGTTACGGCGATTACTTTAGAATGGACCGATGGAGATATAAATAACACCATTGGGTGGCGTTATTAGAAGAGACGACAGATATATAAAATACAGTAAAGTATTCTCAAATAACTAATGAGTTAAAGTGTTCATAGATGTTTCGTGATTTTAAATAAAACGCTATTTTTAAGCGTTTCCTGCGGCGATTTCAGTTGTACGATATCTTGATTAAAAACTTTTAAAACACTTCATACAGGCGTTCTGGTGAAGTCGTTTTTTTCGTGATCTGTCTGAAAATGTGGTTTTTACACAAAAAAGCATCTTGACCGGTATGATCACCGCAAGATGCTTCTAATAACGTTCTTCGTTGTCTAAATATAGACTTTTATCACGATCTCTTGTTCCGGATGACAGCGAATTATCGCTGATTAGCTGGTTTCTCAGCATCAGAGACTGCAATCCCAGCAACGGGATTTCATTTTTGTATCGCTCTGTCAGCTCTCCGTATTCATACACGTACTTAATCAGATACTTTTCAGAAGCGATTATTGCCTGTTTGATGTCCGGGTCCTTGTTCCTTAACTGTTCATCGACAAACATTACGGTATATGGGTCTCTGGATATGGCTTCCAGAACCAGTTTTTTCATAGTTCTACTCTCCTTCAGGATTCAGCAGATATCTGGCCTTTATCCAGGCCCACTTGTTAACGGCTTCCTGAGGGTCTGCCTGAGTAGCATCATCTGGGAAATATGGCAAAAATTCATCATGATCATGCTGACTGTTTCCTTCTCTGATAACGGTCAGATCATCAAAGCTCCATATTCCAAGCATTTCATCATCCGTTTCTACCAGTTCAAAGTAATCTTTCTGATCCCTCAGCTGATTGATCCGGGCAATGATGCTTTCATCAGTGACCAGCTTCTGGTCACTTTTTTCATCCACAAGCAGGCCAATTATCCTGTCTGATTCATATATGAGATACAGTTCATTACCGGTAGCATTACCGATGGTACTGTTATCCTTATCAATGAAGTAACGGTAGAAGTGAGCACCTTCACTGATTATCAGGTTTTCCCTTTTTCCGGTTTTCTCAGTTACCTGACTGTAAGCCCAGGCAAATAACTTTGGACGGCGGTATTCATTTAATGGAGCATCTGCAGGATAGCCTTTTCCGGAAAATGCCGTGGTATGAGCAGTATACATTTCACCGCAGTTTACCAGTGCCTCCAGATCCTTTCTTTCCTTCAGGATGGCATCACCCGGCTTTACGGTGATGAGCTGTCCGGAGGTAACTGAGATAGTTTCCTTATTAAACATGTTGTATTTGATGGTTACTTCGATATTTCTTAAAAGACCGTCAAGTTCTTCATCAGTTATCTTCTTTTCTTCCTGAGCCTTGTTACTGCTGTAGAAAATGAAGTCGCTTCTGATTGCCCACATGTTTTCTTTACCTTCCATTAAAGGAATATCATGGATCAGTTCCCTGTTAAGTCCTTCCCGCAGGCCATAATTATAAGCAAGGTATCTCTGATATTCATCAAGCTTATCGATTGCCTTTACAGAAACAACTGAAATGGAAAGTTTTTCATCATAGACAGGTGCTACCAGCAGCTTGTAACAATAGTAGCTCATGTCTTCATCTTTGTATTTGTAAACAGGAAGCAGCTTTACCTGGAAATGTTCTCCTACGACAAGGCTTCCATATGGCCAGAAAAAGAAGTTATCAATGCTTTCATGATTGCCTGGATCATCATATACCAGTTTTTCAGGCTGCCTGCATCCAGTCAGAAGTGACAGAAGAAATAATACTGTAATAAACTTTTTCATTTTATTTTTCCTCCTCCACATATTCAAGTATGTCTCCAGGCTGACAGTTAAGAACCCGGCATATTTCATTAAGTGTGGAAAATCTTACTGCGACAACCTTCCCTGTCTTCAGTTTTGACAGATTGACATTGGTTATTCCCACCTTTTCTGCCAGTTCATTAAGTGAGATCTTGCGGTCAGCCATTACTCTGTCCAGTCTTGAAATGATCATTTATACCACCTCATCAGACTCTTCCTGTAAAAGACATCCATACTCATATATCTTCATTAAGCACCACAGTACAAAGCCATCAACGATTCCTCTTACCGGATTCTGCAGTACGGTAATGACAATGTGCATCCAGGCAATCAGCTTGATGTCTTTCAGAATTGCGGAATCAAATGGTCTGCCTCCATTGGAAATGCTTTTGAAAATACCGTACAGTTTTCTGATGCTGATGATGTATACGGCAATTTCCAGAACAACTTCCAGAATCATGATGATCCTGAAGACTGCTGTCGGCATGTTAAGGTAAATCAGCTTATCCAGAAACGGCAGGTGTTCATAGTCAAGTTCGATCTGTTTCCAGAAATCATTTACCAGAGAAGCAAAAGGAATGTTACTGTTACTGATGATGCCTGACAGTTCAAATATCATGCCCATCAGCATTGCAGCCACAACTGCCAGCATTACAAACGAAACAAGATACATTATCCTGACAATGCGGGAAGACTTCTTAATCTGATCAATTAGCTTTTCCTTTTCCATGATTATCACTCCTTCTACCTTCATTATAAAACCAAATTAATATATTTCAACTATTATTTATCGTTTATCGATAATTTTATACATCAAAAGCTAAGGAAAATAATAAGCGCCATCACACCTTTTCCCATGAATAAAGGCAGTAATCTCACATGAAATTACTGCCATATTTCCCTCATTTTTATGGGCCACACACACGCTAGTTCAGGCTGTGACCCACATGGTAGTTCATCCTGTGGTGGGCTTTCACCCACACGCAAGTTCACATTGCCCATGTATTAAATTGCTGTTTAAGAAAATAATCATCGCCCAATTCCACTAATTCTTGAATCTTCTTTTTATCCATTCCGATATATTCGGCTCTTATGTAACTTTTATACTGTTTTATGGTTAACTGTAGCATATGGGAAAAAGATTATTGTATCAGGATTGCCTATTAATAAAGGATCATATGAAATAAAGAACAAATGGAAAGATTTAAAAAAGAATTGTAAATGATTGAAGGTGAATATGAA
>JAFRAB010000018.1 GCA_017405675.1 Erysipelotrichaceae bacterium
ATACATTGATTATTACAACAACAGACGTATACAGAAGAAAACAAAATGGATGCCTCCTGCGTTATTCAGGAGTACATCCATCTGTAATTCTGTGATTTAGTCTGATTATTCAATATGTCCAGGATTCTGGGTACATATCATTTCCCGGTAATCTTTTTTGTTAATAAATAATTTTTATCCTTTGATACCGCCACGTGACATACCGCTGATAATGTACTTTCTGGCAAACAGGAAGACGATGATCATTGGCAATACAACGATAGTTGCGGCAGCCATCATTCTTTCGTTACGCTGACCACCTTCAGTCATGAACGCATACAATCCAAATGGCAGAGTTCTTACGTCTTTTGAGTTGGTTGCGATCATAGGCCACAGGAATGAGTTCCAGGTAGCGATTGAGTTAAGCAGAATAATTGTTGCCAGTGAGCTCTTGGCCATTGGTACCATTACTCTCCACAGATACTTCCAGTCAGAGCAGCCGTCAACTTTAGCTGCCTGATACAGAGATTCAGGTACGCTGTCGAAGAATCCCTTAAGGATATAGGTATAGAAGATACTTGACATGAACGGGAGAATAAGTGCCCAGATCGTGTTATGTAACTTCCAGGAAACAATTGTTCTGTAGTTTGTGATGATGATCATTTCATAAGGAACCATCATTAATGACAGCAATAGTGAGAAGATGAATTCTCTTCCAGGGAATCTTAATCTGGAGAATGCGAAAGCTGCCAGAATGGTTGTAAATGAACATGTTACGATACAGCCTAACAGTGCCAGTACTGAGTTCAGGAAGTACTTGGCAAACGGAGCTGTCTTAAATGCATAAACGAAGTTTTCAATGTTGAATGGGTTCTCCGGGAATAATGTAGGAGGCATCAGGTTGACCTCAGTCCAGGTCTTGAATGCACCTGTAATCATCCAGTAGAACGGGAAGATCATGATGACTGCGCCTAACAGAAGCACAATATACATGATAATTCTGCCGATGGAAATAGGCTCCTTATTTATTTGCGTCTCTGTGTCTCTTGACTTGCTTGCCATCTTCGCCTCTCTCCCTTCTAGCCCATGCCTGTACGGCACGCTGCAGCATTGTAAATGCGAATACCGTTATCAGCAGCATTACGGCAGCCGCTGATGCCAGACCGTATTTAGGTGGTGTCAAAACTCTGAATTCGTAGTAGATATAGTAAACTACGGTGAACAGGTTATATGCAACACCTGGTCCGGAGAATAACGGGAACAGTTCGTGATACATCTTGAATGTATTAATTGAGTTGATAATGATTACCAGCATGATGGTTGGTGCCAGCAGAGGAACGGTAATTCTGAAGAATATACGTAAAGTCTTGGCGCCGTCAACCTTGGCAGCTGTGTAATACAGAGGGTCAATGTTCTGTAATCCTGACAACAGCAGAATGATCGTATTCGGCAGGATCGACCAGATACCGAATACTACTACCGCCCGGAAGTTACCGGCTGACTGTCCTAACCAGTTTACCGGTGCGACTCCGAACAGGCTGAGCAGATAGTTCAGAATACCAACCTTGTCATTGAACATGAATCTCCAGGCAAGACCTACGGCCAGTGATGATGTTACCATTGGCAGGAAGTATGCTGTCTGGAAGAATGCCTGGAATTTAATTTTCTGGTTAAGCAGGTTGGCCAGTACTACAGCAATGGCAGTTGAAATAGGTACAACTATCAATACATATTTGAAGGTGTTACCTAATGCCTGTCTGAAGTATGGGTCAGCAAATACCTTCCGGTAGTTGTCAAAGCCAACACCTGTATAAGTACCAGTCAGGTACTTATATCCTTCCAGGAAAGACATTCTGATAACGTTAACAATTGGGTATAAGGTAAAGACTGTTACAGAAATTATAAATGGAAGTAAGTACAGCAGTGGTTTAATGCGTTCGTATAATGGTCTTTTCATCATAAGTAACGTTCACCGCTTTCGAAGTCAAAGACAAATACGCCTGTCTTCTTGAAACCGATACCTACTTCTTCACCTCTTTCGAAATCAAGAGAGCTGTCGAAGTAACCACGTACTTCCTTTCCAGCCAGATCAAATGATGTGATCTTTTCCTTACCCATAACAGATGTCATAATAACCTTCGCTCTTAAGTCGCTTTCAGGTTTATAAAGGACGCTTTCAGATCTGAATGACAGCCAAACTTTCTTGCCATCATAGCCATCAAGTCTGACACCGCTGTCCTGACCGTCAGTTAAAATAACCTTGCCGTTTTCAACCTTGGCTTCTACCTTGTTGATTGGAGGGTTTCCTAAGAAGTCAGCTACGAAGCAGTTAGCCGGCTGGTCATAAAGATACTGAGGCTTGTCATACTGCTGCAGAACACCAAGCTTCATTAAGATGATGTGGTCAGAAATACTCATGGCTTCTTCCTGGTCATGTGTAACGAAGATCGTTGTTACACCGGTTTCAAGCTGAATACGACGGATTTCTTCTCTCATCTCAATACGCAGTCTGGCGTCCAGGTTTGACAGAGGTTCGTCAAGAAGGAGCAGTCTAGGCTGTTTTACCAGAGCTCTGGCGATGGCAACACGCTGCTGCTGACCACCTGATAACTGACCAGGCTTACGGTTAAGCATTGTGTCAACATGTACCAGTTCTGCCATCTTGGTTGCTCTTTCAATTCTCTCAGCTTTTGGAACTTTCTGGATTTCAAGAGGGAAACAGATGTTTTCCAATACAGTCATGTGAGGATACAGAGCATAGTTCTGGAATACCAGACCGATACCTCTCTTTTCAGATGATACGAATGTTACATCGTCATCGTCAAAGTAGATCTTACCTTCTGTCGGATACAGGATACCTGACAGCATGTTCAGCATTGTACTTTTGCCGCAGCCTGAAGGTCCCAGCAAAGTAACGAGCTCGCCGGATTCAATGACTGCTGAGAAATGGTCAACAGCCGTATTATCCCGGAAGCGTTTTACAATGTTCTCTAATCTTATCTTCATAAATATTCTCCCTTAAACATTTCTGTTTATGATTTCCTTTATTATTACCCCATCAGTATTCTTCATTTCCAGTCCCAGCATGGCAGCCATGGTAGGAGCTTCATTGATCATACTGCTTCTTTCTATTACTACCCCTGGTTTAACATCAGGGCCACAGGCTATGAATGTCGTTGTTTCATCGAGGAATGGCAGATGGCCATGGCTCGCAAGTGAATTGTACTGTCCCGGTTTGAGATATTTCTCAAACGGATCTCTTCCTTCCAGTGTGCTGGAGAAATTCATTGGTTCCTTTCCCTCTATGACGAAGTCCAGAGGGCCAACCAGTCCGAATTTTTCTTCAGCTTCTTCCTTGGTGAACAGATATCCAATGTTATAAGCCGGATCATCTTTCAGTGATTTCAGGTAGTTGTATACCTTTTCTCTCATAACCTTATCTTCAGGATTCTTAAGCTGGATCCAGGCACACATTGATACTGAGTGACAGTAGGCATCCCAGTCTGTGAGTTTACCGTTTTCATCAACACGAATGAAACCGGCATCTTTAAGCAGAACATTAACATTGAGATTCTTGGTAATGTTCTGCTGACCATGGTCTCCCATGATCACGAAATCCGTATTCTCAAAATCACCATATCGGCGTATGCTTTCCAGCAGCACACCGAATTCGTAATTGTGCTTTCTTAACTGTTCCTGTGCTTCCCGACTGTAGACACCATTAACGTGTCTGGCAGTATCAAGGTCGCACATTTTTACAAACATGACATCCGGCTGATGATAGTCACGGATGATATCCGGAGCCAAAGCCATAGTATACAGATCAAGAGAACGGTCCTGACCCATAAGATAACGACCGTATTTCCAGTAGTATCTGTCCATCAGTTCCTGTGAGGCATTATTCACCAGGAACTGTCCCGGATTGTCACCCACATAGCTGATTGGAACGATCATCGGCATATTGAGATCGATTTCCTTAGCTCCGCCGGTAACCGGCCAGCTCAGGGCACAGGTCTGATATCCTGCATCCTTTGCATAATTGAATATCGTCGGGCATGTAATATCAGCACGCTGAGTATACCAATATGGATTTGGATTCTCTACTTCCACCTTGGCATTATGCGGAATGCCAAAGCCCTTGACGTAATTACCGGTAATAATAGAGCAATGACACGGGTAAGTATAGCTTGGGTAAACAGGCTCGATGTGTTTTACATACGATCCCCTGTCGAACATCCATGAGAAGTTGTTCATGGTTTTCATCTGTTCGATATCAGATGTACACAGGGCATCTAACATGAATACGAAAAGCTTTCTTTTGGTCATTGCTCTATTCCTTTATAAATTATGTGTTAATAAAATGTTTTTTGTAGCGATTCTGAATTATTCAGATAATGAAGCATTTGCAGTTGCTACTGCCTGAGTTAATGCTGCAGTTGGATCTTCATTGTCGATGATGATCTTCTTCATTGCTGCAACTAAAGCTTCTCTGGCGCCTCTTTCACCTGATACAGATGGACGAGTGCCTGCATAGCTTAACATGCTTGCCAGTGCCTGGTTAGCAATGCTCTTGTCGAAGTATTCCTTATAAACTGGAGATTCCTCAACATCCTTGTATGGAGTTGAAGCACTGTACTTCTGACAGAATGGTAAGTTGTTTTCAGGCTTAGTGAAGAACTTAACGAATTCAGCTGTACCTGCATCTGTAGCATCATCCTTTGTGAAGCTGATTAATGCACGTGTAGTGATTTCAGTATATTCCTTACCGCCGGCAACCTGTGGAACAGGTCCTGTTACGATTGTGAATCCGTTAGGTGTGATGTAACCCATACCTGCAGAAGATCCCATGTAGCAGAAGTAGTTCTGGTTTCCGAATGGGCCTGAATGGTAACCTTCAGAGTCAACTAACTGGAAGTAACCTTCGTTTTCAGCCTTTTTCCAGAAATTTACCCAGTCAACGAACTTGGAATTTGTCCAGTCATCAGCCTTCTTTGAGCCGTTGATGTACTTTAAGCCTAACTGTTCAAGAGTAACGATTGCTAATACGTCTACTGAGTCAGGTCCGAAACCAACGATGCTCTTGCCTTCAGCCTTTTCACCGTCAACAACTGTCTTGCAAGCTGCATACAGGTCATCCCATGTCTTTGGAATTTCAAGGTTGTACTTTTCAAGTAATTCCTTGTTGTAGAACATGATTGAACCAGTGATTGTAGCAACAACAGCATGTAATCCCTTGTCTGCATATTCTGTTGAAGCAGCATATACACCTGGGCTGACACGGTCTTTGTAGTCAGCTGCTGAGAAATACTTGCCATAGTCTAATGACAGACCAGCTTCAATGTATTCCTGTGCAGTATTTGGATATAACCAAACTACGTTAGGTCCAACACCGTTTGTGACAGCTTCGTAAACTTTTCCATCAAATCCATCTAATGGCTGAGTTTCCTGAGTTACATGATACTTGCCTTCGAATTCTTGGTTGAATGCATCTACGATTTCCTGAACCATTTCCTCGTCATGGTCAGTCAGAGTGTGCCAGAACACGATTTCTGATGCTTTCTCTTCTCCGCCGCCACCGCCGCCTGAGCATGCTGCCAGTGACATAACCATCATTAAGGCGAGAAGAGCTGTTAAGAATTTTTTCATAATTTCCTCCTCTTAAAATGTTATGAAACAATTTCTTGTCTAAATCTATTATATATTTTTATCAAATATAAAGGAATACCAAACGGGCTTTTTAACCCCTCAAAATCATACGAATGACGATCCTCCTGTCACGATCCAGCAGGCAATGAAAGCACATATTAATGCACTTATATACAGGTTGCCAGTTTTACGGTAACAGTAAGCTCCAATGCCGCTGTAAACGAAAATCTGAGGCAGCAGCAGGATCATTAATGACATAAACGGACCGCCGAAAGTAGACCCAAACAGCAGGTCGGCACCTGGTCCCAAGTTCAGGAAGAACGGGATGTATTCCAGAAGTACGATAAGAATAATTCCCCCGCACATGACAAATGCCGTTCTCATCCAGGTCCTTAAGAATCCGACTATTCCCTTCTGATAAGTACCAGTGCTTCTTAAAGTTACCAGAGCTTTCTGTTCACTCATCAGGAAATAAGCGGAGAAGAACGGAATGTATACAAAGAACTGTAACAATCTCTTCAGGTTAAATGTTGTCAGCATAGGCCAGATAATACGCAGATCAAGTTTGAACAGTATGCCATATACTGCAACAATTACATACAGGAACAGAAACAGACAAATTACCATTAATACAGATTTCAGTATATAGACAAAGTCCAGCCTGTTAGTTGCTTCGGTAGTCCATCCTCTGTCGTACAGCGAAAGTTTGGCAACACCCTTTTTCCTGTTTATGAAATACATTACCAGATTAATAATGCCTGTAAACAGCATGATGAACAGATACCAGGTAATTAAGCCATTACCTACCGTCATCTTGAAGATCTTTTCAGGAACCGGTACCAGTGCATGTCCCAGCTGTGAAGCAAACGGATACAATATGCCGGCTACCAGTATGGAGATAAGTGCACTGTTAAACCAGGCCTTACCCTTCAGTATTCCTTCCTTAGACGGTAATGGTACCGTAACTGTTTCAAAGTAAGGTGTATCAATCATATAGGTCATTACTGACAACATTGCACCGATAGCTGTCAACAGGGCACCCAGATTCAGCCATTCCTTACCCATGGCTGTCTGATTGTCTGATGGAATTGTACTGTTTATATTCAAGGCACTGTCAAACCACTCCAGAGCAACTTTTAAGCCATGAGCATCATGCGTAGTCAATCTGTGATTGGTGATCAGCAGTTCCATTCTTCTGGCGGTTCCTTCACTGAAGTCACCATAGGTAGTATTCCACTTGCCGTCTTCTCTGATTCCCAGGAATTCCTTTCTCAGATCAGTGGAAAGCAGCTTGTCAGATACGGTTTTCTGATAGTCACGGAAATATGAGAATTCATCATACTTGGCCTGTAACAGCAGAACGTTGTTGAAGTAAATGGAAGGATCATATACTGAATTGCGGAACAGCTCGCCGCACTGCAGTACCGTTGCCTTTGGCGAAATGTCATTGCCGTCTGCGTCCTTTGCCCCGGCATAAGCTGCGGATACACTCCAGGAAGCCCATGTTCCCATGGAATGTCCTGATACTGCCAGTCTGGTAGCATCCACATATTCCTGTTCACTCAGCCACTTGTATCCTTCAATACCGCCTTCAGCTGAATCCTTGATGGAATTACCGTCTGAATCCTTTGAATAGTAATCCTTGAAGAAAGTCAGGTTGGAGAAGTTCATCATGATCTTATAGCGATCAGTACCGCCGATTGTCTTATAAGTTCCATCTGCTTCACTGTCTTCACCATAGTTGACACTTACCTTATGATTTACATAGCCTCTTTCCAGTAATCCCGGCTGTGTCTTTCCGTGTCCGTATTCATCAATGGCCAGAACAACAACGCCTCTTCTGGCCAGCTCAATGGCATATGCCCGGCAGGTCTCATGGTCATTCTGATAACCGTGCAGCAACAGAACACCAGGAGCCTTATTATCCTTGGTTGCAGAAACCGGTCTGTAGAGTTTGTAGGTTATTTTGCCGACATCAGTCTGGATCTTACCTTCACTGATCTTGATGTTTCCGTGGTCTCTCTGAATGCTGTTTGCCATGAACATGCAAACTATGGAAGCCACAAGAAATAAAACAGTTAGAACTGTAGCTCTCTTCTGACGATTAGTCGTCATATTACTCTCCTTTCCTGGTATGAAAAAAACTCACATACCCATGAATTAATTATCTGTATGAATCCTTATAATTTTATTATATTTCCTAACACTCTCTTTTTCAAAAAAAAAGAACCTGCTTTTATGCAGGTTCTCTGTATTTTCAGCTTCTGCCTCTGGCCAGTCTGTTACGGATCTGATTGGAGATCCATTCAAACACCAGAACGACAATGATAAGTACCAGCAGGAATGATCCAACACGCTTCCACTTACCGGATCCCAGAGCTTCCTGTAACGGGAATCCGATACCGCCTGCTCCAACAATACCCAGAGTAGTTGCATCCTTAAGATTGATGTCAAATCTGTAGATGGCAGTTGAAACGAAGCTGGCCATTAACTGCGGAATAACACCGCATCTGATTTTCTCAAAAGTATTGCATCCTAAGGCATCCAGTGATTCCAGAACGCCGGTATCAAGGTTCTCAATAGCTGTAATATACATCTTTGAAATCATGCCTATGGAACATACGGACTGCGTAACAACACCGCAGAACGGACCAGGACCGGTAACACGGACCCAGACCAGTGCCCATACCAGTGATGGAATGGTCCTTATCAGCATGATTAAGGCTCTGAATATCATGGCCACCGGCTTTGGAACGATATTGGTTGAAGCCAGGAAGCTGACAGGTACCGCCAGCAGGGCTCCGATTACGGTTCCCAATACGGCAATGGCCATGGTTTCCAGTACCAGATAAGGTACGCCGTTAGGGCCGAAATTAAACAGAGTTGCGGTTTCAGGATTGAGAATACCCCTGATAATGTTTATGGCAATGGTAGCACCTTTATCAGTAATGCCATTATAGGTTATTGAGGTGCTTCCCCATATGACAATGGCTATTACTACTGCCGTAACAAGCAGTCTCTTCCACAGATTCTTCGGCTCAGCCCGCAGTTTTTCCAGAATATTATCCTTAACAAATTCGCTCATAATATTCCTCCTACGACAGTTTGGAACGGATCCAGTTATTAAGCTGGTCGATCGCCCATACAACTACAAACAGAGTCAGCAGAATGGTTCCCAGATCATGATACTGACGGTAACCGGTTCTTTCACGGATCAGAATACCCAGACCGCCGGCACCGACATAACCCAGAATACTTGAAGCACGGACATTCATTTCAAAGCAGTACAGACAGTTATCAAAGTACTGAGGCAGTATCTGCGGCATGCAGGCTGTCCAGAATGACTGCAAAGTTGTAGCGCCAAATGACTGCATGGCTTCAAAAGGTCCCATGTCGATGGTTTCAATAGCTTCATAAAGCATCTTAGCCACAATACTCAGGGTAAAGACAGCGATGGCTGCTGTACCGGCAAAGGCCCCAAGATTGAATATCAGGGCAAATACCGTTGCATAGATCAGTGTCGGTATTGAACGCAGGATTGAAAGGATGAAACGGCAGATCAGCAATGTCGGTTTGTTCTTGTTGATGTTGCTGCTGGCCAGGATAGCCAGTGGCAGACCGATTATGCATCCAACAACAGTACCGACAATGGACATCTTCATTGTTTCAATCAGTAACGGTATAACCTTGTCAAAATAATGCAGGTTAGGCGTGAATATCTGTCCCAGAATTACCGGGAACTGTCCTATTCTGCTTATTAAGCGCGGCAGATTGAAATTAGTTGTCTGCATCGATATGAAAACGATGATTAGAAAGGCAGCCAAAATAAGCGGTGTTCTGCTCTTTGGTCTGTCTACTGTATGACCGTTATCCAGAACGATGTGCTCAGGTTTGAAGATCCTGTCAAACAGCGGTGTTCTGTTTTTCTTAGCCATTGTTCATCACCATTCCCTCAATTTCAATCTTATCGGTTGATTTAGGAACAGCTTTGCCCATGTATACCAGATTCAGTACTTCCTGTGTCACTTCGCTGGTAGGACCGTCATAGACGATCTCACCGTTTCTAATACCGATGACTCTGGTAGCGTATTTCAATGCCAGGTCAACGTGGTGAATGTTGATCAGAATGGAAATGTTAAGGTCCCTGTTTATACGGGCAAAGTCACTCATGACGATATCTGCGATGATTGGGTCCAATGATGCAACAGGTTCATCAGCCAGAATGATTGACGGATTCTGATTCAGGGTACGGGCTAAGGCAACACGCTGCTGCTGTCCGCCTGACAGTTCATCACATCTGCTGTAGGCCTTTTCCAGAATATTTACCTTATCAAGTGCTTCAAGAGCCTTGATCTTCTGCTCTTTTGAATAAATACCGAACATGGTTTTATACCAAGGCATGTCAGGTACATCACTGGAAAGAACATTCTTTATTACGGTTGAACGGCTGACCAGGTTAAAGGACTGGAAGATCATACCGATCTTGCGGCGGAATTTTCTTAATTCCTTACCCTTCAGTGTCATTACATCGACACCATCAACCATCAGCTGACCGTCAGTAATGTCGATCATTCTGTTAATGGTTCTGATCAGTGTGGACTTACCGGCACCGGATAAACCGATGATAGCCAGAAATTCACCCTGTTCGATCTTCAGATTTACATGCTGTAATCCCTTGGTTCCGTTTGGATAGGTTTTGGATACATCTTTAAACTCAATCATGGCAATATCTCCCCTCTTTTTGAAAAACGGGGTAATTCTCAGAGAACTACCCCGTAAAAGTCTCTAATTAGTTTTCTAATCCTAACTTGTAAGCCTGACGTGAAGGTTCGTAGTCAGCATCTTTTGCTTTCATATAGCCTGAATGCTGGTAAACCTTGAAGATTTCCTTACCCTTTTCAGTACCGATGATATCGATAATGACATCAGAGAAAGCTTCCTTGAAGGCTGCGTCAACCTTATCATTAGCGTTAGTAGCAGCTACTGTATCATTGTAGATACCAGGAGTAACACCGATAACGTTTACTTCGTTCCAGATTGAATCAGGACGTCCGAAGTCCTTGATCCAGTCACTGCCCTTTTCGTTATTTTCATAACCGTCACGGCCATCTGCATAGCATACCCAGCAGTCGATCTGTTCAGCAGCACCCTGCTGGAACATTGCAGCGTATGTTAATTCAGTAACGGTCTTAAGATCTGTGATCTTCTTGCCGTCAAAGTTTTCCATTAACCATAAGGTTGGATATAAGTAACCTGCAGAGCTTGTTACGTTAGCGAAGCCCCATCTTGCACCGTTTACATCATCCCAAGTCAGCTTTTCGCCGGCATTAACCTTAGCAGCCAGCTTCTTGCCATATTCAGATGGTCCGGCATAGATCAATCCTCTGTAGTAAGTTACAGGAGGACCGTTACGTAAGGTCTTGTTAGCGAGTCCGTTCCAGTCTGCTGGATTCTCTGAATCGTTTGACAGACCGTCACGTGTAGCTGTTAACATTACGTCTACTTCATGATCAATTGAGAACTGTGCGTATGTGCCGCCTGGTAACCATGCAACTTCGATTGCACCGGAAGCCAGAGCTTCACCAGCTGCTTCATAGGAACTGCTTACTGTAACTTCAACAGCACCGATGTCATAGCCCTTTTCCTTCATGCCGGCAATGATCAGATCGCCTAATTCACTTGTTCCGGTTAAGATTTCTTCAGCTGGTCTTGATGGAACAAACTGCAGATGTAAAACATCAAATTTCTTGTGGTCGTCTTCTTTTGGAGTACAGCCTACTAATAACAGTACTGCCAGTAAAGCGACAAATAACTTTTTCATATAAGATTCCCCTCCTTCTTATAACGGTATTATCATAGCCCACATAAATGTTTTTTTCAACTTATTTAGAGGCCAAAATATATATAAAAAAAACAATAATGTCATGCATTATTGTTTTTTCTTACATTAAATCGATTTCCTCACGATATTTCTGTTAAAGTCTGCTGAAAAGCGTTCCCAACAGCATCATTATTCCGCCGCAGGTAACCAGCAGAAAGTCAAAACTGCCGGCTACCGGAATATTAACCAGTCTCAGAAAAATGCCCAGAGCTATCAGTAAAGCACTGATAAGCCATGTCGTATTTTTAGGCGCATTGAATCTCATTTTAACTCCTTATTACGCTTAAATACTAAGCGTCTTGTCCTTTGGCCAGGTTACTGAATAATTCAGATTCAGTGTTCTGGATTCACCGGCACCAAGTTCCATTTCCCAGTCAACTGCTCCGGTCTTTTCATCGACCTTGCCGCCTGATATCTCATTTCTGTCAACAACAATGGTCTTATCCTGAGATACAGGGATCTGATCCTTGACGGTTACCCGGCATTCCTTGTTCTTGGTTGAAGTTACCTTGATCTCATATTCATAATCGGTCTTCTTCCGGCCTTTAAGCAGAACGTTGGAAGTGTATTTCTTCTTCTGATTTCTCTTTAATCTGATGCTTTCGTCCCTGCCTAATGATATGTCATAGGTATCCTTGCTCATGTCGGCGTTGATGTACACATTACCAAGGTAGGTACCTTTGTGATATACAACAGCGTTGGTATTCAGTATTTCTTCAATGTCAGCAGTCTTAACTTCAGCAGCCAGATAGCCAACTTCGTCCATTTTCGGTACGCATACTACATGATAACGGCATTCCACAGCGTTTTCCTGCAGATCAGCTGTAGTCTTATTTACGTTAGTAACATCCCATAAGCCTTCCAGTTCATACTCCATCATGGTATCGTTCTGAACGACCCGGGCTCTGCCGTTGCTGGCGTCATACATCTCATCATATGCCATCGGTTCCTCAACAGCTTCTTCTGAGGTGTAGTCTTCCATGGCCATTCCCCCTACTGCAGCACTGAAGGCAACGTTACGAGCAGCGGTCTTATAGAGTTTCCTTTCCTGATAGAAATCAACATACTGAGGATACAGTACAGGGATATTGCCTGAAATCTGCGGATTACCGGTATACAGAGTCATTTTGACCTGATCCCAGTTCTCAGTGGTATTCTGTCCGATTTCCGCTTTCAGTCTGATCCTCATGATATTGTCTTCTTCAGAAGTATATATCTCATAAACAGGATTCCACCACCGGTTACTGTCATAGTAACGGATCTCAACCTGATATCTGCCATCTTCCTTAGCTTCGATGTCAGCCTTGACCACATAGCACTTATTGGCCTTCTGAATTTCCTGCAGCTGTTTTTCAAGTTCCTTTTTCTGACGGTTCAGTTCTTCGATTTCATCATACAGCTTTTCCAGATGAGCAGGCAGAGAAGTAATGTAGTTAACAACATCACTGATATTAACATTTTCCTTTCCGGAGAAATCCGCATTGGCATTCCACATTTCAATCTGGGCATTCTTGATGGCAACACTGTTGTCAAGACGGGCTATTTTTTTCTTAACATCGGCCATGGCCTCTTCCTTCTGTACAGGCGTCAGCATTTCTGTCTGCACATTACTGCCAACTGCACCGGAAGATACAGCTAATCTGACTGTTGAAACATCCAGTGAAGCTGACATGTTTTCAAATACAACAGTCTGTTTGCCTTTCTTTAATTCCACGATGCCTTTTCTCTTCACAAAACATCCGTTACGGTAAAGAGAGACTTCCCTTATTTCCGTTTTACTCATATTATTATCACCTTATTTCCTTATATTCCTATTATATATGAAAAACAATGGATTTGACACAAAACAAAAATGATATATAATAATGGTATAAGGTACCTTATAAATATAATGAGAAGGAAGTGATCTTGATGGAGAACAGAGAATTAAAGGAAAACTACAGAAGAGTCGCAGCCCTGCTAAAGAGAAAGTTTATCAGAGGCAATAATCCTGATACCCAGCAGAAAGTACTGGGCATCCTGGCAGAAAATGACGGCATGACCCGGAAGGAACTGTCAGAAACATTAGGCATCAGACCGCAATCCGGCGGTGAAATCGTCAAGAAGCTGGAGAAAAACGGCTATGTTGAAAGAACACCGGACGAAAATGACGGCCGTGCCTACAGAATTCATCTGACCGAAGCCGGTATCAATGAAAACAACAGACTTAATTCAGAAGCTGCACAGGAAAGTGTCTTTGACTGTCTGGACAGCGAAGAAAAAGTTCAGCTGAACGGTCTTCTGAGTAAGATCGTAGCTAACAGTCCAAAACTTGATACCCGTATGCTGAAAATGCCTGACAAGCTGTCACGCAAACCGCAGATGGATTACTTCTTCATCGACGATGATGAATAATCACTGATTTCAAGATTTATTAACTGAAAACAAAATGAAGCCATTCATTTTGTTTTTTTGTGTCAGAGACAAAAAAAGAATGATTAATAATCACTCTCTTTTGCTTTAATTCTGTTAATGGCCTTCAGCAGTGCGATCTGAGCCTTATCGATATCAAGGTCATTATCGCTGCTTCTGATTTTTTCACGGGCTTTGGCTTCAGCGGCCTTGGCTCTGTCGATATCAATGGCGTCAACATCTTCTATTGAATCCGCCAGCAAGGTGCCTTTATTGTTTTCAAAATAGAAAACTCCTTCTGAACATGTATATCTCTTGCGTCCGCTTTCTTCCAGAATGCTTACGACTCCGATCGATAAGGGAAGCATGATTGGCATGTGATTAGGCAGGATACCTCTTCTGCCGTCAGGAGTCGGAAGGTTAATGCTCTGAGCCGTAACCGTTCTGTATACACCCTTATAAGTAACAAGTTCTACGGTAAACATTACAGTCTCTTCGCTTTCTCTTCAACGTCTTCAATGGCACCGACAAACATGAATGAGGCTTCAGGATATCTGTCATATCTGCCTTCCAGAATGGCTTTGAAGCTTCTGATGGTATCTCTGATATGAACGAACTTGCCGTCATAACCGGAGAACTTTTCAGCTACAGCGAATGGCTGTGACAGGAAGTTTCTAATTCTTCTGGCTCTGTTGACGATTATCTTGTCATCATCAGACAGTTCATCCATGCCCAGGATAGCGATGATATCCTGCAGGTCCTGATATCTCTGTAAGATCTGCAGTACACCCTGTGCCACATCATAGTGTTCCTGACCAACAATGTTAGGGTCAAGAGCACGGCTGCTGCTTTCCAGCGGGTTAACAGCCGGATACAGACCTAAGGATGCGATCTTTCTATCAAGTACAGTCTTGGCATCCAGGTGAGCGAAGGTTGTAGCCGGAGCCGGGTCTGTCAGGTCGTCTGCCGGTACGTAAATAGCCTGGATCGATGTAATTGATCCGTTTCTGGTTGAGGTAATACGTTCCTGCAGCTGGCCCATTTCAGTAGCCAGGGTCGGCTGATAGCCTACGGCACTAGGCATTCTTCCCAGTAATGCTGATACTTCAGAACCAGCCTGGGAGAATCTGTATATGTTATCTATAAACAGCAGAATGTCCTGTTTATCCTGATCTCTGAAATGTTCGGCCATGGTCAGTGCGCTTAAGGCTACTCTCATTCTGGCACCAGGAGATTCGTTCATCTGACCGTAAACCAGTACGGTCTTATCCAGAACGCCTGAATCCTTCATTTCAAAATAGAGGTCATTTCCTTCTCTTGTTCTTTCACCGACACCGGCTACAACGGAAAGTCCGTTATGCTCGGTTGCGATGCTGTGGATCATTTCCTGCATCAGAACGGTCTTGCCTACACCGGCACCGCCGAACAGACCGATTTTACCGCCCTTGATATAAGGACACAGCAGGTCAATGACCTTGATACCTGTTTCCATAATCTCAACTTCCGTCTTCTGATCTTCAAAAGTAGGAGCAGCCTTGTGGATGGCATCCCTGTGATCTGTATGTATCGGGCCTAAACCGTCAATAGGTTCACCCAGCAGATTGAACATTCTGCCCAGAACTTCACGTCCAACAGGTACCTTTATAGGTTCGCCGGTATCAATGGCTTCCATGCCTCTTACCAGTCCATCTGTACTGGTAAGGGCTATGCATCTGACCTTATCATTTCCAATGTGCTGTTCAACTTCTGCGGTAATCATTCCGCCTTCAAAAGGAATATTTATGGCATTATAAAGCTTTGGCAGATTTCTGCTGAATCTTATGTCGATGACCGGTCCGATAATCTGGACGATCTCTCCGTAATTAGCTTCCATAACACTCCTTTCTACAGTGCATCAGCACCGGCTGTTATTTCATTAACCTCCTGGGTAATGGCCGTCTGACGGGCCTGATTGTACTCCAGGGATAACCTTTCTATTAAATCCTGCGCATTCTTATTGGCATTGTCCATTGCGCTTCTTCTGGCTGCGTTTTCACTGGTTTTAGCTTCCAGGAAAGTAGCATATATAACTGAACTTACATACTGAGGAATCAGATAGTTCAGCATGGTATTTCTGTCAGGTACCATCTCAACATCCTTTGTTTCCAGATAACTTGGCGGATCCAGAGGCAGCAGCTGGTACATTGAAGGTTCAAAACTCAGCGTATTGATATACTGTGTGTACACTATGTCAATTGAAGATATCTCCTTCTGTCTGTACAGAACAAGAACATCGTTGATCAGCTTTCCGATGACAGCAGGCTGTACATCTTCAATCTGATTGATCCTTCTGATAACCATATAGTTGTTATTATCGAGCCATTCGATGCCGTATTCTCCTATCGCAAAGATAGGGTCTTTCTTATCAATATGCTTCTCTACATACTTAAGCAGGTCATTGTTATAGGAACCGCAAAGACCCGAGTTGCTGGTAATAATGATATGCAGAGGGTTATCAGCGTTGTTGGAAATCAGATAGGCATTGTCTTCCTTTTCCGGTTTCGGTGCTGATAAGGCATTAAGGATCATTTCATAATACTTATTGGAATAAGTGTTATTCTCGGTCATTCTGCCTTTCTGCTTCTGCAGTTTGGCGGTAGCTACCAGAGCCATGGCATTGGTTATCTTCTGGGTAGCCTTGACGCTTTTCAGCTGTCTTCTGATATTACTGATTTGCCCTGCCATAATGACCACCTACCGTGAAGTCAATGTTTGCTTCATATATGGCGTTTTCCAGTTCATCAGCCAGTTCATTATCCAGAACAAGTCCGCTTTCAAGTCTGTAGACAAGTTCTCTGTATGAAGTATGCAGCTTTGCCAGCATTGACTTTTCAAAACTCCGTACCTCTTCAGGTTCAATATTGTCAAGATAGCCGCGCTGAGCTGCCAGCAGCATCAGTACCTGATCAACTGTTGATACAGGAGAATACTGCGGCTGCTTCAGTAAGGCCATCAGACGTTTGCCGTGAGCGATCGTTTTCCGTGTGGCAGCATCCAGATCACTGCCGAACTGAGCGAAATCCAGAACTTCCTGATACTGAGCCAGATCGAGTTTCAGTGAACCTGCAACTCTCTTCATGGCCTTGCTCTGAGCGGCACTGCCGACACGGCTTACTGAAAGACCGCTGTCAACAGCCGGTCTGAAACCGCTGTTAAACAGTTCCGTCTGCAGGAAAATCTGTCCGTCAGTAATGGAAATGACGTTAGTCGGAATATAGGCACTGATATCGCCTGCCAGTGTCTCAACAATTGGCAGAGCTGTCATGCTGCCTCCGCCTCTGGCTTCCGAAAGCTTGGCGCTTCTTTCCAGCAGACGTGAATGCAGATAGAAGACATCTCCAGGATAAGCTTCTCTTCCAGGAGGTCTCCTTAACAGTAATGACAATGTTCTGTAGGCAATGGCGTGCTTGCTGAGATCATCGTATACGATCAGAACATCTTCGCCTTTCTCCATCCAGTATTCACCGATGGCACAGCCGGCATACGGTGCAATATACTGCAGGGAAGCAAGTTCGGAGGCACTTGAACATACGATCGTCGTATAGTTCAGAGCATCGTTCTGTTTCAGTTTTTCCACTATCTGGGCAACCGTAGAGTTCTTCTGACCTATGGCAACATATACGCACTTGACGTCCTTACCCTTCTGGTTAAGGATCGCATCAATGGCGATGGCTGTCTTTCCGGTCTGACGGTCACCGATAATGAGTTCTCTCTGTCCCTTACCGATAGGGATCATTGAGTCTATGACTTTCAGTCCTGTTTCCAGAGACTCATTAACTGACTGGCGGTCAATAACGCCAGGAGCTTTTCTTTCAATTGGATAGTAGGCAGCAGGTCTGATAATGCCCTTGCCGTCAATAGGTCTGCCCAGGGCATCGACTACTCTGCCTAATAAGGCATCACCGACAGGGACTTCAACAACTCTGCCTGTAGCCGAAACTTCTTCACCTTCAACTATGTTTTCACTGTTACCCAGAATAACGGCACCAATACCGTCTTCTTCCAGGTTCATAACCATGGCACTGGTATCACCGATCTTTAACAGTTCACCGGCCATAGCCTTGTTAAGACCTGAAACTCTGATAATACCGTCAGCTACCATGGTAATGCGGCCGACTGTATCACTGGTCTTAAGAGAAATCCTGTTGAAATCAGTATTGCTGATTTTCTCGGCTACATTCAGATCACCGTCATTCAGCAATTCCTTTCTGATGCTTTGCAGCTTGGTCTTATAGCTTCCGTCCCAGACGGAATCCTTAACGACGACCTTTACGCCGCCCAGGATATCAGGATCGACAATGTTTTCCAGGGCCACTCTGTGTCCGAATTGCTGTGAAACAGCACCCGCAATCGTTAATACCGTTCTTCTGTCCAGAGGTCTGGCTGAATACAGCTGACCTAAAACCATGCCGTTATTGGCATAGGTCAGATCCAGGTAATCATGCAGAAGAAGCAGTTCAGTGTTACGGGCACTGATGTTGTTATTGATTTGGAAAAAAGTATTAATTACACGTCTTTCGTGCTCACTACCAAAAGTTTCTCCCAGTTTTCTGATCTTTTCTTCAGGAGAAATCTCATAATCATCAAAATATTTCTTTAATTCCTTATCCCTGTTCAGCAGGTCATTAACTTTTCTGAGCGTGTTGAAGTAAATATCTTCACCGTTTTCTCTGTATGACTGGTCGATCAGGTTTTGGGCAAAACGTCTGGTATCTGCACTCATTTCTTCGTTATTTCCTTAATAAAGTCATCGATGATCCGCTTATCGGTTTCTTCATCGATTCTCTCACTCAGCATCTTTTCAGTTGCTGAAATAGTGGCATCCACAATTTCCTGCTGTACTTCGCCAAGCATTCTGTTTCTTTCAAACGCAATGTCTGCCTTGGCATTAGCGAGCATCTGTTCAGTCTTTTCCCTGCCTTCGTTAATCAGTTCATCTTTTAACCGGTTGCCTTCCTGGCGGGCTCTTTCAATTGCCCGGTTAGCTCTTTCTTCAGCCTGGGCAAGTTCTTCTTCCATCTTCTTCTTCAGCTCTTCATTTTCCTTCTTCAGGGCATCAGCTTCAGCCAGCTTCCGCTGCTCATATTCGCTTCTGGTATCAAGGATCTTTCTGACCGGCTTGTATCCCAGTTTATAAAGCGCAAAAAAGAGCACGGCTGTGGCACACAGCTGTGTAATAGCAGTCCAGATATTAGGAACCAGAAGCTTCAGAATATCTACAATCTGCATCTTATCCACCTATGATGAAGATGATCAGGAATGCTACTAACAGACAGTAAATAGCACATGTTTCAGAAATGGCGGCACCGATGATGGCCATTGACTGAATCTTGTCAGCTGCGTCAGGGTTCTTACCGATTGATTCAACTGCCTGAATGGCAACCTTGCCTTCCATGATACCGGTAACACAGCCGGCACAGACACAAAGTGCTGCAGCAAATGCGATTAATGCTCTTTCCATATTTTTCCTCCCTTATTTCTCAGGCAATTCCTTGCCTATGAATGAAATTGTAAGTGTCATGAATATAAATGCCTGCATAGCGCCGGAGAACAGATCGAAATAGAAGTGAAGTACCGGTGCTACCAGAATACCAGCAATGTTAAGCTGTCCTATTACAGGGATCTTGCTGGATATCGCAGCCAGCATCTGATAAATAACGGACATCAGGATACCTCCTGACAGAATGTTACCGAACAGACGCAGAGACAGCGACAGCAGTGTAGAGATTTTACTGAAGACATTCAGTATTACAAACGGGGCAAAAGGTTCGAACCAGCTCTTGATATATCCCTTGGTACCTCTGGCCTTGGCGGAGTATACTTCGATGAGCACACATGTTATGGCTGCCAGTACCAGTGTTACGGAATAGTTTGAAGTCGGAGCTTCCAGAGAGAACAGACCCGCAATATTGGCTACGAAAATATACAGAACGACTGTCATGATGTAAGGGGTCAGATATTTGGCCACCTTATCATTGGTCTTGTCCCTGACGTTCTTGTCTACCATCTGTGTGGCTACCATAGCCAGCAGGACCAGCCCCTTTGGCTCATCCATTGGATCAAACTTCTTCAGCTTGCCATTAAGGATCACGAGGAAAATAATAAGCACTATGGTAATGATAATTATGCTTAATACCGTTGCCTGTAATTCAAACATTTTCCCCTCTCCCTTCTTATATTTAATAAAAATATACGATTAAATATTACATTAAGAACACCCAATTTTCAAGAAATATAGACTCGTCAGCACTCTGTATAAGCCCAAATGATTTTCCACAATAAAATGCCGGATTTCTCCGGCCTTCTGAGCTTATTCTAATTCAAATGCCCCGGTATAGAGCTGATAATATGTACCCTTCTGAGCAATCAGCTGATCATGAGTTCCTCTTTCAATGATTCGGCCATGGTCAAGTACCATGATGGCATCAGAGTTCCTGACAGTTGACAGTCTGTGAGCAATTACGAATACCGTTCTGCCGTGCATCAGGTTATCCATGCCTCTCTGTACCAGTGCCTCGGTACGGGTATCGATAGAAGATGTTGCTTCGTCAAGAACCATTACCGGAGGATCGGCAACAGCTGCTCTGGCAATTGACAGTAACTGTCTCTGGCCCTGAGATAACTGTGATCCGTTGCCTGTCAGCATTGTATTGTAGCCTTCAGGCAGTCTGGTAATGAAGTCATCGGCATTAGCCAGCTTGGCGGCAGCGATGCATTCCTCATCCGTAGCGTCCAGTTTACCGTAGCGGATATTGTCCATGACTGTTCCGGTAAACAGGTTGACATCCTGCAGAACCATGCCGAGAGATCTTCTCAGATCTGGTTTCTTGATCTTGTTGACGTTGATTCCGTCATATCTGATCTTGCCGTCAGGTATGTCATAGAATCTGTTGATCAGGTTGGTAATAGTTGTCTTTCCGGCACCGGTAGCACCGACAAAGGCGATCTTCTGACCCGGATGAGCATAAAGTGAAATATCAAATAATACCTGCTTGCCCGGTTCATATTCAAAGTCGACATCAACCATCTGAATGTCACCCTTTAATTCAACATAAGTCGTAGAGTGGTCACTTTGAGCATGGTAATGCTTCCATGCCCACATGCCGGTATGATGATCGGCTTCATGCATTTCACCGTTTTCATCCTTGGTAGCATTTACCAGCGTTACATATCCTTCATCCTTTTCGCTTTCCTCATCGATCAGGGCAAATACTCTGTCACTTCCAGCCAAAGCCATGGCAATGGTAGATACCTGCATTGAAATCTGAGAAACAGTCTGGGACAGCTGTCTGGACAATGCCAGGAAAGAAACGATGACACCAATGGTAATAGTGGAAATGCCTGTTAATGACAGGTTAGGAACCTTGGCAACAACCAGCAAACCGCCGGTAATAGCCAGGATAACATACATGATATTACCGATATTAGCCAGGATAGGCATTAAGGCGTTGGCCGTTCTGTTAGCGGTATTGGAGTCATTGAACAGCTTTTCATTCAGCTTATCAAAGTCTTTCTTGGCTTCTTCTTCATGGTTGAAGACCTTTACGACTTTCATACCTTCCATCATTTCTTCAATGAAACCTTCTTCCTTGGCCAGTGATTCCTGCTGTGCCTTCATGTATCTGGCACTCTTGCCTCCGAACTGACCGGTAATCTTAAACATCACGAAGATGACCCGGATTACAACGATACACATCCAGATGCTGTATCTTAACATGGAGACGAAGATCATCGTAATTGACATGATTGACTGGAAGAAAGACGGAATGGTCTGCCCGACCAGCTGTCTGATCGTGCCAACATCGTTTGTATAAGTAGACATGATCTCGCCATGAGTGTGAGAGTCAAAGTATCTGATTGGCAGTGTTTCCATGTTGTCAAACATGTCATCGCGCAGATTCTTGATGGTTCCCTGTCCGACAGTAGCCATTAACTGCGGATAGATTATGGCAGCTATAACGCCCAGCAGATCGAATATGACCATGGTTGTGATTATGGTAGCCAGACCCTTGGCAACACTGCTGATCCCATTGGCAATTCCCGGCAGAATGACTGAGTCGATAAGCTGTGCCATGAAAGCATTGACGACAACGTTTGACAATGCGCTTATTATGATGCACAGGGCGACTAGTACCAGTCTCCAGCTGTAACGTTTGAAAACATAATTTACAAGGCGGAGAAGACTTTTCGGATCGATTTTCTTATTTGTTACATATCTCTGCGGTCTTGGTGGCATTTTAGTCTTCCTCCTTTCCCTTTACCTGAGACTGATAGATCTCAGCATATATTCCATTCAGTTTCATTAATTCTTCATGATTGCCCAGTTCAGCGATCTTGCCGCCATCCATGACGATTATCTGATCGCTTTCCTCAATAGAGCCAACTCTCTGAGCAATTATGATCTTGGTAGTTTCAGGTATTTCTTCCCTGAAGGCTTTTCTGATCAGGGCATCCGTTCTGGTATCGACTGCACTTGTGGAGTCATCCAGGATCAGGATCTTAGGTTTCTTCAGCAGGGCTCTGGCAATACAGAGTCTCTGCTTCTGACCACCGGATACGTTGGTACCGCCCTGGGTCAGCAATGTATCGTATTTATCAGGCATCTGCTGAATGAATTCATCAGCCTGAGCCAGTTTACATACTCTTTCAATTTCCTCGTCAGAAGCGTCCTTATTGCCCCACCTGAGGTTTTCTCTGATGCTGCCGGAGAACAGAACGTTCTTCTGCAGGACGACGGAAACAGCGTCTCTCAATGAGACCAGGTCATAGTCTCTGACATCAACACCGCCTACGTAAACGGCACCTTCCGTAACGTCATACAGTCTGTTGATAAGCTGGATCAGCGTGGTCTTTGAAGAACCGGTTGAACCCAGAATACCAATCGTCTGACCTGACTTGATATCAAGATTGATGTCTGATAAGGCGCTTCTCCTGCTTTCAGGATTGTACTTGAAGGTAACATTGTCGAATACAATGCTGCCGTCTTTTACTTCAGTAATACCGTTTGGAGGAGAAACAAGCTTGGATTCATGAGTCAGAACCTCACAGATACGGGTAGCTGCTTCAGCTGAGAAGACGATCTGCATGAATACCATTGACAGCATGTTCATGGCAACCAGGATCTGGATACCGTAGCTGATCAGTGATGAAAGCTGACCGGTTGTCAGTTCAGTAGCCCGGCTTCTGATGATCATGACAGCACCGAAATAGCAGATCAGATCCTTAGCCGTTCTGATGCACAGCATCATTAACGGGTTATTGAAAGCCAGAATTCTTTCAGCCTTGACGAAGTTGCTTCTGACATCTTCGGAAGCGTTATTGAATTTCTGAATTTCATAATCTTCTCTTACGAAGGCTTTAACTACTCTGATACCGGCAACATTTTCCTGAACGGAATTGTTCAGAGCGTCGTACTTCTTGAATATTCTTCTGAAAATAGGATGTGCAATATTGAAGATCACCAGTAAACCAATAGCCAGTATCGGTAAGATGGCAAAGAAGATCAGCGCCATTCTGGAATTTATTCTGAACGCCATGATGATTGAGAAAATCAGCATTAACGGTGTTCTTACGGCCATTCTTGTCAGCATGCCGAAAGCCATCTGGATCTGAGATACGTCATTCGTCAGTCTGGTAACCAGTGAAGATGATGAGAACTGGTCAATATCTTCAAAAGAGAAATCCCGGACCTTGTAGAACAGATCTCTTCTCAGGTTCTTGGCAAAGCCTGTTGAAGCCTTGGCACTGTATCTGGCACTTAAGGCTCCGCATACCAGTGACAGGCAGGCTAAAACCAGAAGGATTCCCCCGTATTTAAACACAGGAGCCATTGACTCGCCGGTCATTTCATCTATCAGCATGGCCATGACAGTTGGAATTATTGTTTCCAGCGCCACTTCGCCTACCATGAACAGAGGAGTAAGGATGGTTTCCTTTTTATATTCCCCTATTTTACTCATCAGAATTCTTAACATACTGTACCCCCTTCCGATTTTCTATATTACTCAGCATTTTATTGAGTACCTTTGTTACTGTAACAAGTTCCTCTTCATCAATGCCGTCCAGCATTGTGTTGCGGAATTTTTCTCCTGAACTGATCATTTCCTCTCTGAATTTCAGTGCTGCTTCCGTAGTAGAAACAAGCTTATTACGGCGGTCAGCACAGTCAGGTTCCGTCTTTACAAAACCATTGGCTTCAAGTCTCTGAACAAGCCCTACCATGGTTGGATGAGAAACATTCATCATGGTCTGGAGCTGTTTCTGACTTACCGTTCCGCCGTTTGTAGACAGCAGGTGCAGTACCTGTGACTGGGAGAATGTCAGATCATGGACCTTGAAATGATTATCGATGTTTGTCTTTATTTTATTGTCAATTTTATGAATAAGATAATCGATGCTTTCATTCTTCTTCATTTCATATCCTCCTTTCAAAAAAATATGTAGCGTATTACATGTAGCCTGCTACATATTATCGTATTTTATATATAAAGTCAATGAAAAAGTACCCGTATTTTTACTTTTTCAAAACAAGTTGTTTCCTTATCTAAAAAACGTCTGTTTCCAGACGTTTCATTTATTTTTCAGGGCTACGATTACAGCTGCCGGGACAAACATCAGCAGACCTGCCAGCACTCCCCATATATTGAAGAACTGAGGAAGCTTTACGCCTGCCAGTAACGGTAAGGCCAGACACAGAACTCTTAACATGCCTCCAATCGGCAGAATCACGTTTCCTTTCAGGGCATCTCCAATGCTTCCGGCCAGAAGCATGAAGTATATTCTGTAAAAAAGCAGTCCCAGTATTACACCCAACGATACCTTCCAGTTAAGGAAACAGAAAACTGCAGCCAGAATCAAGCCACACTTTTCTGATAAAATCAGTATCTTTTTTTCCACTTATTTTTTACTTTGTACCGAAAATTCTGTCGCCGGCATCACCCAGACCAGGAACAATGTAGCCGATCTCATTCAGCTTTTCGTCCTTGGCTGCCAGATAGATATCTACATCAGGATGAGCCTTTTCAATTACATCGATACCTTCCTGAACACCTACCAGGTTAACAAGTTTGATGGTCTTGGCTCCGGCCTTCTTAACAATGTCGATGGCTGCCTTGGCACTGCCGCCTGTAGCCAGCATTGGGTCCAGGATCAGGACGATGGATTCATCCATATGCTTAGGGAACTTGGCATAATATTCAACAGGTTCCAGAGTTTCTTCATTACGGTATAAGCCGATATGACCAATCTTGCAGGTTGGAATCAGGTTCTGAATACCGTTAACCATGCCTAAACCGGCTCTTAAGACTGGAACCAGAACAACACGGCAGTCCAGTTCCTGACCAACACAGGCGCCCATCGGTGTAACGATGTCAACATTTCTGGTCGGCAGATCCTTAGTGACTTCATAAGCCATTAATCCGGCTATTTCATCCAGATTCTGACGGAAATCCTTGGTTCCCGTTTCAACCTTGCGCATCAGTGTAAGTTTGCTTTTAATCATTGGGTGGTCTATTAAGTGTAACATCTCTTTAATCCTCCATACTTATTTTATTCATAAAGCGGCAGTCTTTCAGTAAGTTCAGCCACTTCTTTTCTGACCTGTTCGGCAATTGCCTCATCTTCCGGATTCTTTAATATCAACGCGATCCAGTGAGCTATTTTACGGAAATCATCTTCCTTACAGCCCCTGGTCGTCATAGCCGGAGTGCCTACCCTGATTCCGGAACAGTAGGCCGGCTTTTCCTCATCGAAAGGAATGGAATTCTTATTGCAGGTAATATTGACGGCATCAAGCAGTGCTTCAGCCTTCTTACCCGTCAAGCCAACGGATGCCTTTACATCCACCATTAACAGATGGTTATCGCTTCCGCCTGATACCAGACGGAAACCCTCTTCCCTGAACTGCTGTTCCATGGCCTTGCAGTTGGCAATTACCTGTTTCTGATACTCTCTGAATTCAGGCTGCAAGGCTTCATAGAAGCAGACAGCCTTACCGGCGATCGTATTCATTAACGGTCCGCCCTGAATGCCCGGGAATACCGTTCTGTCCAGAACCTTGGCATATTCTGCCTTGCAGAGTATAGCGCCTCCTCTTGGGCCTCTTAAGGTCTTATGGGTGGTAGTCGTAACAAAGTCAGCATATTCACATGGATTCGGATGCAGTCCGGCAGCTACCAGACCGGCAATATGAGCCATGTCTACCATCATATAGGCTCCGACTGTGTCACATATCTCTCTTATTCTTTTGAAATCAATGATGCGGGAATATGCAGAAGCACCAGCCACGATCAGTTTAGGCTGATATTCAATGGCTTTCCGCTCCAGGGCATCATAGTCAATGGTTTCTGTTTCTCTGTCTACACCGTAAGCTTCAAATCTGAACAGTTTACCTGAAAAACTCAGCGGATGACCATGTGTCAGATGTCCGCCGGCTGAAAGATCCATACCCAGGACCTTATCACCAGGCTGAAGAACGGTAAAGTATACAGCCATGTTGGCCTGCGAACCGGAATGAGGCTGTACATTGGCATGTTCAGCGTTAAACAGTTTCTTCATTCTTTCCCTGGCAATGTCCTCTATGACATCAACATTAACACAGCCGCCATAATATCTTCTGCCCGGATATCCTTCGGCATACTTGTTGGTAAGCACGGAACCGTTGGCCTCCATTACTTCTCTGGAAGCATAGTTCTCCGAAGCTATAAGTTCTATGTTATTTCTCTGTCTGGTCAATTCTCTTTCAATTGCCTGCTGTATTTCTTTATCCTGCATATTCTAATATCTCTCTGAAGCTGAGAGTACCCTCTCTCAGACACTTTAGTTCTTCACCTGTACAGTCAATTATCGTACTGGCTACTCCTGATTTGGCCTTTCCCCTGACCACTGCAGCTATACGGCCATCCAGCTGCCGTAATACTTCCCGGTCATTATCAGCCGCCTTCTGTCCTGACAGATTGGCGCTGGTTACAAACATGGGGCCTGTTTTTCTTAACAGCTTAAGCACATAAGCATCATCCGGTATGCGGATGGCTATGGTATCAAAACCATTAACGAATTCCTTACTGACTGTATCCTTTCTCCTAAGGACCAGTGTAAGGGCACCCGGTGTATATTTTCTGATGATCCTTCGTTCCCTTTCGCCGATGAAGGCAACTTCTTGCAACTGTCTTTCATTAGCGACCATCAGCGGAAAAGGCTTGGAGGCATCCCTGCCCTTGGCTTCCTTCATTTTCTCCACAGCGTTGCCGTCATTATAAATAACACCGATACCAAAAACGGTATCGGTGGGAAAAGCGACAATATCTCCTGATTTCAGAAGATCAACTGTTTCATCAAACTCTTTCTTAAAAAGCTTTCTGGTCATGGTTCGCCTCGTATTCCTAAAAATTTTACCACAAAACCCCGAACCAATAAACCCATAAGCTGAAAAATGCTAAAATAAAAGTGAATTAATTAAACACTAATTTACAGTGAGGTGATTAAATGAAAGACAGAACCACCATTACTTTTCACAGCGGCCTGGACTCCATTGGCGGCGTCATAATGGAAGTACGCTATAACAATGACCGTGCCTTCTTTGAAGCGGGAACAGCTTACAATCCCGGCTTTGACATGTTTGACGGACATGTAAAGCTGAGAAAGAACTTCATAGCCGATTATCTCTGGATCAATGAACTGCCAAAAATCAACGGCATATTCGGAAAAGAATACATAAGGGAAAAGTATCCGGAACTGATCAGCGCTGAAGATTATGAAATCGACAATCAGGCTTTTTACATTACCCACATGCATCTTGATCACATGCGCATGATGGGCATGATTGCCCCTGGGGTAAAAGTATATCTCTCAGAGCCGGCCCAGAAACTGGAAAAAGCCCTGGAAGAAGTTAACCGGGGTGTCGAATCTGTCAGAGGTTTTGTCTTTGACGACATACCTGAAGAAAGCGATGTCGGCAGTATTCATGTCAGAAAATTCATTCTTAATCACGATTCCTACCAGGACTATTCCTTCTTCATTGAGACACCTGATCTGAAGATCCACCATACCGGTGACGTCTTTGTTTACGGTGTATACAGAGATAACATCCTTAAGGAAATAGAATTCCTGAATAATAACAGACCTGATCTGTTAATGTGTGAAGGTACGCGCTTCTTCGCTGCAGTTAAACCTGAATCCTTCATAAACAATAAAATCGTTCCTTCATTTGAACCGAAAGACGGTCTTATCACCTTTGACCATATGAAGGAAAGAATAATCGAAACCGTAAACAGTTATCCGGGCATCATCGTCTTTAACTTCTATGAAAGAGAAATGAGCGATGTCATGATATTTACGGAAGTAGCCCGTAAAACAAACCGCGAACTTATTTATGAACCGGAAACTGCACACCTTATCAACAGATTCTTCGGATATTCGGTAAATGTAATGGTACCGGATACCTATAAGGAAAAACCTGGTTATATGGCTGAAATTCTTGAATACAATAACGTCATTACAAAGGAACAGGTAATGAATGAACCGCAGAAATACCTGGTACAGAACACCTATCCAAACAGTCTGGAACTGCTTGATTACCGTAATATGAAAGCTCTGTACCTGCATCATTCCGGTGTTCCGCTGGGTAACTATGACCCTAAATATCATAATCTGATGAACATCATCAAACTTGCCAACATGGATTACATCCGCACCTATGACGGCGAGGACGGCTATTTCTCTCCTCATGCCGAAACATTCCAGATCCTGGCTTACATAAACATTGTCAATGCCAGACTGACAGTACCATGCCACAGCGGTAACCGCAAAGCCATGGAAGCCAATCTGACCGTTCCTTACTTCCATGCTGAAAAAGGAATAACCTATGTGTATGACCGTGAAAACAATACTCTGGAGGTGACAGATCATGAATAAGACCAAAGTCAGATTCTACCGCGGCACCCATGGCATGGGTATCGTCATATCCGTTACCTGTGGCAAAGACAGAGTCATATTTGATTTCGGTGCACCTTTTACCCCTCTGGCTCAGGTCTATGACGGAACACTGCTGCCAAGAAACGTTAACAGAGTAAAAGATGCCATTCTGCTGGAAAGGATCCCTCCTGTTGAAGGAGTCTTCAGCAGAAAAGATCTTCAGGGTCTGCCGGTTATTTCCTATGAAGAAAGCAATCTGAACACAGCTGTTCTGATCTGCCATCTTCATCTGGATCACATGAGTGAAATTGATAAGATTGCTCCTGAAATTCCTGTATACATCCATGAAGATGGATTAAAGCTCTTAAAAGCCCTGCAGGAGGTAAGTGAAGAAACCGTCTATCGCAGTTACTCCCCTTTCTGTTATCACGAAACATTCAAAGTCGGACAGATTTCAGTTACACCTTACTTCTCGGATCATCCATGTCCGGGTTCCGCAGGATTCCTGATTGAAACACCTGACAGTACCGTCTACTATTCCGGTGACATACGTTTCCATGGACTTGACAGTGAAAAAGCTTTAGCTGAACTTGAGATACTGGCTCAGAAACATATTGATCTGTTAATTGTCGATTCCACTACGACTTCACCTTCAGAATTTACCGGTGAGATCATTACAGAACAGGACATCTATGACGATATATATGCTCATCTGAAAGACTCAGAAGATCTTGGAGTCTTTAACCAGTATAACCGTGATGTTGCCATGATGCAGCACATGAATGACCTGGGAGAGAGGCTGAACAGAACCGTAGTCTGGGAACCTGAATATGCCTATATCCTAAATAAGATGACCGGTGCAAAAGTCCCTATATACTGGATAGACAGTCAGCACATACCTGAATGTCTTCAGAACATGAAAGATGATTATCAGACAATACCGTCGCAGGAAATCAGAAATCATCCTGAAAAATACCTTATTCAGAACAGTTATGCCAACATTCTGACACTCTCTGACTTTGACGGCTTAAAGGGACAGTACTTCCATCTGTTCGGTGAACCTCTGGTCAAAGGTCAGAAAGACTATCAGATAATGGTAAACGTTGTAAACAAGCTTAACTGGCAGTTTAACACTTATACCAATCTGTATTCCTTCTCACACCGGTATCCTGAACACTTAAGAAATCTGATTGACACGATCAATGCCGTAACGGTAGTTGCCGTTCACTCCAGGCATCCGGAAAACCTCGATCCGGTCAGAAGCATACATTTCTTCCCGGAAGAAAACACAGATTACATACTGGAAAACGGCTTACTGAAACAACAATAACTATCCGCACGTGCAACGTGCGGTTTTTTGGCTCCCCTGTAAGGGCCTTTACCGCACGGCGACCCTCAAGGGTCTTGTGATGTCCGACAACCGTGCTCTGCACTATGGCTTACCCCTTAAAGGGGTCCTTATACTC
>JAFRAB010000019.1 GCA_017405675.1 Erysipelotrichaceae bacterium
CTTCAACCGCTTGGGTATTCCTCCATCAATGATGGTGGACCCTATAGGACTCGAACCTATGACCAATCGGTTATGAGCCGACCGCTCTGATCAACTGAGCTAAGGGTCCAATTGGTAGCGGGAGTGAGAGTCGAACCCACGACCTCCCGGGTATGAACCGAGTGCTCTAACCAACTAAGCTATCCCGCCACTACATTGACGCTAATTAATGGTCGGGATGACAGGATTCGAACCTGCGACCCCCTGGTCCCAAACCAGGTGCACTACCAAGCTGTGCAACATCCCGACTTCTTCAGCGCTTTATGATTTTATCATACAATTTAAATTACTTCAACATTTTTTAAATAATGTTTATAAAAAATTTTTATTGCGATAAAATGAGTTTATGAAAATAGGCATAGTATCTTTAGGCTGCAGCAAGAATCTTATTGATTCACAGACTGCCATGAAATTTCTGACCAGACAGGGTCACTCATTTACCGCAAACGTTAAAGAAGCAGATGTGATAATTGTCAATACCTGCGCTTTTATCAATGATGCCAAACAGGAATCCATCAATACAATTCTCGATATGGCTGACTACAAGGAAGGCAGATGCCAGAAACTGTTAGTCATGGGCTGTTTGCCGCAGCGTTACCGCAGGGAACTTGAAAACGCTCTTCCGGAAGTGGACCGCTTCATATCCATTGATGAATATGATCATCTGGAGAGTATTCTGAAAGAAGAAATAGAACCGGAAGCAGAAAAGGACTGCGATATAATTCTGGCCACAAAACCTTGGACAGGCTATCTGAGGATCGCGGATGGATGTAACAACAAATGCACTTTCTGCGCTATTCCGAATATCAGAGGACGCTATAAGTCCGTACCGTTTGAACAGCTGCTGCAGGAGGCGCAGAAGCTTAATGAAATAGGAGTTAAGGAGATCAACCTGATAGCTCAGGATACCAGCAGGTACGGTTTCGACTTATATAATAAGAACAGACTTCTGGATCTGCTTAGGGAACTTAACAGAATGGATTTCCACTGGATCAGGATCCTGTATCTGTATCCGGATCTTATAACTGAGGATTTCCTTAATGAAATGAGCAGACTGGAGAAAGTGCTGCCATATTTTGACATGCCGGTACAGCACGGCTCAGACCGTCTTCTTAAAGCCATGAGGAGATTAACAGACAGTTCCAGAATAAGAACTCTGACATCTTCAATCAGAAATGTATATGCAGATCCAACCTTAAGAACAACGATAATAGTCGGATTTCCGTCTGAAACCAGAGATGATTTCAAACAGCTTATGGAAATGGTTTCTGAGGTTAAATGGGACCATCTGGGAGCCTTTAAGTATTCCCTGGAAGAGAATACGGAAGCATACAATATCAGGCCGAGAGTAGCTGCTAAAACGGCACAGAACAGACTGGATAAGCTCATGCGGCTGCAGCAGGAAATATCTGTTGAAAAAAAGCAGAGATATGTCGGTCAGGTAATGGAAGTTCTTGTTGAAGGCAGAGACGCCATAAAGAAAATGTATATCGGCAGAAACAGGACACAGGCTCCTGATGACATTGACGGTCATACCATTTTCATGTCGGACCGTGATATAGAACCAGGCAGTTTTGTACAGGTCAGAATAACCGAGATAAGAGATTATGATTTCTATGGGGTAGAAAATGAATAACACTGAAATAATCGCTTCCAAAATGAGACAGAATATCATCAGAATGATCCACAGTGCCAACAGCGGACATCCAGGCGGTTCTTTAAGCTGTGTCGACATTGTAGCAGCACTGTATTTTAATGTGATGGACATCAATAAAGATAATATTGATGATACCGTAAGAGATAAGTTCATTCTGTCAAAAGGACACGCATCAGAAACTGTATATGCTGCCCTGATAGAAATGGGTGTTCTGGAAGAAGAGGAAGTATATACTTTCCGTAAGATGGGCAGCAGACTGCAGGGACATCCGAATATGAACCACTGCCCGGGAATCGACATGTCAACAGGATCCCTGGGACAGGGACTTTCTGTGGGAATTGGAATGTCACTGGCCAATAAACTTGACGGCAATGATTTCCGTACTTATGTACTTGCCGGTGACGGTGAGTGTCAGGAAGGAATGATCTGGGAAGCTGCCATGGCAGCAGCAAACTATCAGCTGGACAACCTGCTGCTGATCATAGACAACAACGGACTTCAGAGCGATGGATTTAATGAGGATGTCATGAACATACAGCCTCTGGGAAAGAAGTTCGACAGTTTCGGCTGGAACGTGTTCGGCGTTGACGGTCATGACATCGACGTCATTACGCAGGCCTGTAAAATGGCAGAAACAGTAAAGGGAAAACCAACGGTAATCATTGCTCAGACTGTTAAGGGCAAAGGGGTTGATTTCATGGAAAATCAGCCTGGCTGGCATGGAAGAGGCATAAATGACGAAGAGTTTGCTTCAGCCATGAGGCAGCTTGGAGGTGACCTGAATGACTAAAAGAGCAACCAGAGAATCATTTGGCCAGGCACTGGCAGAACTGGCACTGGAAAACAGAAATATCGTCGCCCTGAATGCTGACGTTTCAAAATCGACAAAAACAGTAGAATTGCGGAAAGTTGCTCCGGAAAGACACTTTAACATGGGTATTGCCGAAGCAAACATGATGGGCGTGGCTGCGGGGCTGGCATTAAATGGCAAGATACCGTTTGCATCCTGCTTTGCCATGTTTGCCACAGGCAGGGCTTTTGATCAGATACGCAACAGCATTGCCTATCCTCATCTTAATGTTAAGATCTGTGCTTCCCATGCGGGACTGTCAGTAGGACCTGACGGTGCCACACATCAGTGTAATGAAGATATTGCCCTGATGAGAGTGCTACCGGGTATGACGGTCATTCAGCCATGCGATGACGTGGAAACACGTCAGGCCGTAAGAGCCGCTGCCGAAATAAAAGGACCGGTATATATCAGACTGGGCCGCAGTGCTGTAGATGATGTAAATGATGAGTCATATGTTTTTGAACCAGGTAAGGGTGTAGTGCTGCATCAGGGAAAAGATGATGTAACCATTTTTGCGACAGGATTAATGGTTCAGGAATCGTTTAAGGCTCTGTCAATCCTGAATGAGAAGGGAATCGATCCTACCATAATAAACATTCATACGATTAAGCCTTTGGATGATGAACTGGTTCTGGAATACGCCCGCCGGAGCAGGTTTATCGTTACACGGGAAGAACACAGTGTCATAGGCGGACTGGGAAGTGCCGTATCTGAACTGCTGGCAGCAGTAAATCCGGTCAGACAGATCTTCATTGGAGTCAATGACTGCTTTGGTGAAAGCGGTACTCCGGCGGAACTGTTCCGGAAATTCGGATTATCTGCTGAAAAGATCGCTGAAAGAATAGAAAAAGAATATGAAAAACAGCTTTAGAGCTGCTCTTAGATAATTAAAAAACCGCTGATTTTCAAAGATCAAGCGGTTTTTAAGTGCTTATGAGAACTTAATTCTGTTATGCAATACTTTGCCGATGATTCTGACCTGTTTTTCCTGCTGCCGCTGCTTGTCCAGAACGATTGGTTCGTAATTTTCGTTGGCAGGTTCGAGGATCATGGTATCACCCTTAAATATGACTTTCTTGACTGTAGCTTCATTATCAATAAAGATAACACCGATATCGCCGGAATTGAGGTAATCCTGCTGTCTGACGTAAATCAGGTCACCAGGCAGAATACGCGCATCCTTCATTGAATCACCAACTACTTCCAGATAGAAGCAGTTACTGTGAGCGGCATCATCAGGGAATACATGCTCAAATCCAAGGTACTGCTGATCAGCGAGAATAGGGGATCCGCCTCTGACAATACCAAGAACAGGTATTTCGGAATTGACCTGTTTGGCCAGATCAAGATTCATCAGGTCATCCGTTTCCACACCAAACATCCGTGAAATCTTTTTTATGGTTTTATATGGTGGAACAGCTGAACCATCTTCCCATTTCTGGATGGTCGTAAAAGAGGTGTAACCTAACTGTTCAGCCAGTATTGGCTGAGATATGTTGTTCTTTCTTCTAAGATATCTGAGATTTTTGCCAAAATTCATAATGATACCTCCCATAACCATTATAAAATTATTGTTGAAAAAAAATCAAGCAATCACGGCGAAAATATTGAATGAAATTCAAGCAGACCTTATAATTAAGATATGAAAACTTCAGTTGATGTTATATGCATGTATCCAAAAAATGGCCTTATCAGACCATTATCTATAGTATGGAACAACGGTGCGAGTTATCCGGTAAAGCGGATCACTCAGGTCATTCCCATAGACGGCTCTGAAGGCCATTCGTGTGGTTTGCGTTATACCTGCAGAATCGGTAATTCCATCCGTTATCTGTTTCTGGAAAACGGTAAATGGTTTATTGAGAAATTATAGTTTTTCAATTAATGAACTGAAGATGTTAAGACTGCTTATCAGTGTGCCGATCGTACTTCCCAGATTTGCCAGAATAACCAGCAGAAGTATTCTGAGTACACGGTTGCTGAAGAAGCTTTTTACGGAATTAAGATCATCGCTGACCTTTGAAAAATCTTCTACTGTCGGTTTTCTGATATAAGCTTCTGTCAGACCGGCGAACCAGCCGGCAGCCAGAAGAGGATTGAGTGATGTTATCGGAGCAGCCAGGAAAGCTACGATTATGGAAATGATATGACCGCGTGCCAGCAGAGCGCCTAAGGCACTGCATGTTCCGTTAAACAGGATCCATGTTTTGATCTGCTGCAGACCGATTTCCTTATCCTTGCTGAACGACAGCAGTATTACCAGAAGAATCGTTACCGGCAGGATCCAGGAAGCTATTTTACTGGCAGTGCTTTTTGGAGGGATAACTTCAAAGTCTGCTATGTCGTAATCCTCGTATATGTATTTCTGTACACCTATGGTATGGGCAGCTCCCATTACGGCCACTATGTTTGTGCCAGGAGCTGTTTTTATTTTGTATGCAAGATATTTGTCTCTTTCGGTAATAAGAACTTCGGCAACAGATGGGAAGGCTTTGCTGACTTCCCGCAAGGCTGCAGTCAGGGCTTCAGACTGCTGTAGATTGTTCAGTTCTTCTTCACTTATTTCCTCATTTGAAAACAGGGAGGAAATAATGACATTGAGCAGTTTCATTCTGTCCTTGAACGTCAGTTTGCGCCAGGTTCTTTTGAAAGTAGTCTGGATGCTGCGGTCAGCCAGAACCAGTTCAGCACCTGTTTCATCTGCTTTGTTTATGGCAGTGACCATTTCGCCGCCGCTTCTGGTACCAAGCTTGCCAGCCAGTTTTTTCTGGTAGTTAGCCAGTATAATATTAGCCAGCATATAGCCGACTCTTTTTTCCTTAATGATTTTTGTGATATCAGTGTTTTTGAACTTGTCAGGATTCCTGAGTGACTCCAGTCTGTCCTTATCGAGTTCAACACAGATGGTATCAGGATGTATTTCATCTATAGTCCGGGCAACCAGCTCAGCACTGTTTTTGGAAACATGTGCCGTAGGAATAATGGTAATATTTTTACCCTGATACTCTAATTTTATTAATTCTATATCCATATTTATCACCTTATAATAACCATTATAAACCAAAGCAGTGATAAGACAATTTCTAACTGCATTCACATAATTCTGGTTAACTACTCTATTATATTATGTTATAATACTAAAATGAAAAGAGGGAAACCACATGAATTTTCAGTTTACATATGAATCAATCATCAGATATCTGCAGATTGCTGTGGACATTGCAGTAGTCTGGCTTCTGATAAATTATATTATAAAAGTAGCAAAAAGTTCACAGAAAACAATACAGTTATTCCAGGGAATCATACTGATTCTGGCAATCCAGGCCATTGCCAAATTTTTAGGTCTTACCACAGTTGCCATCATAACAGACAACATTGTTTCATGGGGCTTCCTGGCTATTATTGTGGTTTTCCAGCCGGAAGTACGTTCAGTGCTTGAAAGACTGGGAAAGAGCAATGCCTTAGCCAGAATTTCAGTATTAAGCCGTAACGAGAAGGAAAAACTGGTAGATGAACTCGTAGCTGCAACAGCCAATCTTTCAAGTTCTCAGACCGGTGCGCTCATAACTCTTGAGCAGAGCCAGTTCCTTAATGAATATGTAAATACAGGTGTTAAGCTTAATTCAGTAGTGTCCGCTGAACTTCTTTGTTCTATTTTCCAGACAACAACTCCATTACATGATGGAGCTGTTATTATTCAGGGCGACAGAATTGCCTGCGCATCTGCTTACTTCCCACCAACAACAATGGATCTGCCATCAAGATACGGTGCCAGACACAGAGCTGCTATCGGTATTTCTGAAGTAACGGACGCAATAACGATCGTTGTTTCAGAAGAAACAGGAAGAGTTGCACTGACCAGAGACGGCAAGATACTGCAGATGAATGAGCATAAACTGCGTAATTATCTGGAAAAGATCATCCTCGATAAGGAAGTTGTAAAGGGCAGCAGTACCGCTGTAACAAGTGCCAGCTCAGTATCAGTTGAAAACCTGGTATCTGATAATACTGACAATTCAGAAGATGAAATTGAATTCAAGGTTGATGATTCGCATGAAAACGAAAAGCTTATGAAGACCTTCCAGTCAACGGATTTCAAGGCTGACCTGGAGAAGGAAGACAGGACGCTGTTCCGCAAGAAGCCTGAGAGCAATCCTGTTGTCAAGCAGCTTGTCAACGATATAGCAAATGAAAGAAAACAGGAAACAGCTGAGCTTAACAGCAATCAGCCGCTTCCGGAAATAAAGATCAAAAAGATATCTGTTCCAAGAGATACTATTACAGAGTCTCATGAAATAGAGAACTTTGACGTGGAAGAAGTTTTTGAGACTATCAAGACACAGAGGATAGTTGAAGGAAATGAAGAATCCGATGTGAAAGGAGGCAAGGACAATGGCTAAGAAAGACAAGAAGCAGGAAAAAGACTCCAAACAGAAACTTGAACTGGCACAGAGAATTGCTGAAAATTCACAGAAAGTAGCAAACACGTATGCTAACTTTGAAAACTCATTCCTGTACCTGTTCCGCATTATCTTCGGCGGACTTAATAAGATCGTATTTGATTCCAAGTTCAGTAAAGTCGCTTCACTGATCATTGCCATCATCATCTACGTTGCCGTCAATACTAACGGCGACAGCAATGTCAATGTTACACAGGCTTCTCAGATCAGCGGAATTCCTGTACAGGTTATATACAACAGTGAAATCTATGAAATATCAGGCGTGCCTGAAACGGCTGACGTTATCGTCATGGGTGACATGAGCGATATCACACTGCAGAAGAGCCAGGTCAATTCCAAACTCACTGCTGACCTCTCAGGTCTGACAGAAGGTACATACACTGTCAAGTTAACTCCTACCAACTTCATCTCCAGACTGTCAGTTAACGTAATTGATGCTCCGAGCATAACGGTAACGATCAAGAAGAAGGTAAGTACCAGATATAATCTTTCATATGAGTTTATTAATACGAATGCCATGGATAATATTTATTCATTGGGTGTTCCGACGTTTGATACTACGGAAGTTCTTATACGTGCTTCCAAGGATACGATCGACAGTATTGCTTATGTAAAAGCCCTGATTGACGTTTCCAATGTTACAGATACCTTTACAAGAGACGCCAAGATCGTTGCCTATAACCAGAGCGGTCAGATGGTTGAATGTGACTGCTTCCCGGAATATGTATCCTCAACTGTTATAGTTACAAGTCCTAACAAGGACATTCCAATCATTGTAAGACCTGTAGGAAATCTGCCTGAAGGTCTGGCAATTGACAAGATCACACTGGACTACTCAACAGTAACTGTTTACGGTCCTGAAGCTGTTCTTGATGAAATCAACGAAATTTATATTGACCTGGATATTTCATCCATTACAAAAAATACAATCTTCTCTACAGCTCTGACGGTTCCTAGCGGAATCAACAAGATGAGCGTTACAAGAGTTAACATGGAAATCGTTGTCGGACCGGCTGTTTCCAAGGTTATCAGCAGAGTAGAGACCAAATTCATCAACAATACATCCAACTATGTCTTTGCACCGGTTAATAACGCTGATGTATATATGAATATTCTGGTAACAGGAACTCAGGCTAACATTGATGCCGTTAACGCAACAAATGTATATCCTGAACTGGATCTGTCCAATATTACAGTTGGCACACAGTCAGTTCCAATCAGAGTGTCAGGCAACAATAAATATGTTACATACCGGCTGGAAGACGGACGTACGGAAATAGAAATTCTAGTAAAGGAGCAGTAAAAAATGGTTAAAATTCATTTCGGAACAGATGGAATAAGAGGAAGAGCAAACGAGAATCTTACAATTAAAATGGCTTACCGTATCGGTGAGTATCTTGGATACAGCTACAGCAAGGAACGCAAAGCCAGAATCATAATCGGCAGAGATACCAGAATCTCCGGAACAATGTTTGAAGCAGCACTTTCCGGCGGTATCACATCATTAGGCGGCAATGTATATGCCTTAGGCGTATGCTCAACACCTGAACTGGTATACCTGGTAAGAAAGGGTGACTTTGACTGCGGACTAATGATAAGTGCTTCACATAACCCATTTACAGACAACGGCATTAAGATCATTGCCGGTGGCGGAACAAAGATGAACGCCGATTTTGAAGCAGAAGTCGAAGAATACATGTATGGTGACGGCCAGCTTGAAACTGTAACCGGTGACAAGATCGGTGAAGTATTTGATTACAGATCAGGAAGCGAACTTTATTTTGATTTCCTGAGCGAAAAATTCCCATTGGATCTGACAGGTTATAAGGTTCTGTTAGACTGTGCAAACGGATCTGCAACAGTTACTGCAGAAAAGATGATGAAGAGACTGGGTGCTGATGTAACAGTCATCAACAATACACCTGACGGAATGAATATCAACAGAGGATGCGGTTCAACTCATCCTGAAATGATTGCTGAAACAATCAAGACCGGTAAATACGATGCAGGATTTGCCTATGATGGCGATGCTGACAGAGTAATTGCCATTGCACCGGATGGCCAGATCGTAGATGGCGATAAGATCATCTACAGCTGCGGCAAATACCTTAAGAAACATGGCAAACTGAACGGCAACAAGGTCGTATGTACAGTAATGGCTAACCTTGGCTTGTTCAAGAAGCTTGATGAATTCGGAATCGGCTACGAAAAGACCAAAGTCGGCGACAAATACGTTTATGAAAACATGTGCGAAAATGACTATAAGCTGGGCGGTGAACAGTCAGGCCATATCATTTTCAAGGATTATGCAACAACCGGTGACGGACTTTTAACAAGTCTGTTCATGCTGCAGGTAATGCATGATGAAGGCAAGTCCATGAATGAACTGACAGATGATCTGTTCGTTTATCCTCAGCTGCTGGTCAATGTTGAAGTAAAGGACAAGCAGAATGTACTGAACGACCCTGAAATCAAGGCAGCCTGTGACAAGGTTGATGAAGAGTTAAAGGGTGATGGACGTGTTCTGGTAAGACCTAGCGGTACAGAACCTCTCATCAGAGTAATGGTTGAAGCCAGCACAGATGAACTGTGTGCATATCATGTAAACAGAATTGTCGATCTTATCAAATCTAAGGGACTATAGTATGGTTAAATATACTATTGGTAAGATTGCTGAAATAGTAAACGGAACTCCTATAGGTGATCCTTCAACTGAAGTTGAAGGTGTTGCCATTGACTCAAGGCTCATTAAGGATAATGAGCTTTTTGTGCCTATAAAGGGAGAGAGAGTTGACGGCCATACATTTGTAAAAGGCCTTTTTGAGAAAGGAATTAAAGTAAGCTTCTGGCAGGAAGGAACAGAAGGCATGCCGGAAAACGGCAGCATAATTCTGGTTAAGGATAATCTTAAAGCTTTACAGAAACTGGCAGCTCAGTACCGTAAAGATCTCGGTGTCAGAATCGTAGGTGTTACAGGCAGCAGCGGTAAGACTAGCACCAAAGACCTCATCGCTTCCGTACTGGCACAGAAATACAGAGTGCTGAAAACAGACGGCAACAAGAATAACGACATCGGTGTACCTCTGACACTGTTATCCATTAACAGTGACATTGAGGTAGCCGTAATTGAAATGGGTATTCTTGATTTCGGTATCATGGATAATCTGGTTGAAATGGTCAGACCTGACCATACTGTCATAACCAGCATTGCCCCGGCACATATCATGCGGTTTAAGACGATGGACAATATCGTTCAGCAGAAGTGCCTGATCAACAAATATCTTGATGACGGTATCTGTTTCTACAATCATGATACATATGGACTTGCTGATTATCTGCCAACTATGAATCTGAAGAAAAGTCCGGTTGGGTACGGTTTCGATGAAAACAGTGATGTTGTTATTAGGCCGGGTAAATTTGAGGCATCAGGAATGACTTTCAGTATCAGCACAGATGAGCGGGAAGAGTATTCCGTACCTCTTTTAGGCAGACATCAGTTACTTAATTCTGTTGCAGCAGTATTGGTCGGCAAACAGTTTGATCTCAGCTATGAGCAGATCAGAAATGGGTTACGGAGCGTAAAGCTTACGCCGCACCGCCGGCAGATGATAAAAATCAATGACAGTATAGTCATTGATGATACTTATAACAGCAATCCAGGCAGTCTGGCCGCATCATTAGAGATGCTCTCAGGTTTGGAAACAGACTACAAAAAGTGCGTCTGTCTGGGTGATATGCTTGAATTAGGCGATAATGAAGCTGAATTCCATGCTTCGATCGCTGACAAAGTTGATTTCAGTGTTTTCAGTAACATCATGTTATATGGTAATCTGATGAAGAACCTGCATGAACGACTTGAAAACAAAAGTATAGATTCTGATTATTATGAAGACAGAAACCAGCTGCTGGAAGATCTTAAGTCATTGCTTAAGGAAAGAGTAATAGTTCTCTTTAAAGCCAGCAACGGTCTCCGATTCATGGATCTGATCAGAGATTTGGAGGAGTTTTATGAGTGTTAGAATAGCAGTTTTATTTGGCGGACAGAGCCATGAGCATCCTGTCAGCTGCATGTCAGTAACATCTGTTCTTAATAATCTCGACAGTAAATACGATGTATACATGGTTGGTATTACGATGGATGGCAGCTGGTATCATTACTATGATGATGTTGCTCTGATTGAAAATGACAAGTGGATTGACAGTGAAAAAAAAGAAGAAATAATTCTGTCACCTAATCCTAATCATCATGGTTTTTATAATCTGACTACCGGAAGAATTGACAGAGTAGATCTTGTTTTCCCAATGCTGCATGGGCGTAATGGGGAAGACGGTACGGTACAGGGATTATGTCAGTTGGCTAACATTCCTTGCATTTCCTGTGATCTTACCAGCAGTGCCATTGCCATGGATAAGGAATTTACTCATATCATTGCCGAATCATATGGCGTACCTATGGCCAGATATAAGGTTTTCAGAAAGAATAATCATCCTGATTATACTGACATGTATGAACTGGTTACATCTGAACTGGGATTGCCTTGCTATGTAAAGCCAAGTAAGGAAGGCTCATCTTTCGGTGCCCATAAGATCAATAACTTCAATGATTTTGTCAAGTATACTGATGATGCATTCAGCTATGATGATAAGATCCTGTTTGAAGAATTCATCAGCGGTACTGAAGTAGGCTGCGGTGTCATGGCTGACGGGGAATGCGGTCTTGTCTATGAAGTAGTAGTAGGAACCGAAATGTACGGCTATGCTGAAAAATATGACGGTTATAAGACTAATATTTACGTACCGGCAATCAATCTGACTGATGAACAGATGGCTGAAGTAGTAAGATACAGCAAGATCGTCTACAAGGCTCTTGGCTGTAATGTGCTGGGCAGAGCGGATTTCTTTGCTTCTGACCGTATCATTTTCAATGAAATAAATTTAATCCCGGGATTTACTTCCCACAGCTTATTCCCGGCTACATTCAAGGCTAAGGGAATCGACTATACAACAATGCTTAACAGACTGATTGAGCTCAAACTTGAAGAGGAATAACCATATGGAACATAACAGGTGCTGGATAGAAGTTTCCAGAAAAGCCTGCATACATAACATTGAGGCTATGAGAAACTATCTTCCTGCTGAAACAAAAATGCTGGCAATAGTAAAGGCTAACAGCTATGGTCATGATGCATCACTTCTGCCTAAAGTCATGGAAGAAGCCGGTATCAGTGATTTTGGTGTTGCCTGCGTTGATGAAGCAGTTGTTTTACGTGAATCAGGTATAAAGGGAACGATCCTTATTCTGGAATATGTTGACAGAAAAGACTGGCAGCGTGCTATTGATTATGACTGCATCATGTCTGTTTCTTCTGTACAGCATGGTAAAGACCTCAATGACTGGGCAGCTGAGAAGGGCATGAAAATCAGATGTGAAGTCAAGGTCGATACCGGTATGAGAAGAATAGGCATAAATGCTGAATGTGCTGACAGCGATATCATCAGTGTATATGGCAGCAGCAACATCATCATTAACGGCACATATTCACATTTCTGCTGTGCCGATTCATTTGCGGAAAATGACATTGAATTTACAGGCGTGCAGAACAGCCGTTTTGCTTCATTCATACAGCGTGTCAGAGATCTGGGATTTGATCCTGGAAGAACGCATCTGGCTGCTTCATCAGGATTTATAAACTATCCGGAATACAAATATGATTACGTCAGACCTGGCTTTACACTATATGGATATAATGTCGGCGATGTAAAGGACAAGATCAGGATCCAGCAGGTTCTCAGCATGAGAGCTAAAGTTGAATATGTCAAGGATGTTGAACCCGGTGAAGGAATATCATATGGAAGACTATACTACACCGAAGGCCGAAGAAGGATCGCAACAGTTGCTGCCGGATATGCAGACGGATATCGCCGTTCTCTTACCGGAAAAGCATATGTGCTGATTCACGGTCAGAAGGCCAGGGTAGTAGGAAGAATATGTATGGATCAGATGATGATAGATGTTACAGATATCCCTGATGTAAAAACAGAAGATATCGTAACACTGATCGGAACTGACGGAAATGAAACAATAAGTATTGAACAGATATCTGCCTGGGCAGATACAATTGGCAGTGATTATGTCACGACCATACCAACGTCCAGGGTTAAGAGATATCTTGTAGATTAGGCGGTGAACACTTATGAAACAGAATCTCGGTGAATTACAGGAAACCGGAAATAATTTATATACAGACAGACACGGGCGTACGCTTGTTCTTGACAGAAAGGAAAAATGTGCCTATGTCATTGACAAATCACATGACAGGCTGTTTTTCATTCTTTCAAACCGTTTATCTATTGCGGCTATAATTGCTATTTTCATTGGAACCAGCCAGCCGTTACTTGGTTTGATTGCCGGTTTGGCAGTATATGGAATACTATATGCTTACTACCGTCTGTATTTTCTGAAAAAACTGGAAGTAATTGAGGATATTGATCTGCCGGAAAAATCAACCATACTGGACAGAGCCATGCTGCAGAGCAAGAACAGAAATCTTGTCATCGGCATCCTTGGCCGGTTAATATCCGTTCTTTCAATTATTAACATGTTCCAGACAGTGAAAGACTGGGATGCAGTTCTGGCATTTAAGGATCTGAATCAGGCATCCATAGCCATCCTGTCAGTTGGCATGTCTGTTTTCTTCGTATTTGTCGGCAGCATTGCTTTTACGGCATATGCTAAACAGAGAAAGGAATAGAAATATGTTGGAATTCAAATTTGATACTCAGCTTCTGATTGCCGGTCACGATCTTGATGAAGATGAGATCCATGATTATTTTGTTGAAAACTTCAAAGGTGACTGCCTTCTGGCAGTAGGGGATGAAGATCTCATAAAGATCCATTTCCATACAAACGAACCTTGGCTTGTTCTGGAATACTGTGCTACAAAAGGTGAAATATACGATGTAGTAATAGAAAACATGCAGAGACAGGCTGACGGATTACAGGGATAATTCAATTGGTGTTCAGCTGATATTCACAAATGAATAGTATTATTATTGGCAGGAGGTATTTTTGATGGCGAAATTGTTAATTGTTGACGATGAGCAGAGAATCAGAGAAATGATCAAGAAATACGCCGTTTTTGAAGGACATCAGGTTTATGAAGCTGCTGATGGTTTTACAGCAGTACAGATGGCTGAAGAAAACAACTACGATATCATCATCATGGACGTCATGATGCCTGATCTTGATGGTTTCAGTGCTGTAAAAGCCATAAGGAAAATGAAACAGACACCTGTCATTATGCTGTCAGCCCGCGGTGAAGAATATGATAAGATTCATGGTTTTGAAGTGGGTGTTGATGACTATGTCGTCAAGCCGTTCTCTGTAAAGGAACTGATGATGAGGATCCAGGCAATTCTTTCCCGTGGAAAGGAACAGACAGAAGCTAGCAATGTTGTTTCGTTTGAAGGGCTGACAATTGACTATACAGCCAGAATTGTTACTGTTAACGGTGAAAGAGTTGATATGTCACCAAAGGAATATGAACTGCTGTTTTTTATGGCCAGAAATAAGAATATTGCACTGTCACGAGACAGACTGCTTTCTGAAATCTGGGGATATGACTATTATGGTGATGACAGAACCTTGGATACACATATCAAACTGCTTAGAAAATCACTTGGTGAATATCAGAAGTTTATTGTCACTGTAAGAGGGGTAGGGTACCGCTTTGAAGCCTAAATATACACTGTATAAATCGCTGTTTGGAAAGATGATGCTGTATCTTCTGTGCATGGTTGCAGTACTCATCATTACACTGTGGGTCTTTCAGATCGGCATGCTGGAAATTACTTACAAAGACATCAGAACCAGGCAGATCAAAAAAGTTACGAGTAATATTGCTCAGCAACTGGATGGCAATGATACCATAACGGCTCTTACACCGGAAAACTATGAAAACGATATGGCAATACTGGTTGTCAGTCTGGATGACAGAATATATACAGTCAGCAATCAGAATACTCTGGGTATTATTCTGGGCAGAAATCCGGAAAACAAGATACTGGAAATCATAGATTTGTATAAGACTACTAAGTCTGATGTGTTCTATATTTCCAATCAGCCTAATCGTCATATTTTTGATGGGAATACTGCAGATTTTACTAACAAGAACAGTGACAATGTCAGCGGTATTGCATATCTTACGGGTATTAATGATGATACCGGAAAGGAACTGCTTGTAATCGGGTTATGTGAAATCGTTCCAGTATATTCAACAATCAACACTTTGAGAACTCAGCTGACATCTATTACGATAATCATCATACTGATTGCTGTTATAGTTGCATATATAATTGCCAGAAGGATTTCAAGACCTATAGAAAACCTGACATCTAATGCTAAAGTAATGTCAACAGGGGACTTTGATGTTGAGTTCCATGGCACAGGATTTAACGAAATTGAAGAATTAAGTGATACGCTGAATTTTACAGCCCAGGAACTGAAAAAGTCAGATCAGCTGACTAAAGACCTGATAGCTAATGTTTCACATGACTTAAGAACACCTTTGACAATGATTTCAGGGTATGGTGAGCTTATCAGAGACGTACCTGGCGAATCTACGCCTGAAAATATTCAGGTAATTATTGATGAAGCTAACAGACTGACAACACTTGTTAACTATATGCTTGATGTTTCCAAGCTGCAGTCAGGAACGACTGAAATACAGAAAGGAACAGTTAACGCCAATGACCTGCTCAGCAGAGTAGGTAACACCTACATCACGATGATGGAAAAAATGGGATATCATTTTACAGTTGACTGTGATGAGGAAATCAAATATGTTCAGGGTGATGCCAGCAGAATCGAGCAGGTCCTGCATAATCTCATCAATAATGCCATTAATCATATTGGTGAAGACAAGACTGTTATTCTGAAATGCCATGAGCACAACGACAAAATGAAATTTGAAGTTATTGATCACGGTACAGGAATAAAGGAAGAAGATATTCCATTGATATGGCAGCGTTACTATAAAGCAAACAACATTTCTGAAACCGGCAGCGGATTGGGCTTGTCAATAGTTAAAACTATTCTGGAACTGCATGATGCTGAATACGGTGTTGAAAGCAAGATAAATGAAGGCTCTGATTTCTGGTTTGAGCTTCCGTTAGTTAAGGATGGTATATAAAAATGATAGCAAAAGAAAATTTCAAGGCCAGCTTTCTGGCACAGCCTAATCCCCACAGCAAGATCAAGAAGATCTTTGCGATAGTATCCGGTAAAGGCGGCGTAGGCAAGTCTCTGATTACTTCTCTGACCGCTATAGAATTAAGAAGAAGAGGATATAGGGTTGGCATCATGGACGCTGACATTACAGGTCCGAGCATTCCGCAGATCTTCAATCTTCATGGACCGTTATACAGCGGTGACGATGGAATAATACCTGCTGAAACCAGAACCGGAATCGAAGTGGTATCAGCTAACCTGATCGTTGAAGACCCGACTGCTCCAATCATCTGGAGAAGCCCGATCATTACCGGCCTGATCAAACAGTTTTACAGCGATGTATACTGGGGTGAATTGGATTACCTGCTGATTGACCTTCCTCCTGGAACAGGGGATGTGCCTCTGACGGTATTCCAGTCAATACCTCTGGACGGTATCATCATTGTTACAACGCCTCAGGATCTTGTGTCTCTGATCGTTGAAAAAGCCAGAAACATGGCCGAACAGATGGAAATTCCTGTTGTCGGTATCGTAGAGAATATGAGTTACGTCATCTGCTCAAACTGCGGCGAAAAGACTTATCTGTTCAGAAGAAAGAACAGTTATATAACTGATTATGAACCGATCGCTCAGCTACCGTTAAACGGTGAAATTGCTGAAATGTGCGATGAAGGCAGACTTGAAGAGTGTGCCGTTGATTATCTCGATGAGTTGATAAAAGAATTGGAAAAACAGAGCTAAATGCTCTTTTTTTCGTTTACAGACATATTCAAGATGATATAATTAATAATGAACAGAGGTTCATTATTTATGCCGCAGACTTTGAAAGATGATGTAAAAGAAAGAATCGTGGATGCTGCCAAGCAGGAATTCATGAAAAACAGTTATGATAAGGCGTCAATGAGAGTTATTGCCGGAAAGAGCAGAATCACGGTTGGCAATCTTTACCGTTACTTTAAAAGCAAGGAAGATCTCAACCGTTTTATTGTGGCTCCGGCGCTGGAAAAGATTCAGAATCTGGTCCTTGAAATTACCAATAACCAGGTCGATATCATGAATCCGGAATGCTTTGATATGACGACGGATCAGATGCGAACCATGCTTGATTCGCTGGCCGACGGTGTTGTTGATATCTATATGGAACATCGCATTGAAGTCAATATTCTGATGATGCGTACCAACATCAACAAATACCTTACGGACTGGTTTTCCAATGCCATTGCCCAGATTATTGCCAGGAATTACGATCTTGATCCAAAATCTTCAAATGTCAGACTGATGGCAGACGGATACGCTGTCTCAATATTCAACGGTTTTACCACCATATTGAGAAACAGCACCGCAGATACTGATACTCTGAAAAGGCTGTTAAAAATATACATGGAATCATATGTTGACATGCTTGACGTAGATCTCGTGAAATCGCTGAGGGGTGAGCAGGAATGAGTTTTATCGAATTTAAAAATGTCAGTAAGATATACAAAATGGGTGAAGTGGAAATCAAAGCTCTTGATAATATCTCCTTTGAGATAGAAAAGGGCGAGTTTGTCGTGGTTCTGGGAGCTTCAGGCGCCGGCAAGACAACAATTCTGAATATTCTTGGTGGAATGGATACGGCCACCAGCGGCGAAATAATCGTTGACGGAAACAATATTTCCAAAGCGAACGAAAGACGGCTGACTGATTACAGACGCTATGATATCGGATTTGTTTTCCAGTTCTATAATCTGGTTCAGAATCTTACCGCCCGTGAAAATGTGGAACTGGCTGTCCAGATCTGTAAGGAACCGCTGGATTCCCGCTTTGTTCTGAAAATGGTTGGTCTGGAAGACAGAACCAACAATTTCCCGTCTCAGCTTTCCGGAGGTGAGCAGCAGCGTGTAGCGATAGCCAGAGCTGTTGCCAAAAACCCTAAGCTTCTGCTGTGCGACGAACCGACAGGCGCTCTTGACTACAAGACTGGCAAACAGGTACTGAAAGTTCTGCAGGACATGTCATACAAACATAATATGACTGTTGTCATGATCACTCATAACAGCGCTCTCGCTGATATGGGTCAGAAGATAATCAGGGTTAAAAGCGGACAGATCGAATCAGTAACCCTGAATGAAAATCCTAAGAATGTTGAGGATATTGAATACTGATGTTTCATCGAGATACTTTTAGGCTGATAAAGGGTACTTTTAACCGTTTCTTTTCCCTGTTTATGATAGTTGTGATAGGGGTTGCTTTCATGATGGGGCTGCTGAGTTCAAGACCGGTAATGGAAGAAAGCGTTGAAAAGTATTACAGCGATATGAATCTTCAGGACTTCCAGATATATTCATCATACGGCTTTAATGATGAAGACATTGAGTCCATAGAAAAACAGGAATATGTCAGGGAATGCTTCGGTTCAAAAATGACAGATGTATTCTGCCGCAATGAGAATGGAGATGTATCGGTCATCCGCGTTGAAGAGCTTGACCGTAAAATGAATAAATATGAACTGCTGGCAGGCAGACTGCCGCAGAAAGACAATGAACTTGTTCTGGTATCAAGTTCTCTTAATCATGATTCAGACCGTCTGATCGGTTCGAAACTTGAACTTTTTCTTGATGATAAGGACATATCAGAAACACTTGAAAATGATTTATTTACCATTGTTGGTATTGTCAAGACGCCGTCATATATGGCCAAAACACTTGGAACCAGCAATCTTAAAAACATGGAACTTAATGAAGTTGCCTATATTCCTAACAGTAATTTTCTGAGTGAATACTATACGACGGTATATGTTACCGTAAATGATGCAGATGCCCTGAACAGCTTTAAGGAAGAGTATAAGGAATTTGTCAGTGAATACGAAGAAGATCTCAGGATATTCGCAAACAGGCAGCAGGAGGTCTTAAAAGCTTCCCTGCTTGATGAATACAGAGACAAGATTGCCAAAGGAGAACGGGAATTAAATACCAGGAAAGATGAAGGTCAGAAACAGCTGGATGAGGCCAAGCAGAAACTGGATGATGCCAAGATCCAGATCATTGCCGGTGAAACGCAGATAGAAACTCTGAAGACGGCATTGGCTACGGCTGATGGCAGGATAAAATCTCTGCAGAAGCAGTATAACAGTGACAATTCACGTATCTCCAGCCGTATCAGTGAAATCGAAAGTAAAGATGGCAGAGGCAGATCTTTTGAGCAGATCATGGCTGAGGCATCTACTGATTATGCGACCTACAATGCTCTCAAGAGAATGAAATCCTCGTCCGGTAATAATCAGTATCAGGATAATATAAACCGTATCAGGCGGGAAAACGCTGAAAGACATAACCGACTTGATAACATACTGTATCCGGAAAGGGACAGTCTCAACAGCATCATAAGCAGCGATACAGCCAGTGCTGAAGAAAAACAGGCTGCCATGGACAGACTGTCAGAAGTCAATACGGAAATAGCCCAGATTGAAAATGAGATTGTCATCAATGATGCCCTGATCGCAAATCTGGAAGAACTGGGAAATCAGAATACTCCGTCTGATATCGATGCCCAGATAGAGGAACTGGACAAGAAGTATAATGGTTCAATTGATTCAGTGTATATTTCCTATCTGTCACTGGCTCAGGAACAGCTGAGACTGGCAACCACAGCTGAAGAGATCAGAATTGCTCAGGAAGCCATGAACAGAGTCACGGCTGAAATCACATCCAGCAGCGCGGAAATCGAAAGAGGAAAGGCTGAATATGCATCAGGTGAAAAGCAGTATCTTGATGCCGTGATAACCTTTAATGAGGAGATTGAAAAAGCCGAAGCGGAAATCAGAAAGGCTTATCAGGATCTTGATGAGCTTCCTGATGCCAAATGGATCATCCTGAACAGGGAATCTCACTACTCGTCATATATGTATGCCAATAACTGCAAGCAGATGGGAGCCATTGGTTTCTATATGCCGATACTGTTCTATCTGGTGGCAGCACTGGTATGCATGACGACCATGACAAGACTGGTTGATGAACAGAGAGGCCAGATAGGCATTTTCCGTGCTCTGGGCTTCTCAAAGAATGAAGTCATTTCCAAATATATTATCTATGCTTTGCTGGCATCGCTGTCAGGAAGCGTGGTAGGTATTTTCAGCGGCATACGGATCTTCCCGGTAGTAATTTATGAGACCTGGAGACTGATGTACGATCTGCCGGCCAGGATAGTACTGTTCCCATTGATCAATATTGTTGTATGCATACTGGCATTTACGGTTCTGATGAGCGTTGTTACATATTTTGTTGTCAGAAAAACGCTTAATGAGACACCAAGCCAGCTGTTAAGACCGAAGGCACCTAAGAACGCCAAAAAGGTATTCCTGGAGAACATTCCGCTGTTATGGAACAGGCTGTCTTTTACTTCAAAAATCACAGCCCGAAACCTGATCAGATATAAGACAAGATTCTTCATGACCGTAATAGGCGTAGCCGGCTGTACGAGTCTGTTGGTTCTCGGCTGGGGGATCAAGGATTCCATTTCCGATGTCATCGGCATTCAGTTCGGTCAGATTTACAATTACAACTACGTGGTCAATCTGGAAAATGACCATAACATTGCTGAAATACAGGACATCCTGGAGAATGACCTTTCGAATGAGTATGTTGCTCCGATAATGTCCTATTCAACCAAGATGTACAAGAATACTGATGAAAAAGTTCTGACTGTTGAAGTTATCGATGCCAGAAAGGGAAATGACATCTTCAACCTCAGAGAAAAAGATCATAAGACTCCGATCAGAATTGGAAACAGCGGTGTGATCATTACTGAGAAATTCGCCGATCTTAATAAAATCAAAGCCGGTGATTACATTACCATTGAATCGAGAAACGGCATTAAGGCACAGGTCAAGGTCGCAGAAGTGTGTGAGATGTATTTCCAGCATTTCCTGTATATGTCTGAAGAATACTATGATGCCGTCTTCAATGAACCGATCCATCCAAATAACATCGCTGTTAAAACCGATAACAGCGACAGCCTGTACAGCAGTCTGGAAGATGTTGAAGGTGTTGAAAGCATCGTGGATTTCAGCAGTGTCGTATCACAGTTCAATATCATGATCGAAGCACTGGACTACATCATTCTGGTTATCATAATCACAGCCGGATCACTTGCCTTTGTGGTACTGATCAACCTCACGCAGGTCAATATTTCAGAGAGAATAAGAGAAATTGCCACTCTGAAAGTTCTGGGATTCAGAAATACGGAGATCAATTCCTACATTTTCAAGGAAATAATGATGCTGGCAATAATAGGCGGGGTCTTCGGACTGCCGCTGGGAATAGTGGAACACAGATTCATCATGGGTGTCATTGACATGGAAATGATAAGGTTCGGAACAAATATCAAGACTCTGAGTTTTGTATATGCATATGCCATAACAATAGTATTTACGATAATCGTTCTGTTCTTTACCAGAAAGCCTTTGCGTAAGATACAGATGATCGAATCACTTAAATCCGTAGAATAAAAAAATCACCGACGTAACAAATCGGTGATTTTTTAAATGTTATGTTTTATGGTTCTCTGGCACCTATGTAAATGTAATAGCTGCCTACGATAATGAAGCCTACTGATACAAGAGCCAGAGCTGCCAGCAGCAGTTTGGTTGATGTGGCAAAGTCAAATAAGCTTTCAGTATTGTTTTTGCCTTGATTATCATCCTTTTTACCTGGGGTAAAGTTAGATGTTCTGACAACCGTGAATACATATGAGTTAACTTCTTCGCTTTCAGAAGTGACGGTAACAATAATCTGGTTGTTTATCTCATCTGAGACATCAACAGAGCAGGCTGGATTTTCAGGTATGAAGCTGTAATCGAGATTCTTGACTTTTGAATCAACCTCAACCTTATATGATGTAGTCAGCTTGTTGAAAGCAGGTGTCATTGTAGCATCCTTGAATTCAGCTGATTTCAGATAGGCGCTGGTCAGCTTTCTTTCAGCCACAGCTATTGTCTGAGAATCATTACCGTAATTCTGATCCTTATTGACAAGTCTGGTTTCATACTGAGGCTGTGGAATGACAACTTCATATATGCAGCCGCCGCTTGCTTCACAGGCTTTTTCCTTTTCGCGTGCTTCATCGATATCCCGCTGGTTTACGATAACATTATCATTGACCGTTATATTGGAAATGATATCAGAAGTTGTTATGTTAACCGATGTGTCACTGCTGTGAACTACGAATGTCATTGAAAACAGGGAATTAACGGAAGAAACATTTCCGTTAGCCTGCGCATTGAAATAGATCCTGCCGTTTTCACTGGTATCAAAGGCAATGTTCCAGTCAGAAATGGAATCATTCTTATCAACAGAGAAAAGACTTACCTGATTGACAGGATAATTGATGTTTCCTCTTATGTTATCGACGTTTTCACCTGTAAAGGAGAAATCAACGATAGCCAGTTCGTTATTATAGGTGTTTGCCGTTCCGGAAAGATCAACGATAAAATCATTCGCCAGAACAGGCGAAAAAATCATTAGAACCGTTATAGGCAGTAACCGCAGGGCAATGATCTTTTTCATAATCACAGTTTATCACTAATAAAACTATTACTCAAGTTATGCCCAAAAAGTATATAATGTATGTAGAACGTTCATTGGAGGTTATAATGTCATCTTATATTTTGTCTATTGACCAGGGTACGACTTCTTCACGTGCCATTATTTTTGACGATCAGCTCAGAATAGTTGCCATTTCACAGCAGCAGATTGAAAACTTCTTCCCTAAACCGGGATGGGTTGAAATGGACGCTAACGATATTTACAATTCAGTTTTATACGTAGTCAGGGATGTTCTGGCCAAAGCCAAGATCATGCCTGTTGAAATCAAGGCCATCGGTATTACCAACCAGCGTGAAACCACGATAGTCTGGGACAGAAAGACCGGTCTGCCTGTATATAATGCCCTGGTATGGCAGTCCAGACAGTCAAACGATCTGTGTGAGAAAGTCATCAGAAGCGGCTATGAACAGTATATCAAGCAGAAAACAGGTCTGACTGTTGACCCGTATTTCTCTGCCAGCAAGATCAGATGGATCCTTGACCATATTGATGACGGTCAGGTCAGAGCAACCAAGGGTGAACTTATGTTCGGTACCGTTGACAGCTGGCTGGTATATAAGCTTTCAAATCAGCGCACTCATATAACTGACGTTTCCAATGCCAGCCGTACAATGCTGATGGATATCGACAATCTCTGCTGGGATAAGAAACTGTTAAGTATCTGGAACATTCCTGAATGCATGCTGCCGGAAATTAAGGCCAGCAGTGAGATATATGACTATACGGATGCACTGGGTGTTGAGATCCCAATTGCTTCCGTAATAGGTGACCAGCAGAGCGCCTTATTCGGACAGATGTGCTTTGAACCGGGGCAGTGCAAGAATACATACGGAACAGGATGCTTCCTGCTGTTCAATACCGGAGAAAAACGTGTAAACAGCCGGAACGGTCTGGTAACGACCATAGGCTGGAAGATTAAAGACAAGGTATGCTATGCTCTGGAAGGCAGTATCTTCGTTGCCGGGGCTGCCATACAATGGCTTAGAGATGGTCTCAAGCTTATAGAAACTGCCGCTGAAAGTGAAGACATGGCTATGAAAGTGCCTGATTCAGGTGGTGTTTATGTTGTACCGGCCTTTACAGGACTCGGTGCACCATATTGGGATCAGGATGCCAGAGGTGCGATCTTCGGCCTGACAAGAGGAACGACCAGAGCTCATCTGATCAGAGCTACGCTTGAATCACTGGCATATCAGACATTTGACGTTCTGGAAGCTCTGGAAAACGATACTGGCTTAATGATCAAGGGATTACAGGTAGACGGCGGTGCCTGCCGCAACAATTACCTGATGCAGTTCCAGGCTGATGTTCTGCATACAGAGATCATCAGACCTGTCAACTTTGAAACAACCGCACTGGGAGCCTGCATGCTGGCAGGATTAGCCTGTGGGGCATTTGAGTCGATGGATGAACTGAAAAAGATGTATAATGTTGATCGTAGATTTGAACCAATGATCAGTATCTTACACCAGTCCAGACTGATTCAGGGCTGGAAGAAAGCAGTCAAAGCTACCATGGAATTCTAGGAGGTTGTTATGAAATTTGAATATAATCCACAGGGTGTATGCAGCAGACATTATACATTTGATATTGAAGATGATGTTATAAAGAGCGTGGAGATCATCGGCGGATGCAAGGGAAACCTTTCAGGCATTTCAAAGCTTATCAAGGGTATGAACATCAATGATGTAATTGAGAAACTTGAAGGAACGACCTGCGGCAGCAATCCGACATCCTGCCCGGATCAGATTGCCAATGCCCTGAAAGCATACAGACAGGCACAGTTATAATCATAAACAGGTCAGAAGACTCTGAATGTTTCATTCATGTCTGAATGACCTTTTTATATGCTCAAGACAATCGATGTGTAATGAAGGATAAAATCCTGTAAAATATTAGTAGAACAGAAACAGGTGATAATATGATTTTTGATCATGGCTTTGATATAAGACCGGTATCAGATCCGATTGGCTTTGAATACGGTGAAGGCGTCTATGGACCGGAAGTTGAACTGCGCAAGCTTGACAGTATCCGCGGTTCTCTGATGGATCCCAAATGCAGCGGTCCTGAAAATGTCTATGCCATAGCCATGGATGTAGGATGTCTGAAAGATAAACCAGCCATGATTGAGCGTGATCTGCTTTTCGGAGCAGTTACCTATGCCAAGGGGGCTCTGGGAAAGGAACCGGTAAGATCGCAGGGACATATTCATGCAGTCAGTCCATCCTGTAATTATTCAACCTGTGAAGTATATGAAATATGGTCAGGAACGGCCATTATCTATATGCAGGAAAGGGCAGAAGATGATCCTGGGAGATGCTATGCAGTTATAGCTGAAACAGGCGATGTTGTAATTGTTCCTCCTAATTGGGCACACTGTACAATTGTAGGTGATATCAGGGAAAACATGACCTTTGGTGCCTGGTGTGTGAGAGACTATGGCTTTGATTATGTCGGTATCAGAAAGCACAAGGGAGTAGCCTTTTTTCCGGTGCTGAACGATAACGGGCAGATAGAATTCATCAAAAATCCTAATTATGACGACTGTCATTTAATAATAAAGAAAGCCAGGGAGTATCCTGATTTCGGCGTTGAAAAAGGAGTACCAATTTACACCCAGTTCCAGAAGGATCCGGACAGATTCCTGTTTGTATCAAAACCTCATCTGGCCGATGACCTCTGGCAAAACTACGAACCATAGAAAGGCGACAACATGAACTATCTCGATTTTGAAAGCGAATATGACAAGTATCCTGAAACAGCAGTACCCGGATTTGATGACCGGGCCTTCAGCGGCTGGAATGATATTGTAAATCATCTCGGTAGGGAGCTTGATAGGAATAATGTGCTGATCGTTGACTGCTATCCCGGTGTACATGATCAGGAATTGCTGAGTCATCTTTCAAGATGCCGGGATTTTGATCTGATCATAAAGATGGATGACATCTTCTATGAAGGTGAAAGAATTACGGAAATGATGAAACCGTATCTTACCGATGACAGAGTAAGAGGCAAGTATTATTACGGCGTCATCACAGACTTCATTGACAATGATAAGCTTGATAAAGCAGTAAAGTTGGTAAAACAGGCTGCTGCCGAAAACAGGAAAATACTTATATATGGATTTGGCGCTTCGCTGGTATGCAATGAGGGTATACTTGTGTATGCCGATATGACAAGATGGGAGATTCAGCTTCGTTACCGCAGAGGTGAGAGCAACTTCAAGGCTAACAATCCTGGTGAGGATTCCCTTAAAAAGATAAAAAGAGGCTATTTCATTGAATGGAGAATAGCTGACAGGCATAAGGCAAAACTTCTTGACAGAATAGACTATTATCTGGATACGGAAGTTCCGGATAATCCGAATATGGTATGCGGTGATGGCTTGAGAACAGGCCTTAGAAGTCTGGTGACCAGACCGTTCAGAATGGTTCCATATTTTGACCCGGGTGTCTGGGGTGGACAGTGGATGAAAGAAGTATGTCATCTTGATGCGTCACGGAAAAACTATGCCTGGTCATTTGACGGTGTTCCTGAAGAAAACAGCCTGTTCTTCAGATTCGGTAATGTCCGTGTAGCTTCACCGACAATGAATCTGACCAAATACTTACCGGTAGAATTCCTGGGCAGAAAAACATTCAGCCGCTTTGGTGCTGAATTTCCGATTCGTTTTGACTTCCTTGATACCATGAACGGTCAGAATCTGAGCCTGCAGGTGCATCCGACTACGGAATACATTCATGAAAAATTCGGAATGTCATATACACAGGATGAGAGTTATTACATTCTGGACTGTCAGGGTGAAGGAGGTGTCTTCCTGGGCCTGAAAGAAGGAATTGATCCACAGGAAATGATAGACGAGCTGAAGGAAGCTCAGACCGGCAGGATCAAATTCAATGACCGGAAATATGTCAATTTCTTCAAGGCGGAGAAGTTTGATCACTATCTGATTCCGGCGGGAACCGTACACTGTTCATCTTCAGACTGCATGGTACTGGAAATCAGTGCTACACCATATAATTTCACCTTTAAACTATGGGACTGGGACAGACTCGGATTGGATGGACTTCCCAGACCAATACATATTGAAGACGGCGAAAAGGTAATCCAGTTTAACAGAACGACAGAATGGGTTAAGGAAAATCTGGTCAATCATTTTGAAAAGTTAATTGAAAACGATGACTATACAGAAACAAGAACCGGACTTCATGAACTCGAGTTCATAGAATCACGAGTCTATGATATCAGGTCGGCAGTAAGGTTCAGAAATGAAGGAGAAGTCAGCATGTGCAATCTGGTTGACGGTCAGAAAGCAGTTATTGAAAGTCCTGAGGGATTATTTGAGCCATATGTGGTACATTATGCTGAAACCTTCATAATACCAGCCAATGCCGGTGATGCCATCATCAGAACGATTGATGATAAACCAGTTAAAGTTATTAAGGCAAACGTAAGATACTAAAAGAGGAACTTTCAGAGTTCCTCTTTGTTTTCAGTATTTGGTTTTTATTATTGTCAATGCTTCTTCAAGGCTGTTCTCTGCCACAATTGTGAGCATTTCCTTCAGAATATTAAGGGTCTGCACCGGCATGAGTTCCTTTTCTCTTGATTTTTCAAGGAATTCAATCGCACTGGAAGAATGATATTTTTCCTTTTCATATACCATGCAGGCTGCAATACGGTCACAGGCCATTTCCTTTATGTATCTGACAGGCATTTCTACGACTTTTAACTGTCCTTTATCTGCAGTGATCCAGTATTGCCAGTGATGTCTGTTACGCCCCTTGTGATGCAGCCATGCTGCTGAATATCCCAGTTCCTGTATCTCGGCAGCGATAGGGGAACGGTAACCCTGAAAGTATTTTACTCCCGGGATAAACTCTGTGAGTGAGTATTTGGAAAGGTCATGGGTAAGTCCCTGACGGTAAAGCCCAACTTTAAAACATAGCTTGCAGACAAGATAACGGTGATGGTTGATGGTATGAAGATGTCCGAAGAATGATTTAAAGTAATTGGCATTGCTGGTCATATTTGTATCTTAATCATTTGTTATTTATAAAGCAAGGGGGATTTGATATAATAGGAACGGTATATTTATGAAGAAAAGAGATTATTTGTTTGTAGCCGCACTGATATTGCTTGATCAGCTGACCAAGTTCTACATATCGCACAATTTTGAACTATACCGGAAACATGAAATAATCCATGATTTCTTTTATATTACCTATGCACGCAATACCGGGGCAGCCTGGAGTTTCGGGGAAGGCCTGGGTATACTGTTCGTGATCATCGCAGTATTAATGTGTCTGGCCATTATCTGGTATCTGCATCAGAACAAAAATATAAAATGGTATTACAGAGTCATAATGCTGCTGATATTAGCCGGAGGAATAGGAAATGCTATTGACAGGATCGTTTCCGGTTCCGTAATTGATTTTCTTGATTTCTATATATTTGGGTATGATTTCCCGATTTTCAATATTGCCGACTGCTGTATTACGATCGCCATGGCAGGCATGATTGTAACACTGTTCACTGATAAGGAGTAAAAATGGATCGAATTGAATTAATTGTTGATGAAACACTGGCCGGACAGAGAATTGACAAGGCGCTGCTTGAGCAGACCGATTTTTCACGTTCCCGTTTCCAGCAGCTGATCAATGACGGCTGTGTCTTTGTTAACGATGAAACCGTAAAAAACAACTACAAGCTGAGACTTAACGATGAGGTAGTCATAATAGTTCCGGAAACCGAAGAATACAATGTTGATCCTGTTGAAATGGATCTCGACATTGTCTATGAGGATTCAGATGTTATAGTCATAAACAAGCCAAGAGGACTTATCGTTCATCCTACAGCCACAACGAAAGAAGCAACACTGGTAAACGGTGTTCTGTATCACTGTCATGATCTGTCAGGAATCAACGGGGTAATGAGACCAGGTGTTGTCCATAGAATAGACAAGGATACTACAGGACTTATTATCATGGCCAAGAATGACGAAGCTCACAAGTTCCTGGCTGATCAGCTGGCCGACAAGACCATGAACCGTAAGTATTATGCTCTGGTCATGGGAGTCATTCAGCATGATAACGGCACCATCGATGCGCCGATAGGCAGAGATCCACATGACAGACAGCGTATGGCTGTAACTGATAAAAACAGCAAGGATGCCGTTACCAGATTCAAAGTCCTGAAGAGGTACAGAAAGAATACTTTCATTGAGTGTTCACTGCTGACCGGCAGAACTCATCAGATCAGAGTTCACATGGAATACATAGGTTACCCGGTGGTAAATGACCCTAAGTATGCACCGAAGAGAAGCAGAGGCAACGGACAGCTGCTTCATGCTCATGAACTGACATTCATTCATCCTCGTACAAAGGAAAGAATGACACTGTCATGTCCGTTACCGGCTGATTTCCAGGAATATCTTGATAAACTGGAAGAACAGGAGAAACTGCTATGAGCCAGAGAAAACTGTGGATGATCCAGCTGGTTAAGTATTTCATAATCAGCAAGAATTATGCTCAGATCAGTTTCGTTAATGCCAACAGGGAAAAGAAGACCGACAGCATGTGGCTGGTCAATCCTGAAAATGAATACATGGCTGTTCACGTATCAATTGATGACCAGTACATTACCTTTGCCAGAAGAGAACAGATAATGCTTGAGGCTATGTCCATATTCAACGCTTTCGGAAGAGGCGGAAAGATCCTTGATATCTCATTTGATGAAAAAGGGGAATATAAGGTTATTGAAGATACAACATATATTGCGCTTTATCCTCAGTGTACTGTTCCTGAAGAGATCAGCAGTAAATTCCCGAATCTGTCAACACTGATCTATGACGTTGACAATCCGGAAGCTGAAATCAGGAAAAACAATGATGAAATAAAGGCCTTCCTGCTCAAGAAGGTGAATACGGCAAGACCAAGACAGGCTTCCTGGAAAGCCTACAGAGAATCACTTTCCGGCACTTATATCATCGGCTTCATCCTGTCTGCACTGATATATGGAACCCTGTATCTGGTCAGCACTGTGAAGGACATAAACATTACTTATCTCGGACTGGCTTTTGGAGCTTATTTCAAGCCTTACATCGTAGCCCTGAATCAGTGGTACAGACTTCTGACTGCCGGATTCATGCATTTGTCACTGTTCCATATCCTGGCCAATCTGATTGCACTGAAGCCTATCTCAAAAGCCGTGGAAACCAAACTGGGATTCAAAAAGACGTTTATCACATTCATTGTTTCAATCATTACCGGAAGTCTGTTTATATATTTCGGTAACGGCAATGAAATCGCTGTCGGCATGTCTGGCGGCATCTATGGACTGATGGGTGTTCTTATCGTTCTGTTCTATCAGGAAGGGCTTTTCAAGATACCTGCGATAAGGCAGAGATTCCTGAGCACAATGTATCTGAACATCATTCTTAACTTCCTGCCTAATATCTCAATGCTGGGACATCTGGGCGGATTTGTAGCCGGAATTTTCTTAGGCTTCATATTCTCTGAGAAGACTGAAAAGGCACTGAAACTCAATTTCATTATCTGCGCATCAATTCTGGCGGGTTTCATTATCGGATACTGCATCATGTTCCATTCCGTCAGCAATGTCTTCCCGGCCGTTGATACCAGAGTTATCCGGGCATTAAGACAGCTTAACTTAAACAGCTATGCAGACAGAATAAAGACCGTTCTGCAGCAATATTATTAAAAGGGGGAAATATGGATAAAAAGAGAAAGATCCTGACCTGGGATGAATACTTTATTTCAATGGCTCATCTGAGCGGAATGCGTTCAAAAGACCCTAACACACAGGTTGGTGCTGTTATTGTTGACGATAAGAACCGCATTGTTTCAATCGGATATAACGGCATGCCGAGAGGCTGCTATGACGATCAGTTCCCATGGGAAAGAGAAGGGGGCTTCCTTGATACCAAATATGCCTTCGTCGTACATGCTGAACTGAATGCCATTCTGAATTCAAGCAGACCTGTTGAAGGATGTACGATCTATGTATCACTGTTCCCATGCAATGAATGTGCCAAAGCCATCATTCAGTCCGGCATAAAGGCCATCATTTACGAGTCAGATAGATATGCTGATACAGAATCAGTTATGGCATCAAAAAGAATGCTGCTCAATGCCGGTGTGACATTAAAGCAGCTTGACTTTACTGTTTCTGTTGATGTAGATGTTACAAAAAACGGATAATTGACGACAGATCGACTGTCAGATAATCGGTGTTTCCGCTCTGCAGATAGTTTATGACATTATCAGTCAGAACTTTTGGCGTAGAAGCGCCTGAAGCAACGGCTATCCTTTCTGTATCATCAAATTTCACATTTTCAAGGTCCTTGGCAGTTTCAATGCGGAGGACTTTTTTTATGCCTGATTTCAGCCCCATTCGGGCCAGCTGGTTGGTGTTATTGCTCTTAGGGTCACCGACTACGATAAGCGTGTCGATATCCTTCAAGTCAGCTACAGCCTGCTGTCTTCTCTTGGTGGCATCGCATATTTCCTCTGCTATTACTGCCTTAGGGAATCTGGCGGTTATGGCATTTATGATATCCTGGGTTTCAAATATGGACATGGTAGTCTGATTGGTGATCAGTATTTTACTGTTGCTGCAGTTTATGCTGTCGACATCTTCAACACCTGTAACAAGTATTATGTTTTCATCTATGGACAGAGCTGCTTCTGATTCCGGATGCTTTTTCTTCCCGATGTAGAATACTGTATAGCCTTCATTAAGATGTTCCTTGATGATGTCATGCGTTTTAAGAACATAATCACAGGTGGCATCAATAACGGTAAGTCCTTTATCGATGGCTCTCTGTTTGACTTCATCAGCGATCCCATGAGCTGTAAAGATGACAACACCGGATTCAATCTGGTTTACCAGTTCCATTTTGCTGAGAGTGGAATCATCCAGGGTCACGACATTGTGCATTCTGAAAGCGTCCACAATATATCTGTTGTGAACTATCATGCCGATTATGTAAATAGGCTGATCAGGATAATCCTTTATGGCTTTTCTGACTTTTGACAGGGCCAGTGCCACACCGCGGCAGTATCCTGACGGTGTTACTTCCAATATGCTCATGTGATCACCATTTCCATAATACACATTTTGTTTTTTTCTGTAAAATTGTTATAATCAACATATGATTAACAGAAATGAACTTAAGCCTGAAATACAGGCACTTATTGAAGAAAAAAGATTCAGGAATTTTACTCCGATACAGGAAAAAGTCTATCCTTTGATAATGAAAGGAAAGGATGTTGTAGGCATTTCAGCTACCGGTACGGGGAAAAGCCATGCTTTCATAATACCTGTTCTGCAGCTTGTTGATACGCAGAAGGACAGTATTCAGGCTGTTATTACGGCCCCAACCAGGGAACTGGCCAGACAGCTATACAAACAGTTTGCTGAAATCAACAAATATGACAGTTCCTACCGTATCAAGCTGATCAGTTCAGGTTCTGATAAAAACCGCATGATGGAAGAACTGAATACGCAGCCGCATATCGTCATCGGTACAGTCGGAAGACTGAAGGACATGTTTGTTGATGAAGCGGTCCTGAGACTTGATCAGGCTAAGATACTTGTTATTGATGAAGCTGATATGACTCTGGAACTGGGCTTTATTGACGAAGTGGATCAGATCTGCAGCCGTCTTAACAGAAAACTGCAGATGCTGGTTTTCAGTGCTACGATTCCGGCTCAGCTGCAGCCGTTCTTACGCCGTTACATGTACAGACCTGTCATTGTAGAGGCAACTGAGGAACATGAAAACAATCCGCAGATAGAGCATGTTCTTGTTAACTGCCGTCACCTGACATATCAGGAAAAACTGTTAAGAATCCTTCCGGGGATCAATCCTTATGTCTGTCTGATCTTTGCCAGGACGAAGGATGAGGTCAAGACTACCAGTGAACTGCTGAAATCAAACGGATACAGCATTATTGAACTTCACGGTGATCTGACAACCAGACAGAGAAAACAGGCACTTAAAGCAATCGACAGTGATAGTGTAAGTTATATAGTTTGCAGTGATATCATGGCCAGAGGACTTGACATACCTAGTGTCAGCCATGTAATTTCACTGGGATTACCTTCATCACTTGATTACTATACTCATCGTTCCGGGCGTACCGGCAGAGCCGGAAGAAGCGGTGTGTCATATGTGCTTTTCAACGAAAGCGATATACCGGGAATCAAGACTCTGAGAAACAAGGGGTTCGAGTTTGATTATAAGGATTACAGAAAAAACGGCTGGGTCACTGTCAAACCATTTGATTTCCGTCCGACGAGAAACAAAACTGAATTTGATGAGGAAATCGAAAAGATCAGAAAACGTCCGGTAAAGAAGGTAAAGCCTGGATATAAGAAGAAAATCAAGGAAGAGATTGAAAGTGTCAGAAGACGCCAGAGAAGACTGATGATCAAGAATTCCATCAAGCAGCAGCAGAAGGAAAGAGCTAAATTAAGCCAGAGAAGCAAAGGAAGCGATAAGTAATGTTGAAAATTGGCAGTCATGTCAGCATGTCCGGCCCTGACTACATATTAGGATCAGTAAATGAAGCGTTAGCCTATAAGGCTAATGCTTTAATGTTATATACGGGTGCGCCGCAGAACTCCTTCCGTATCCCGGTCGAGAGACTCAAAATCGAAGAAGGGGTAAGTAAATGGAAAGAAAGCGGCTGTGATGTCACAGACATGATCATACATTGTCCATACATCATTAATCTTGCCAATACGCTGAAACCTGAAACGTTTGAATCAGGTAAGGAAGTGCTGCGCAGAGAGATCGACAGAACAATGGCCATTGGTGCCCGATACATGGTACTTCATCCCGGGAGTTCGCTGACGGGGAATCTGGACGAGTCGCTGAAGCAGGTCGCTGACGGGCTTAATCAGATCCTTAAGGAAGATGACGACATTGTTATCTGTCTGGAAACAATGTCAGGAAAGGGCAGTGAAGTCGGACGCACCTTTGAGCAGCTTAAGACGATTATCGATAATGTAAAGCTGAAAGATAAGATGGGCGTCTGTCTTGATACCTGTCACATTCATGATGCCGGATACGATCTGACTGATTTTGATAATGTACTTAAAGAGTTTGATGAAATCATTGGATTGAAATCACTTTATGTTGTTCATGTCAATGATTCAAAGAACATAATGGGTGCACATAAGGACAGACACGCAAATATCGGATATGGAGAAATAGGTTTTCAAACCTTGAACAATATTGTTCATCATCCTCTGCTTGATAATATTCCGATGATACTGGAAACACCATACATAAACAGCCAGTCACCATACGGCTATGAAATAGAAAACTTCAGAAACAGGGAATTCAGGGAGATTCCTTTATAGAAATGAACGGAATACTGTTAATAAACAAACCTCAGGGCATAACAAGCTTCAAACTGGTTGAAAAAGTAAGAAGAATGCTTGGCAATGAAAAAGCTGGACATACGGGAACTCTTGATCCGCTGGCCAGCGGTTTGATGATGCTGACAATTGGTAAGGCTACAAAGATCCTTCCGTACATTGTTTCTCACACCAAAGAATATGAAGCCGTGCTGAAACTGGGTTATTCAACTGATACACAGGATATAACGGGTACGGTAACAGCTGAAAAGGAAGTCGTTCCTTTTGATGAAACTAAGGTCGAAAGTGTTCTGCGCGAATTTTTGGGTAAGAGTCAGCAGCTGCCGCCTATGTACAGTGCCAAGAAGGTAAATGGCCGCAAACTGTATGAATATGCCAGAAAAAATGAGGAAATAGAAAGAAAACCGACTGACATTGAGATATATGAAATTGAACTTATCAGCATTAGTGATGATGAGATCAGATTCAGAACCTTATGCTCAGCCGGCACCTATATCAGAACGCTGTGTCAGGAAATAGCATACAGACTGAATAATGAAGGCTGCATGAAAGAACTTGTAAGAACGGGAATTGACCGCTATACCCTGAAAGAAAGCTATACCCTGGAAGACATAGAAAACGGTAATTACCTGCTTCTTGACAGTTATGAGGTACTTAGCGATTATCCATACATTGAGATAGATGATCTTAGTGATGTCCTTAACGGTAAGCCATTAACTCTTAGCTGCAGCGAAGATATCGTCTTTATAACACACGACCACAGCATAATTGCTGCCTATCAGCTTGACGGCGATGTTTACAGATGTAAAAGAGGGCTTTGGTAATGAGAATTTACAGAATAGGGATTAATGGACACCATCATTTCAAACCGACGGCAGCCTGTATAGGTTATTTTGACGGCATACATAACGGTCATAAGAAACTGATTGCCAAGGCTTTACAGCTGTCAGAAATGAATAACCTGGAAAGCTGTGTAATTACCTTTGAACCTGATCCATCTGAAATCTATGGGAAAAGAAAGAACAGGGGACATCTGCTGACATATGACATGAAATATGAAATGTTAAGTGAATTGGGTGTTGACCGTGTTTACGCCATACAGTTTGACAAGAATATCAGCAGAATGGAGCCTGAAATGTTCATTGAATATCTGAACAGACTAAATACCAGAGAACTTATATGCGGCTTTGATTTCAGCTTTGGATATAAAGGAAGAGGAAATGCTGAAACACTTAATGACAGTAAAACAAGACTGTTTAACGTTTCCGTAATTGATTCAGTCACTTTTGAAAACAGAAAAATCAGTTCTCATGATATTGCGGAAATCATCCTTAACGGAGATGTGAAAACCGCAGCTGTACTGCTGGGATATCCATACAGGATCAGAATTGATTTAGGGCAGAAAACTTCAGAAGTAAAGCAGTATATTCCAGCTGACGGTATTTATACAGGAACTGCCGACGGCAAAGAATGCATGATAGAAATAAGGGATGGAAAGATCAGTATTCCTGAGGTCATGAAGAACGGAATATTCATTGGAAAGAGCGTAAAAAAGCATTATTTAACTGTTGTTTTTAACGAACATGTTATTATATAAATGACAATTGAATTATGATATATTATTAGTGAGGTAAAAATTATGGCAACTGAATACATCGTATCTAAAAACAGAGAAAACAAATACGGAATCATCGGCTTATCAACAGCTGTTTTTGTCCTTATTGCAGAAAACAGCATTGAAGAACTGCCGGATGTTGTTGTTGCTCCTGGCAATGGTCTGAAGAAAAGCGTAACATGCAAGGTAATCAACAGCAATATCGTCATCAATATGAATGTACTGGTTGACCGCAGCTGCAACATTAATGATATCAGCAGTGTTGTTCAGCAGAGAGTACATGATTCCATTGTTCAGATGACAGAATTCAAGGATGTCATTGTTAACGTAAATGTATTGGGGTTTTACTATAAATAGAATATGAAACGTAGAGATCAGCGTATTAAAATCATGAACTGTCTTTATCAGTACCTGCTTACTGATAAGACAATTGAAGATATTTTTGACGACAATCTGGATGTCGATGACAAGAAGTCGATATCTTTTATTGTTGAAACGACTGTCAACACCATTGAAAACATGGAAGAACTGGAAAAGCTCATTACTGAAAAGCTCAGTAAGGACTGGGATTATGACAGACTGGGGTATATTGAAAGAGCATTGCTGCTGATGGGAGCATACGAGATCAAGTACACCGGTATTGATAAACCGGTCATAATCAATGAAGTTGTTGAAATTGCCAAATTGTACTGCGATGAGGATGCTGCCGGATTGTTAAATGGAGTTCTTGACAACATATGACTCTGAAAAAGGTATATTCCATAAAGGAATTAAGCAACGCCGTTAACAACGCCTTATCAAACATCAACATAGTGACAATTGAGGGAGAAGTCGTTCTCCCGATGATCAGAGATAACAGAACGAATAAGGTAACAGAAAAAAAGTTAGATCCCTATGGTCACTGGTATTTTCCTTTGAAGGACTTGAATGAACCAGATGACTATCAGTTTGATGTAACTGTTTTTTCTTATAACAGAGTTGCTGACATAATACCTAAAAACGGAGATGTGGTGCAGATCACAGGATATGTCAACAGGCCTAATGTTTCGGTATATGCCAAGACCAATAAGCTGAGTTTCAGAGGCTATAAGGTAGAAATATCAGGAACTGGTCAGTTTTATGCTTCATTCAAGAGGACGTACCGGAAACTGGAACCTCTGGGATATTTTGATCCTTTAAGGAAAAAACCGTTGCCGCCATATCCTATGAGGATAGCGGTTATATCCGGGAAACAGACTGCTGCCTTAAGAGATGTGGTCTTCCAGATCGAATCAAGATGGCCATGTGCTGAAACACTGGTTTTCCCGGCAGTAATGCAGGGAGATACATCACCGGCATCTGTCATGAGCGCTCTCAGACTGGCTGAAAAGAGCAACAGTGATGTGATAATCATTGCCAGAGGCGGAGGCTCCGTCAGTGAACTGTGGTGTTTCAATGATGAAGAACTGGCTCATGCGATATTTGCCTGTCAGACACCGGTCATAGTCGGTGTCGGTCATAAACAGGATGATACCATTGCGGGTCTGACAGCTGACTTCAATGCTGCTACTCCTACAGAAGCCGGCATGAAGGCAACACCGCTGTTATCCGATGTGCGCAGACAGATAGAGGATTCACGCAGCAATATGCACAGTGAAGTAGTCAACAGACTGTTGCTGAATACTCAGCAGCAGAGAATATATGAAATGGAACTGGATAAAGTCAGACAGAAAGCCGTAACGGAACTGAACAGTATCAGTACGCTTACTGCCCGGTTACAGGAAACTCTGAAGAGAATTCCTGCTGAAAAGGATAAGGAACTGTATTATCTGAAGAATCAGCTTACCAGCAATGGCAGGGGACTTTATAACAAGACCCAAGCTCAGATCAGACAGCTGAAAACAACAATGGATTCTGACATAAACAGCTACTACAGACATTTAAGGGACAATCTGACACTTAATTCGGAAATGATTGAATCACTTGGTCCTCTGAGTGTATTGAGAAGGGGATATTCAGTCAGCAGACAGAATGAAAAGGTTCTGAGGTCTGTTGATGATATAGATCTTAATGAGAATATGGAAATCAGATATGCGGATGGATATGTAATAAGCAGACCGCTGAAAAAGGAGAGATTCGATGGATAACATGACATTTGAAGAGGCAAAGAAAAAACTTGAAGAAATAGTTGCCCGCATAAAGAGTGAAAACTGTACCCTTGATGAAGCACTGAAACTGTATGAAGAAGGGGTCAAGCTTAGCAAGTTCTGTGATGAGAAACTGAGCGTATTCAAGACAAGATTATCTGAGATAGTAGACAGTGCAGGGGAATTAGACGATGAACAGTAATTTTGAAGCTTATCTGGCTGAAATTATCAAAGAGGATATAGTAGTCGACCAGGCTATGAATTACGCCCTGACAGCCCCAGGAAAACGTCTGAGGCCGTTTTTGCTGCTGAGTTTCCTGAAAGACTGCGGTTATTCTGAGGAATATGGCTATCCATGTGCAGCAGCTATCGAAATGATCCATACATATTCTCTTATTCATGATGACCTGCCGGCTATGGATAATGACGATCTGAGAAGAGGCCGCAAGACTGTCCATAAGCAATTTAATGAAGCAGTAGCCATCCTGGCCGGTGACGGTTTACTGACAAAGGCTTTTGAAGTGGTTGCGGATTCTGATTACAGCGATAATGAAAAAGTAAAAATCGTTTCCATCCTGAGCAAATGTGCCGGACATCAGGGCATGATCAAAGGTCAGGACCTTGATATCTCACTGCTTTACAAGGAAACGGTAGAAATCGATGACCTGTCAATGATGGAATACTACAAGACAGGCATGCTGCTGACAGCACCACTGCTGTGTGGGGCTGCCTTAACTGATCATACTGATCTTGAAGACAAGATCATTGATATCGGCAAGAAAATCGGACTGGCATTCCAGATACAGGATGATGTTCTTGACTATACCTCAAACGAAGAGACAATGGGCAAGAGCATTTCCGACAGCCGCAATAACAAAAATACATTCTACAATCTGCTGGGCTTAAGAGGCTGTACGGATGTATATATCAGACTTTACAATTCAGCCATTTCGGTAATCGACAGTTTACCGATAAATCTGGCTTCAACAAAAAAGATCATTCTTGAAATGAAGAACAGGAGAAAATAGTTTAGGAAACTATTCAGTAATAAGATGAAGCTTTCAATCTATCTGGTGGAAACAGGAGAATATCCAAACCGTTCCCAGGCTCATAATGCCATAAAGGAAAGAAAAGTCATGGTAAATGGCAAGATTATTACCAAAGACGGTTTTGAGGTGGATGAAAACGATGACATTAAGGTTTTCAAAGAAGAGGTATCATATGTTTCCCGTGGCGGATTTAAGCTTAGAGAGGCTCTAAACACCTTTAAAATATCCTTACAGAATAAGGTTGTATTGGATATTGGCGCCTCAACTGGCGGTTTTACGGACTGCTGTCTGCAGAACGGGGCTTCAAAAGTATACGCTTATGACGTAGGACACGATCAGCTGGCTGAAAAACTGCAGCATGACCCGCGTGTTATCAGTAAGGAAGGTGTCAATGGCAGGGAACTGTATCGCAGCAGTTTCAATGAGATAATTGATTTCATCTGCATGGATGTTTCATTTATAAGCTGTGTCAAATTGATGCCTAATATAGCTGATATCCTGCATGATAAAGGACAGACAGTCATACTTTTCAAACCGCAGTTTGAAGTAGGACCTTCTTATCTGAATAATAAAGGTGTCGTTAAAAACGGGGAGATTGTCAATCAGAAACTCTCGGATTGCATAAATGAAGCCGCAAAGCTTAATCTCATCCATAAAGGTACTGTTAAGTCCCCGATAAAAGGACAGAACGGGAATCAGGAATATCTGCTTTATTTCGAAAAAGAGGAGTAACAAATGCTCAGAAATCTTTACATAAAGAACTTTGTATTAATAAGTGAACTGAATCTTGAATTTGATGATAACTTCAATGTTTTTACCGGTGAAACAGGAGCAGGTAAGAGTATTTTCATTGATGCCTTAAGTGTTCTTGTAGGCGGACGTTTCAGTTCCGGTATGATCAGAAAAGATGCTGACAAGACCATTATTGAAGGATTTTTTGATGCTGATGAGCAGATAAGAGCGTTACTCAGTGAAAACGGACTTGACGATGAAGCACTGGTTATTACCAGAGAATTCTTCAGAGACGGCAGAAGTATTTCTCGAGTCAATCACAGAACAGTTACTGCTTCATTTATCAGGGAATTACTGGAAGATAAATTAGATATTCACTGCCAGAGAGACAATCAGTATCTGTTAAACAACAGATACCATCTGCATCTTCTGGACAATTACTGTCAGAATGATGTGATTGCGAAAGAAGTATCCGAAAAATACCACATCTATACAGAGCGGTTAAAGGAATATGACGATCTGAAGAATAATGATTTCAGTGATGCTCAGATCGAAATGATCAGTTATCAGCTTAATGAGATTACAAAGATGAAACTGAAGATCGGTGAAGATGCTGAGATCGAACAGCAGCTTAAGACTATTGCCCGGAAAGAGAAAATCACCAATCTGGTAGATAATACCAGAGAGATGTTTACTGCAGATGACGGCATTCTGACCAAGCTGTATGAGTTTTCACGTCAGCAGTCCATGTTTGAGGATTTCGGGGAAATAAAAAACAATGTCGACAGCATTGTTAATGCATATTACCGGATCAGTGACGATTATGATTCTATCATCAGTTATTTTGATAATGACGATATCAGCGTTGAGGATATAGACTCACTTAACAGCCGTCTGTATGATCTGCAACGCATAAAGAGAAAATACAATCTTGATATAGCAGGTCTTCTTGAACTGAAGAAAAATCTGGAAGATCAGCTTGAAAAGGTAGCAAACCGTGACGCAGTTCTGGGAAAACTGAAAGAAGAGTATGAGAAAAAACTGTCAGACTATCTTTCAAGTGCCGCAAAGCTCAGTGGTATCAGAAAGGAAAAAGCTGCTGATCTGGAAAAGGCTGTTGTTGAACAGCTGAAAGATCTTAATCTGGAGAACGCCAGATTTAAGGTCAGTTTCAGGGAAAAAGCACCTTCAGCCAACGGTACTGATAATGTTGAATTCATGATCAGTATGAACAAAGGCCAGGATCTGCGGCCGCTCGTTAATGTAGCCAGCGGCGGTGAAATGAGCAGACTTATGCTTGGCCTGAAGACTGTATTCAGTGAACTGCAGGGAACAAGACTGATAATCTTTGATGAAATCGATACCGGTGTATCCGGATATGTGGCTTTCAATATGGGTGTAAAGATGAAGGAAATCTCCAAACGCTGCCAGGTATTTACCGTAACTCATCTGGCGAGCGTGGCTTCACTGGCTGATAATCATTACCATATTGAAAAGACTCAGAGCGATACGACTACAACGGATGTGATCAGGCTGGATAAGGAAAGCAGAATAAAAGAACTGGCTATCCTGTCTTCATCAGCTGTAACGGAAACATCACTGGCAGCCGCCGAAGAACTGTACGAAAAGGCCAGAAAGGTTAAGTAATGAAAGTAGCAGAGGCAGTAGAAGAGTATCTCTATCACATTTCTGCCGTTGAACAGAAAGCTGAAAATACGATACTTTCCTACCAGAACGACTTAAAAAAATATGCTGAATATCTGCAGGAAAATAACATCAGCGAAATTGAGGATGTCAGAAATGAAGATCTGCAGAGTTTTCTTGGCGAACAGCTTGATGTAATGAACAAGAAATCAGTAGCTCATCTGCTGACAAGCATCAGAAATCTTCATAAATACCTTTTCCTTAATTATGATTTCAGTAATCCGGCAGACAATCTTACTGTTAAGGTTACCAGAGATCATCTGCCTAATTTCCTGAATGAGGAAGAAATGAATCTGCTGTTAAGCAGCTTTGATGACAATGATCCTGTTCAGTACTATCAGAGAACGATACTTGAACTCATTTACAAAAGCGGCATGAGAGTATCTGAAGTATGCGGCTTACTGGTAAAGCAGATCAATGTTACGCATAAACAGCTAAGAATAACAGGGAAGGGCAGCAAGGAAAGAATTGTCCTGATAGACAACGATATTACGGAAAGAATGGTGTATTATTTCCAGAAGATCAGATCACTGTGGATCGCCGGCAATTCCGATAAACAGTATTTCTTTATTAACAACAAAGGAAATGTACTTAACAGAGAATATGTTTATGAACTGATCAAAAGGAAGCAGAATGAACTTGGTCTTAAAAGCATTTCACCGCACTCCTTACGACATTCATTTGCTACCCATCTGCTTGATGAAAACACAGATCTGAGAACAGTACAGGTATTGCTGGGACATTCCGATATAGCAACAACTCAGATATATACTCATGTTCAGACAAAGAAACTTCATGAAGCATATGACAAACTGCCGCGTGCAAATAAAAAAGATTTATAAACGACTGTCCATATAAGTGGATAGTTTTTTATATAAATGATAAACTATGTAACTGTAAAGGATAGAATCATGCTGAGAATAGAGAACATTAAGGTATTTGAGGATCTGAATGAACAGGAACTGTTCAGAAAAGCTCTGAAAAAAGCCGGGATACTTCAGAAAGATGTAAAGGAAATAAAGATAGCCAAAAAGGCTATCGATGCCCGTGATAAGGCAAATGTGCATTATCTGTATTCTTTTAATGTGTCTGTTTCAGATGAAAACAAGTATCCGAAACTGAAAAAAGTAAAACAGTTTAATGGCGTAGAAGTTAAAAGAAACAGGAATTCTGAACTGTCGCCTGTCATTGTGGGAGCAGGCCCGGCTGGTCTGTTCTGTGCTCTGACTCTGATAGATAACGGTTATAAGCCAATCATAATTGAACAGGGAGACTGCGTTGAAAACCGCAGAAAATATGTTGAGGAATACCGTGAAAAAGGAATTCTTAATGAGATGTGCAATGTCCAGTTCGGAGAAGGGGGAGCAGGTACATTCAGTGACGGGAAACTGACTACAGGTATAAATTCTCCTTTTGTAGCCAGTGTTCTGGAAATGTTCCGTCGCTTTGGTGCACCGGAAGAAGTAACATATCTGAGCCACCCGCATATCGGGACAGATAATCTTATGAATATCCTCGTAAATATAAGAAATTATATAACTTCAAAAGGGGGACAGTACTTCTTCAATACCAGAATGACTGATCTGAAACAGGAAAACGGTCTGATCCGCATTATCTGTCAGGACAGGGAATTTGTCAGCGATACTGTTGTTATGGCTATCGGCCACAGTGCCAGAAGCACTTTTGAGATGCTTCTGAAGCATGATGTGGAAATGAAGAGAAAGAACTTCTCTGTAGGTGTCAGAATAGAACATCTGCAGTCCATGATCAATGAATCTCAATATGGTACTTTGACTAAACTTAATCTGCCTGCGGCTGAATACAAACTGGTCTATCATGATGGTGATAGAACATGTTACAGTTTCTGCATGTGCCCGGGCGGTGAGGTAATTGCATCTGCAAGCGAAGAGGGGACCATCGTAACAAACGGTATGAGTAATTACCGCAGAGACGGTGAAAATGCAAATTCCGCTTTACTGGTAAATGTAAATGCTGATGATCTGCCTGGAGATTATGTTCTTGAAGGCATTAATTTCCAGAAAGATCTCGAGAAAAAAGCCTTTATTCTGGGTGGGAGTAACTTCAACGCTCCAGTTCAGAGGCTTGAAGATTTCCGCCTTAACCGAAAAAGTGTTAGAATAGGGGCAGTAAAGCCTTCATACAGGCCTGGATATACATTATGTGATCTGAATGAGATACTTCCTGATTACGTAAGCAGGACGCTAAAAAACGGAATTACATATTTTGACAGTAAGATTAAGGGCTTTGGAAATGACGATGCATTGCTTACAGGTGTCGAAACAAGAACTTCTTCACCGATAACTATTGTCAGAAATGAAAATTTGATGTGTAATATTAAAGGTATCTATCCGTGCGGCGAAGGCGCCGGATATGCCGGGGGTATAACATCTGCAGCGGTTGACGGAATAAAAGTTGCCTGCAGGATTATAGAAGAGAATTAGGAGACATCTGATATGAATGATATTATTGAAATGATTTTTGAACTGATCCAGAATATGAATCCGCTGGTCATCTTTGTTCAGATACCTCTGATTATATGTGCTGTATGCATTGGATTAATGATTATCATAAAGCTGATTGATTTAGTAAAATGGATCAGCGAAAAACAGAAAGCAAAGAACTAGTGGTGAGTATTTATGAGTTTCAGTGATTTTATTAACGGAATGAAGAACATGTTTGTCTCTATTTATGGTGTATCGCCATACATGTTTGCTTCATTTATAGTTATTATCATCATGACAGTGATCATTACGGTCATGCTGACCATAAGCACTGTCAGATGGATAACAAAAAAATAATTCAGGATGAATAATTAGTAACAATTGATAAGTGTTATTAATTATTTTTCATTTAGGGGTTAAAAATGAAGATAAAAAAAGAACTTGTACTAAGACTGATTAAGCTGTTTCTGATAATTGCTGCCGTATTTGCGGTAATAGCTGCTTTTGAGTTCAATATAATACCGTCACGAAAGTACACAGCCGAAGATTTTGGCATAACAGTGCAAAAAAGCCCGGTTGATTTTGATAATGACGGTTTGGATGATTATGCTGAATTTCTTGCCGGTGCTGAAAAAGATGCCGCAAATCATCCGAGTTACAATGGAAAATACTGGCCTGACGGCGGTTATCCGCCTGATAACATTGGTGTCTGTACTGATGTCATCTGGAGAGCTTTCAGAGAAGCTGGCTACAGTTTAAGAGACATGGTCGACAGAGATATAACTTTATATCCTGAAGATTATCCGGAAGCTGATCCTGATATCAATATTGATTTCAGACGTGTAAACAATCTTGAACAGTTTTTTGATAAATATGCTGTAAAACTAACTACAGACATAAATGATATTGATCAGTGGAATCCCGGAGATATTGTAGTATTCAATAACGGTGCTCATATCGGAATGGTATCAGGTTACAGAAACAGGAAGGGGATATCCTACATTATTCATAACGGCGGTCAGCCTGTCAGAAATGAAGATTATCTGAAACGCGGAACTGTTTACAAACATTATCGTTTCGATGCTTCAAAAATTGACGAAAATGTACTTGTACAGTGGTAAATTTGGGTTAAATACTGAATAACTAATACTTTTTTGGTATAATAAAGCAATTATATAACTTACATAATATAGATTATGCGAAGTAATAAATTATTCAGATAAAAAAGCAGCGAGTAATACATCTGTATTGCCCTCTGCTTCTTTTTTTACCAGTATTTTCTGAAAAACCTGCTTAAATATACTTGTACGATCGTTGAGATAATTCGGTAAATCAGATAAATCATAAATAAGTCCTCCTAGTACTTATTTATGAATTTTATTGATTTATCGTAATATTATTCATCAGAATGATGTATTTTCGCTTTCAGCGTTCTTCAGTTCAAAATAGAATGTGGATCCTTCATTTAGCTTCGTTGTAACACCATACTCACATTCATGCTGTTCAAGGATTGCTTTACAGATAGCTAATCCTAAGCCTGATCCGCTCTGAGCTCGCTGATATTTTTTGTCGTTCTTGTAATATCTGTCCCAGATATACGGTAATGTGTTTTCATCAATGCCAGGACCGTGATCAGTTACTTCTACTCTAATTGTGAATAAATTCACTAAGTATGCTTTTACAAATACTTTCTTATCACTGCCGTAATGTTTTAAGGCATTGCTTATGAAATTATAGATTACTTCGTTAATTTTATTCTTGTCACCTATTGCTACTAGTTCAGGTTCACAGTCAACTACGATCTCTACCCCTTCCCGCTTGGCAATGGTATTGAATTTTGCAGCAGTTTCAATAATATTGGTTGTCAAGTCAAATGGTTGCATTTCCAACTTTGTTGCTCTGGCCTGCAGTTTTGACAGGTCAAGCATATCGGAAACCAGTACATTAAGATTGTCAGTTTCGTTAATTATGATATCCAGATGCTCATTGCGTTTCCGCTTGTTGTTACCGGAAATATCCTTGATCATCTCGGCATAGGCTTTTATCATTGTCAGAGGTGTCTTTAAGTCATGTGAAACATTGGCCAGCAGTTCTTTTCTTGTCTCATCTATATTTGACAGTTCTACGGCTGCAATTTCCAGTGTTTCTCCCAGTTCGTCAACCTCATTGATGTAACTCTTATTAAATGACAAATCATAATTGCCCTGTGAGAGTTTAGTCGCCTCATTCTTGATATTCAAGATAGGTTTTGTAATAAGACCGGAGAAAAGCATGGAAATTACGATAGACAGAAACAGAAGAATGATTGCTATTACAAAGAACTGATTCTGTGTCGTTCTGATGATGTTATCCATTGACTGTAAGGCGAAATTTGAAATGATGTAGATCATTTCGTTATTGATGATGTACTTTTCACCGTAAATCATTACTTCCTGATTGGTATAGTCAATGGCATAGTCATCAACAAAATATGTTGTGCCTCTCTGCTTTGCCATATTGTCAATAATTGACGGGTTAACGGTTCCCTGAGCATACAGAGCGCAGCCGGTCTCACCTAAGGCATCTGAGCTCTTTGAGTCAGTGGTGGTGGCATTATAAATCAGTATGCAGGCATTATTTGAGGCGGTAACCTTGTTGATCTCCCCTGTCTTTACATCATCTTCCAGATTTGAAATCGTAATGTCATATATGTTTTTATTCAGACTGATGATGTCTTTCTTCAATGTGGCTTTATAAAAAGGTTCCAGTAAAAAGAGCTGAGTGAAAAGCAGCAGCAGAAGAATGGACAGTGAAAACAACATGAAATAAGACCATGTTTTGAAATTCAATGAGTTGAATATTGATTTTCTGATCTTATACCTGGTCAAACTTATAGCCTTCCCCTCTTATTGTCTTAATAAGCGTTCCATAAGGGCCGAGATTCTTTCTCAGCATCTTTATGTGTGTATCAACTGTACGGTCAACACCATAGAAATCATATCCCCAGATGTTTTCCAGCAAAGTGTTACGTGAAATGACGATATTCGGATTCTGCAGGAAATATTTCAGCAGTTCGAATTCCTTATTGGTAAGATGAACCAGTTCACCGTCAACAGTGACTACATGAGCTGCCACATCCAGTGAAATACCCTGGTAAGAATAGGAGTCTTTTTCCTTGTTAGCCTTAAGTCCTGATCTTTCAATGACTACTTTTACTCTGGCCATCAGTTCTTTTGGTGAGAACGGTTTGGTCACATAGTCATCTATTCCCAGATCAAAGGCATAGAGCTTATCTTCCTCATCCTGACGGGCGGAAAGGATAATAACCGGTACATTTTTGATTTTCTTGATGTTCTTGCATGCAGTATAACCGTCAAGATTAGGCATCATGATATCGAGTATAACACAGCTGAAATCATTTTTTTCAACCATGTGAATTGCTTCTTCGCCATCACTGGCTTCGAAAACCTCATAGCCGTACAGCTTGCCGTATTCCTTTATGACTTCTCTGATTTTGATCTCATCATCTGCAATTAACAGTTTCATAAGTATTACCGTCCTTAATCTAATCTTGTTATTCTTCTGACTCTTACCGAATCACGGGTTCCTATATCCCCTTCCACATAATAAATCGTATCTTTAGCAATAATATTCTTATTGCGGGAATAAACTTCCGGCATTAAGGCCAGGGATATCATTCCCGTTTCGTCTTCCCGGTCAATGAAACACATTGTAGTCTGGCTTTCCTGCAGGAAATGCTCACTGACTTTTCTGGATCTGACTACCAGAGCAACATGGCCTCTTGTCTTAAGAGCAGCCTGGGCATTTATGGCATCAGGATATTTGCGGCGGTATATCTCAACCGGATGACCGTTGATGTAAACATCGATGATCTGCCGCTGCTTTTTGTTCTTATCAGCTAATTCAGTATAACGCTGTAAAGCCGGCGGTGAAGCCAGAGAGTAATCCAGAGTTCCAGTAAGTTCACTGTAGCAGGTTTTGGCATAGGTAATAATAATACTTATGTTAGCCAGCATTGTGGCTCTGGTCTCCTTAAAACTGTCACAGCAGCCCGATAATACCAGCAGCATTATCTGTTCTTCATTTATCTTAAGAATATAGCAGCGTGACACAAAGTCAATGTAATCTTTGAACAGCCCGTTTTCCTGACGTTCATTTACGAGAGATCTGACAGTATTTCTGTCCAACCCCTTTACGATGGTGAGCGGAGCTATTATGCTGTTGTTTTCTATCAGATAGGTATCTTCTGAAATATTGATGTCCGGTGCCTTGAAGCGTACATTATTCCGACGGCATTCAGCCAGAAACTGATTTGTCTTGGCTTTGTTGCCGGTGACATCATTTAACATGGTCTTATAGAAAGCTAACGGATAATGGGCTTTCAGATAAGCCTGCTGATATGCGATATAGGCATAAGCTACCGAGTGTGATTTATTGAATCCGTAGGAAGCAAATCTTTCGATCTGCCGGAAGATTTCCTCAGCGGTATCAATGCTGTAGTGATTGCTGTTTGCTCCGGCAATGAAGTCATTTCTCAGGGCCTGGATATCCCGTTCATTCTTCTTGGAAATGGCTTTTCTTAATATGTCAGCTTTCCCATAACTGAATCCGGCAATGCGCTGAGCTATTTCCATTACCTGTTCCTGATAAATCATTACGCCGTATGTAGGTTCAAGAATGTCCCTTAAGTCTGGATGAACATAGTTGATCCTTCCGGATTTCTTGGCTTCGACGTAATCAGGGATGAACTTCATCGGTCCCGGGCGGTATAAAGCAACGATGTCAACGATTTCATTGAAATTGTCAGGCTGCAGCTGACGGATCAGATTATGCATTCCTTCGCTTTCCAGCTGGAAAATTCCTGAGGTATTGCCGGCAGAAAGCATCTGATATGTTTTATGGTCCTGAAGATCAATTTTCAGTATATTAAGATCTTCGTTTATATCGTGGAGAATATCATCAATAATTCTGAGATTTCTTAAACCCAGGAAGTCAATTTTGATTAATCCCAGCTCTTCCAGATATTTCATGGTGTACTGACTGGAATATCCATCGTTGTAACCAATCAGAGGTATGTAGTTGATCAGAGGCTGTTTGCTGACGATAATGCCGGCAGCATGGGTTGTTACCTGCTTAGGCAGTCCTTCAAGACGGCACGCAATTGCATACATTCTCTGAGTCTTTTCCTCTGAATCAACTGCCTGTCTGAAACGGTCACTGGAAGCATACAGTTCCTGCAGAGTGCCTTTATAATTCGCAGGTATACAATTCAGAATGATGTTCAAAGTGCCCTCAGATACGCTTAAAACGCTTCCTACGTCTCTTAAGACCTGTTTAGGTGCAAAGGTACTGAAAGCGATGATATTTGATACGTTTTCCCTGCCGTAAGTATCCTTTACATATTCAATTACCTGAGTTCTCTTATTGTCAGGAATATCAATGTCGATATCAGGCAAGGTTATTCTTTCCGGATTCAGGAATCTTTCAAAAATAAGACCGTATTTTATTGGATCAATATGTGTGATACCCAGACAGTAGGCCACCAGAGATCCGGCGACAGATCCACGGCCGATACCTACATTTATATTATTGCGGCGGGCATATCTTATGATATCCCACACAATAAGGAAATAGTTTTCAAATCCCATGGAAGTAATAACATCCAGCTCATAATGCAGTCTTCTGTAGTATTCAGTCGGAACAGTTTCCCCTTCAAAGCGTTTTACCAGACCCAGACGCGAATACTCTCTTAAGTAGAGTTTGCGGTCAGATATCTCCCCTGTTCTGTAATCAGGAAGAGACGCCTTTTCCATTGTGCCCAGATCTACATTGCATACCTCAGCTATTCTTTCGGTATTGATCCTGTCTATTTCACTGTAAAGACGGTAATAAGATTCCAGATCAAGGAGGTTAAAACCATACTTGGAGTTGCTCTCAGATATTACTGATGAGTTGTTTATCTGCTGCATTACATTGAAAGCCTGATAATCTTCCCCATCACAATAAAGTGCCAGAGGCATGGCGATGGTTGTCAGACCGTTATTAAAAGCCAGATCACTGATCTGATGGTTCAATTGATAATCATATATGCCTTTTCCCGGTTTCAACCCGATGAAAATGTTCTTTTCCTTATACCAGTTAAGAACTTCGACACAGTTATTGATATTTTTTTCAAGTAATCCTCCGTAACAGACATCTATGATGTACAGGTTATCGGAAACGCTGTTTAATCTTTCCTTGTCAAATACAGTTTTATTTATACAGATATCTGTTGATATACTGATAAGTTCCTTGAACCCTCTGTTATTTCGACATAGCAGAACAAACGGGTATTCATTGTCATTTACAGACACGGAAATCTCAATTCCGTACAATGGTTTGAGTTTCTTTTCTTCACAGCTGTGATAGAATTCCATGGCTCCGTACATGACGTTTTTATCAATAAGCCCTACTGCTCTGTAACCGTTGGCCGCAGCAAAATCAGTCAGTTGATCGATGGTAAGACAACTGCTCAGTAAACTGTAACAACTGCGGTTATATAACAAGGTATTCATTTTCTATTTTTCAATCATGTCTTTGATAAGTGCGTCAATGAATTCACCTTTCAGATGTCCGATACCGCTGGCATTAGGGTGTCCTCCCCCACCGTATTTACGGGCAATTTCATTTACCGCGATACCGTGTGATCTTAAGGAAATATTGAAATCATGATCTTTATCATCTTCTATAATGGTTGCGTATTTATTGATGCCTTTGATATTCTGCATCATATTGACCATGTCACGTGCTTCTTCGTCCTTCAGCCCCATTTCTCTGAGATCTGCGCTTCTTAAAAACAGATAGGCAAAATCATTAACGAAGGTTATTCTGGTACGGGCTGTGGTTTCAGCCTGGAACATCTTTACATCCTGGTCGTAGATACGTCTGTTCAGTTCGTCAAGATTTATTCCGGTATCCTTCAGAACGGCCAGGACCCTGAAAAGACGTGAATCGACTTTTTCAATGGTCATCTTGAGGGTGTCAGTGCTGATTCCGGCATAAAGAAGATCAGCTGAACGCTGGGAGATCTTCCATCCTGACTCAATAGCCAGTTCGGCAACCATCTGTGATGCACTTGAGGCATCAGTGTCTATTATTTCGTGATTGCAGATCTGTTCAAAAAACGGATGGTGATCAAGTCGGATGGAATCGGCACATTTTCTGTAGCTGTCAAACTGCACTCTGGCAATGTTGGAAGTATCAACAATAACGGCCAGGGACTTGCTGATGATATCATCTTCAGGACTGTCAAGCGGTTCAAGAAGTTCCGGATTATCAAGATCATCCTCGCCTAACGCATAAACATGCTTATCAGGATAATTATCAAGAATAAGATGTTTCAGCCCCAGCTGTGATCCGTAAGCATCATAATCTGCTCTGATGTGTCTGTATATGCATATATGATCATACTGTTCAATTAACTGTTTTACTTCTGTGTTATTAGACATACAAAATACCTCAACCCTTATAGTTTATTATACTATTTTTTCAGGTCTATTTTTATAATAAAAAAACTAACTTAGGCAAGTTAGTTTTTCTTGTTTAATTACTGATCAAGATGCAGCAGTCTGCAGGTGTCGCGGGCAATTACCAGCTCTTCGTTGGTAGGAATTACCCAGACAGCGATCTTGCTTTCAGGAGTAGAGATCTTGGCGATCTTGCCGCGTACAGTTGAGTTGAGTTCCTTGTCGATATGAACGCCTAAGGCTTCTGTTAACAGGTCACATATTTCTGCTCTGACGTCTGGATCGTTTTCGCCTAAGCCGGCAGTAAATACGATTCCGTCAACATGTCCAAGCTGTACAAAATAGCTTCCGATGTAAGCTGCAACTCTCTGTGCATACATTTTTCTGGCCAGGATAGCACGAGGATTTCCTTCTTTGAAGGCCTTGTCTACGTCTCTGGCATCACTTGATACACCGGAAATACCAAGTAATCCGCTCTTCTTGTTAAGAGTGTTGATCATTTCCTTAGCACTTAAGCCTGTCTTTTCCATCAGGTATTCCATTAATGAAGGGTCAATGTCACCGCTTCTGGCACCCATCATGATGCCTGCTAATGGAGTAAAGCCCATTGATGTATTGATGCATTTGCCGCCCTGAACAGCTGCCAGTGAAGCACCGTTGCCTAAATGGCATGTGATGACGTTAACTTCTTCAGGAGTCTTGCCTTCCAGCTTGGCAAAATATTCTGATACGTATTTATGGCTTGTCCCATGGAAACCGTATCTTCTTGCTTTGTACTTTTCGTAGTATTCCAGAGGAATTGGATAAAGGAATGTTTCAGGCTTCATGGTCAGGTGGAATGCCGTATCATAAACTGTAACATGCTTTACATTAGGCAGTGCTGTAGCGAATGCCTTATATCCGATATAGTTGGCTGGCATATGCAGAGGTCCCAGATCCTTCATATCCAGAATGTCCTGTGCAACTTCAGGAGTTACAACAGCTGAATCAGCGTATTTTTCACCGCCATGGAGAACTCTGTGGCCGACAGCATCGATTTCATCAAGCTGTTTAACGATCTTGTAATCAACCAGAGCCTTTAACAGCATGTCAACAGCCTGCTGATGATCCTTGATCGGCTCAACATGAGAGATCTTTTCACCGTTAACTCTGATGGTGAAAATAGCATCATCCATGCCGATTCTTTCGACAACACCGTCAGTCAGAACTTCTTCTTCCGGCATCTGGAATAATTTGAACTTTAATGAAGAACTACCTGCGTTTACAGCCATTACTTTACTCATATCTCTTCCTCCTTGCTGATAAGTTCCTTTAAAATCTTTTTACCTTCATCGTCACAGTGATCGAGCCGTTTTCTTAATAACTCACATCTTTCGTCACTGTCTTTTTTCAGATGAAGCAGCTTTTCATAATTGCTTAATAAAGCATTTGTTTTCTTTATTGTATCATAAACTGCATTACGCGAGATGTTTAAGTTTTCCGCGATCTCAGTTAATGACAGGTCCTCGTAGTAATAGTATTTTATGATCTCCTGCTGCCTTTCCGTCAGAAGTTTTTCATAAAACGGTATCAGAGCGTTAATGTAATCAAAATCATCAAGCATTTTCAGCCTCTTCAATAACGGTTCTCAGATATCCGTCAAGATAGAACTCTGTGATAGCAGTGATATCTTCACCGTAGGTAATGAATCTGATAGGCAGATTATACTGGTCCTTGATGGCAAGTACGATTCCGCCTTTGGAAGTTCCATCCATCTTGGTGAGGATAACGCCTGTGATATCTGTTGCTTCAATGAACTGTGCCGCCTGAGACAGACCGTTCTGTCCGGTCGTAGAATCAATTGTCAGCCATACCTCATGCGGTGCACCAGGTATTTCACGTCCAACTACCTTCTTCATCTTAGTAAGCTCATTCATGAGATTGCGTTTGTTCTGAAGTCTGCCGGCTGTATCAGCGATGATGATGTCGACTCTGTGTTCCTTGAAATAACGGCATCCGTCAACCAGAACACTGCTTGGATCGGCATTTTCCTTACCGGTAACGCAATGGATATTCAGTCTTTCAGCCCATCTTACCAGCTGATCGACAGCCCCTGCCCTGAAAGTATCAGCGGCAATGAGACCTACGGAATATCCCATGTCCATATAATATTTTGCAAGTTTTGAAATTGAAGTTGTCTTGCCTGATCCATTGACACCTACCATCATGACAAGCTGTGTCTGACCGATGATGAATTCCAGTTCAGGAACATGTTCCTCATCATAGATCTCCTTCATGACACTTACCAGAGCTTCAATGCACTCTTTCTTTGTCTTGATGAAATCAGACTGGATCTTGTCCTTGAGCCTGTCAATGATCTTTTCACTGGTAGTTACGCCTACATCGGCTTCAATGAGCACTACCAGCAGATTTTCCAGCAGATCATCATCTATGCCGTTGAACCCGCCCAGCAGGCTGGTAAGCTTGGCACCAAGTGAATTGTTTGATTTGCTGTATCCTTCCAGATATGTATCAATGTCACGTTCTTTCTTTTTACCGAACAGTCCCATCTTCTGCTCCTTCCTCAGCGTATGATAACGCTTCTTTGAGTTTGACCTGTATTACTTTTGAAACGCCCTTCTGAGGCATCGTAATACCATACAGGACATCGCATTCCGTCATGGTACCAGGTCTGTGAGTTATAACTATAAACTGTGATTCATCAGAGAACTTGTGAATGTAACGGGCAAATCTGTCAACGTTTCCCTGGTCGAGTGAGGCTTCAACCTCGTCAAAGATGCATAAAGGCATGGTTCTGGCTTTTAAAATAGCAAACAGAACACAGATAGCGATCAGGGATTTCTCACCGCCGGAGAACAGACGGATATTCTGTATGTTCTTTCCCGGAGGCTGGGCATTGATGTCGATGCCTGTGTTGAGAATGTCATCAGGATTTTCGAGTACCAGTCTGGCTCTGCCACCGCCGAACAGAACGGTGAAAACTTCATTGAGCGAACTGTTGATTTTGTCAAAGACTTCCTTGAATTTTCTGGTCATGACATCATCAAGGTCGTTAATGGCCTGCAGCAGTTTATCTCTGCTGGTCTGCAGATCATTCAGCTGTGAAACCATGAATTCATATCTGCCGTTAACTTCTTCATAATCCTTAGGAGCATCCAGGTTAACGTTACCCAGAGAAGCTATTTCACTTCTGAGGTTCAGTACTTCCTGTTTTGCTTCATCCAGATCAACATCATACTGCTTGGAAGAAGCAAATTCATATGTCATATGATATTCACGTGATAATCTTTCGATCTGATTGTCACGTAAGGTTTCAAGTCTTGTTTTCTCTATTTTGGCATTATTGAACTTCATGCCGATCAGAGTATCTTCCTGACGCTTCTGACGCAGCTGTATTTCCTTACGCTGTTCATCGGCAGACAGATTGATCCTTCTGCTGCGTTTTGTGGAAATATCATTGGAAGTTTCGTCACGCAGTCTGTACTGAGTATTCAGATTCTCGATAAGTTCATCAACGAAGGACTCCCCTTCTTCATTTTCATCAATTCTGATGCGGTCATATTCTTCCTTTAATTGCTCGTACTTGCTTCTCTTGACAGCCAGTACCTGCTGTAAGGTAGCCAGCTGGATCTTCAGATTGATAACATTATCTTCGTCTTCATCCTTTACTCTCTTTACTTTATTGAATTCAGCATTCAGAGAGTCAATGTTAAGCTGAGTGTCGGCAATCTGCTTTGTAATATCTTCAATAAGCGAATTCAGAGTCATCGGAGTTTCCTGCTTACGGTTGTAACCGCCGGAAATAGAACCGCCTCTGTGAATGGTGTCACCGTCTAATGTAACAATGTTATATGCCTGCTTCAGTCTGTAAGCCAGCTGAGAAGCATTGTCAAGAGTATCGCAGATCATAGTGTTGCCTAACAGTGAAAGCAATACGCCGTCATACTTTTCCTCGCAGTCTACAAAATCGGATGCCAGGCCAAGGAAACCCTTGGTGTTTTCAGCAATGAACAAATGATCCCTGTTGACATAACGAGGCTGCATGACATTCATTGGCAGGAATGTTGCTCTGCCGCTGTGGTTATTCTTAAGATATCTGATGGCTGTTCTGGCTGCTGCATCATCAGTGGTTACAATGTGATAAACAGCGCCGCCCAGTGCAACTGAAATAGCCTGCTGATATCCATCATCAGGTTTGAACAGATCAGATACTGTACCGCAGATACCCGGTAAGGCATTGCGGGCTTCTATAATGCTTTTTACTCCAGCATGACCCTGTAAAGGCGCCTGCTGCTGGGCAACAAGTACGGATTTACGGTTATTAAGATAATTCAGAGAAGATGAAAGATTATCGAGCTTATCCTGTTTTTCGGAAAGATCGTTATTGTAGTCTTCGATCCTCTGAGTAATCAGGCTGATGTCAGTTTCCAGCTGATCATAACGCTGCTGACGGTCATCGTATTCGAATTTGGCCTCGTCCATAAGCAGCTTGGTCTGCTGGATCTTGGCTTCATCAGTACCTGATTCCCTGATGTATTTTCTCTTTTCGTCTACTTCTACCTTACGGTGTTCAAGTGTCTGAATTTCGTTAATTATCCTTAACAGTTCATCCTGCTGGAACTGAATGGTGTTATCCAGATTTTTAATTTCATTTTTAAGGTTATCTAAATCATTTTCGAGAATGGTAATTGATGCCTTGGTAGTGGTTCCCTGGAAATTAAGATCTTCCAGCTGTTTGTCAGTAGTGTCAAGATCAGCCAGGTAGTTTCTGATGTCATTAACCAGAACAGCTACTTCTATTTCAGTCAGACGGTCTTTCTTCTGATGATACTGCTGAGCTTTTCTGGCCTGTCTTCTTAAAGGAGCAACCTGCTTTTCAAGTTCATTTACCAGAAGATTGAGATTGTCAATGTTATTCTGCGTACGCTCAAGTTTGCTGAGCGATTCCATTTTTCTCTTCTTGTATTTGGCGACACCGGCAGCTTCTTCAAACAGTCCCCTTCTCTCTATTGGCTTGGCTTCCGCAAAGGAAGCGATATTGCCCTGAGAAATGATGCTGAGAGAATCCTTTCCCAAACCGGTATCCAGTGTCAGATCAACGATATCCTTCAGACGGCATGGCGTTCTGTTAATGAGATATTCGCTTTCGTTTGTATTCTTGAAAAGTCTTCTGGTGATTTCAACTTCTTCGTAATCAGTATTGAGGTATTTTTTGGAATTATCAAAAACGAGTGTTACTTCAGCGAGATTAACACCCCTTTTACCTTCCGCACCGGCAAACACGACATCCGTCATGGTCTGACCACGCATGTTACGGGCAGACTGTTCACCTAATACCCATCTTATTGCATCAGAAATATTACTCTTGCCGCAGCCGTTAGGACCAACGATTCCCGTATACGGATTATCAAAAGTAATAACCGTACGGTCTGCGAAAGATTTAAATCCCTGTAATTCAATACGTTTTAAGAACATTTCTTTTCCTCACCAGAAAATTATACCTTAAAATAATACTTTATAAAAGAAAGACATAATAAAAAATGGCTTTTATAAGCCACTTTCTACGAAATTCTTTAATGCTTCCAGATTCTGGAATCCCATGGTCTGATTGATTACCTGACCGTCCTTTAACAGGAACAGTGATGGGATTGATACAACGTTGAACTGTCTGGCAATATCGATGTCATTATCCACATTTACCTTGTAAACAGTTAACTTGTCACCATAGAATCCAGCGAGTTTCTCCAGTACCGGTGCCAGCATTTTGCATGGTCCGCACCAGTCTGCAAAGAAATCAACGAGCACCAGACCTTCTTTAGTCTTTTCTTCAAAATTGTTTGTGTTAATAATTTCCATTTTATCTCTTCTCCTTGTATAACGAACTGGCTGCAGCCTCGTCTATAATAATGACTACATCTGGATGTTCCTGTAATACAGATGCAGGAACATACTCAGTTACAGGACCCATGACGCAGGCCTGAATGGCATTGGCTTTGTTTTCGCCGTTAGCGACCAGAATGATCTTCTTGGCTGCCATAACATTGGATATGCCCATGGTAATTGCCTGTACGGGAACTTTGGAAATATCGTTGTCGAAGAATCTTGCGTTATCCTTAATGGTTGATTCGTTGAGGTCAACGATATGAGTTACAGAATCAAATGATGTACCAGGTTCATTGAAGCCGATGTGACCGTTGCTGCCGATACCAAGTATCTGAACATCGATCTCCACTTCTTCAAGAGCGTTGTTATAAGCCTCACACTGTTCCTTCAGATCACCTTCGCTGGATGGAATGTGAATGTTCTCTTCTCTGACATCAATATCATCAAACAGATTACGGTGCATGAAGGAATAATAGCTTTCAGGATGTTCTTTAGGAAGGCCGACATATTCATCTAGATTAAATGTTCTGACATCCCGGTAAGAAGTGCCGTTTTCTCTATGATCCTTGATCATCAGCTGATAAAGACCAACCGGTGATGAACCGGTAGCCAGTCCTAATACAGCATCCGGCTTTTCCGTAACCGTCTGCTTTATGATCTCAAAGGCTTTCTCTGAAATCTGCTGATAATCCTTAACTCTGATAACTCTCATCATATGCTTCTAGCTCCTCTTAAATAATAAATTGAATTGTTTATAATCACAAATGAAATGCCTAATCGATCTTTCTGATTTTAGGTACGCGGAGCGTAAGACCTTTAGGGAACAGTTCAAATGTGGCTTCCTTAAGTCTGGTATTCTCACCATCTATCTGGAGATTGACTTCTCTGTTGAACTTGACGGAAATGTTCTTTCCGTGGAATATTTCAATTTCCTTCTCGCCCAGATGTTTACCTTTCATGTACTTCAGGATCAGATAAATGAATCTTGGAGTAGAGATAGGTCCCTTGACAGCACAGATATCAAGATATCCGTCATCCATATATGCTTTAGGGAATGGCAGGAAGCAGCCTCCGTAATAACGGCCGTTAGCCATTGACACCAGAACGATGTTACGTTCGTACATTTTCCCGTCAATAGTCATTTCCATCTGGATCACTTTTGGATTAAGACCGACTTTAAATGCTGAGTAAGCATAAACAAGACTTCCAGGAATGTGCATTTCCTTTTTAACATAATCGCAGGCATAGACGTTGATATCAGCATCAATGCCGAATGAAGCAATGTTCATGAATTTGCTGGTACCGTTCATCATGCCGTAGTCGATTTGAATGTTTTCGCCTTCAATAAGGCCTTTCAGACGATCTTCACGAGATAACTTGGTCTGATCTATTGATTTATAGAAATCGTTTCCTGTCCCGCCGGGAACGACACACAGAGTGACGCCCGGATTAATGCCGTCAAGCACTTCCTTGGCAGTTCCGTCACCACCTACTGAATATAATATTACATCATCTTCAGCGGTATACTTTCTGGCGATCTCAGTTGCATGTCCTACCCTGTCAGTAATTTCGATAACATAATCACCGGGATTCTGCTTGAAATAAGCGTCGATTACCGGAATGTATTCAACGCCGTTTCCCTGTCCGCTTATTGGATTAACGATAAAAACATGTTTCATGACAAGCACCTCAAAGAAGAGTATAACACAAAAACAAAAACGGCAAAATAAAAAAGCGCTTGCGCGCTATTTTACAATATATCCTTTTACCGGAGCTCCGGCAGCGTTTGATTCATCAGTATCGATGTGCATGGCAAGTGCATATGAACTGCTGACTCTGACGACGGTATTGTCGAATATCAGAGAACGTGAATCATCAACTTCATTGAACACTTTTACTGAAACGATCTGACCGTTTTCAACACCGTAATGTTCAGCATCCTCAGGTGTCATATGAACATGTCTCATGGCAGCGATAACGCCTTCTTCAACATCGATTTCGCCTGCAGGACCAATCAGCTTGCAGCCGCTTGTTCCGGCAATGTCGCCTGATTCTCTTACTAATGCCTTGATTCCAAGCTGTCTGGCTTCAGTCAGTGAAACTTCGATCTGAGTAGCCTTTCTTACCGGTCCCAGAATTGAGCACTTCAGTTCCCCTCTTGGTCCAACTACTGTAACTTTTTCATTGGAAGCGAACTGACCTGGCTGTGAGAGCATTTTCTTTACAGTTAACTGATATCCTTCTCCAAATAATTTTTCCAGATGTTCCTGTGTAACATGAACATGTCTGGCACTGGTTTCAACTAAAAATGTATCTTGGCTCATGTATATACCTTCTTTCATTGTTAATTATACATAAAAAGTGTTTTTTATACTATCAATAAATTATTATGTGTGGACAAAAACAGGTAAATGTGATTAAATAATTAGGCATGGCGGATGTGGTGAAGTTGGTTAACACACTGGATTGTGGCTCCAGCATTTCGTGGGTTCGAGTCCCATCATTCGCCCCATTTGAAAAATAACAGTCCTTAGCTAAGGACTGTTTTTTCATGCTTTGGGAAGTAAGAGAGTTGCCTTGAACAGGTCACCGTCAATGCTGAGAGTCAGTTTCCCATTCATTATTTCAGCCAGTGAACCGGCTATGTTAAGACCAAGCCCGGAACCCTCAGTATGTCGTGAGGAGTCTCCTCTGACAAATCTTTCCATAAGTTCTTCAGGATCAATATTAAGCATTTCTCTGGAAACGTTCTTGACCTCAATACTGACGTCATTACCCTTCTCTGCCACATCGATGTATACTCTGGTATTAGGTAAAGCATATTTGCAGATGTTGTTATAGAGATTGTTCAATATGCGCCACAGCAGGTTACCGTCGGCTAGTACATATAGTGGAGTTGGAGAATTGTTGACGACAACTTCCAGATTAAGGGCTTTCATTTTTTCACTGTATTCAGAGAGTGACTGGGAGATTATCTCGTTAACATTTACTTTCGTCAGTTCAGCATTGATGTTACCTGTTGATGCCTTTGAAGCTTCAATAAGATCTTCTATCAGTTTTTTCAGACGGTCTGACTGACGTGACAGAACTTCCAGATACTTCTCCTCTTCTTCATCCGTATGTTCCTTCTGCATCAGATCAATATAATTGATGATGCTGGTAAGAGGAGTTTTTATGTCGTGTGAAACATTGGTGATCAGTTCAGTCTTCAAGTGTTCTGACTTCATTTCTCTGTCGACTGCCAGTTTGATACCGTCCTGCAGAGAGTTGATATCTTCGGCATGATCTTTCAGCGCCGGAGGCATGTATTTTGTATTTATCTTGCCTTCACTGCGGCCTTTGGCAATTTTATCGGTACCGATCTTTATTTCGTCGGCCTTGATCAGCCACCACAGTATATACAGGCAGACAATTACGGATATGATGATTGCCAGCGGCAACCGGTCAGTATATACCAGAAACATCATGCTCAGACCGTATACACACATAAACAGGGCTGTTTTCCAGACCAGACGCAGTTTTACTACTATCTGGAAAATGAAATATCCGATCATGTATGTAAGTGTGTTTTTCAGCAGTGATCTGTTTTTGATACGCTTTACGGTTGAAACAAGCCAGGTCAGTCCATAAAGTCCTAACAGTATCAGCATTGATAATAACAAAGCGAACGAACCAAGGTTTTCATCAAAATTAAATGGTTCATAGGCAAAAGCTGTAAAGACTGCCAGCAGGACAATTACACCTGTAAACAGATCATATGGCATCTTGTCAACAACATTCATAATTATTCCATCGTAGCTGTAATCATATCCTGCAGAAGAGATTATGAATACCAGATCAAAGATGATCAGAATTACGCCAATAATACCGGCAGCTAAATACTTATATATATTTTTCTGCAGATTCATAAAAGAGGTATATTCTTCACTGAAAATATCTGTATAGTAAGTCGGCGGATCATAAACTCTCATTTCGATCTTGGTTTTATAGTCAGGCAGCTCATCAGCAGGAAGAAATTTGGTTATACCGTCTATGTCATGAATCACGGTGTAGGCTTCATTGTATTCTGCCTGTTTGTATTTGATATAGATTTCATAGGTATGGAATTTATCTGTTAACTGTTCAGAGGAATAAACCGGTTTGTATGTACCTTCCGTATCAGTCTGATAGATAGTGAAGCTGAAATTCTGATTGCCATATGATTCTACACTCTGTTTGTCTCTGAAATATGATGATTCTATGTCGCTGGCATACCCTTCAGCGTGCCAGAAAGCATGGGAAGTTTCCAGATATTCAGAGTTTTCAAATATGCCAACATCATACATTCTGATGCCGTTATAACCGATCCACAGCATGCCGATGCATAAGGCGATCAGAACAAGTATAGCAATGGTTTTGGTCCAGACATTTTCGTATCTCTTAGGCTTTCTTATACTTGTCATTTTCAGCCTCCATCTTATAGCCGTGACCCCATACGACTTTGATATATCGCGGTTCGGAAGGATTTATCTCAATCTTTTCTCTCAGGTGTCTGATGTGTACTGAGACAACACCATCACTGGCAATCGGAGCTTCCTTCCAGACATTGCTGTAGATCTCATCACTGGAGAATACCTTTCCGGGATTCTGCATCAGAAGTCTGAGAATACCGTATTCAACCGGGGTAAGGTCAACATTCTCTCCATCAACGGTAACCTGTTTCCGTTCGTCATCCAGGATTATACCACCGGTTTTCAGAACTGAACTGTTTTCAATCTTGCTGCCCAGCTGGGTAAAGCGGCGCAGATGAGACCTTACGCGTGCTGAAACTTCAATTGGATTGAATGGCTTTGTAATGTAGTCATCAGCACCGATATCAAGCCCGAGAATCTTATCGCTGTCTTCACTTTTGGCAGTAAGAAAAATAATAGGAACATTTGTTATTTTTCGCAGCATATGTGTTGTCCTTATGCCGTCAAGCTTAGGCATCATGATATCAAGCAGTATCAGATCGATGTCATTGTTCTTAACTGTTTCAATGGCTTCCAGACCATCATAAGCTGTAAATAAATTGTAGTCATCAGATGAAAGATATATCTTTAGAGCTTCAACTATATCCTTCTCATCATCACATATCAGAATGTTTGCCATGCAATCACCTCTCACTAATACTATAGTGTATTCAGTGTTTAAGAAACAAGAATTGATAATCTTAAGAATTCTTTAACAAAAAGGAATTCCCTGTCGGGAATCCCTGTATATAATCTCTTATTTGTATTTCTGACCGAACTGATATGTTCGCCATTCCAACAGCTGAACGGCTTTCTGGAATTTGATCAGATTATTACGGGCAGTTGTTTCATGCTCACGAAGGATCTGATATCTTTTACGGTTTCCCTGATAGCCTTCTTTACTGAGCCGCATGAATTCTCTTATTTTATCCAGCGGCATACCGGTATCAGCCAGACATATTACCAGACGGACATCATCGATGTCTTCGTCAGTAAAAACACGTGAATTATACTTATCTCTTCTGATATTCGGAAACAGATTGAGCTTGGCATAATATCTGATGGTATGTTCATTCTCTTCGACGATCTCTGCAACTTCCTTGATTGTATACATGTTTTTTCCTCTTTATGAAAATATTATATAACAACAAGATAAAAAACTGTATACCCTAATTGAAAATTAATCTGAGAGTAAGTCTAAGGTGTCGGAAAATAACGTTTGTTTATAAGACTATTTTGTGCTTTGTATAAAAATCAGATTTTGTCAGCATTCTTTTCGAACATGACAAACGGAAACGGACATATTTCCTTCATTGTGTGCTCGAAAATCAGACCATTTGGACCGCCGCAGTATACCGGAGTATCGAAAGTTTCACAGAACTCCGTCATTACCTGTCTGCAGGCCAGACACGGTGCCCCATCCTCTTTCTCACTGCCGACAACAGCAAGTGCTTTGAACTTATAACAGCCGTCTGAAACCATATTGAAAATGGCGACTCTTTCCCCACATACCGTCATGCCGTAACTGGCATTCTCAATGTTGCATCCGGTATATACTCTGTCATTGATTCCTAATACTGCTGCCCCTACTCTGAACTGTGAATATGGAGCGTAGGCATTCTTTCTGGCTTCTCTGGCGCTCTGAACGAGTTCTTCTTTTGTCATAACTGATTTATCCTTTCTAAAAAAGCCCTGCCATAATTGATACGTACCCTGTCAAGTAGACAGCGGAAATAATTAAATCTCAGAGTATATGATAACCATCTGTAATCGCAGATATCTGTGATGCAGATGGTTTTCTTTATTAGATCAATGTAGCCTGTGTTTTAAGACTCTCCAGA
>JAFRAB010000020.1 GCA_017405675.1 Erysipelotrichaceae bacterium
CCACAGACTCACTCTCCTTGAAGTAGACAAGCCACAGTTTGTATAAGAGTAGTACAGGCTTTTCTACTCATCATTCTATCAAAGGATTAGAAAGGATTGTGATATTCATGTACTTACAAGGTACATGTGTATCATACAAGATTTGATATGAAACAAACAGTATTACGCAAGTATGCCCGTCTTATCGCCAGAAAGGGCGCCAACATTCAGAAGGGTCAGGAAGTAATCGTTACCTGCGGCATTGAGCAGCCTAAGTTTACGGAAATGCTCGTTGATGAATGTTACAAAGCCGGTGCAAAAAAGGTAACAGTTAGATTTAATTATCAGCCGCTGGAAAAGATCCATGTGCGTCATCAGAGCGTTACCACCATGGCTAAAGTTGAAGAATGGGAGAAAGCCCGTCTGCAGCACTATGTTGACACCTTGCCATGCCGTATTTATCTGGATTCAGATGATCCGGATGGCTTAAAGGGTATCAACCAGATGAAGATCGCCAAGGCTGATCAGAAGAGCTGGCCGATCCTCAAACCGTATTCAGATGCCTCTGAAAACAAGTATCAGTGGACTATAGCCGCTGTACCTGGTGTAGCCTGGGCAAAGAAACTGTTCCCTGAACTGCCAAAGGGCCGTGCTGTTGAAAAACTGTGGGAAGCCATTCTGTTTACTTCACGTGTAACTGAAGACCCGGTTGCAGCCTGGGATGAACATAATAAGGATCTGCATGACCGCTGTGAACACCTCAACAGTCTTGGTATCAGTGAACTGCATTACAAAGGAGCCAACGGTACAGACCTGACAGTCGGCATGATTCCGGAAGCCCAGTTCAAGGGCGGTGGAGATACCAGTCTGCAGGGTATCTTCTTCAATCCGAACATTCCTACCGAGGAATGCTTCATCTCTCCGATGAGAGGCAAGGCCGAAGGTATCGTATATGCTACCAAACCGTTATCATACCAGGGAGAACTCATCGAGAACTTTTCTGTCCGTTTTGAAAACGGCAAGGCAGTAGAAGTTAAAGCCGAAAAGAATCAGGCTCTGCTGGAACAGATGATCTCAATGGATGAGGGTGCCTCATACCTTGGTGAATGTGCACTTGTACCGGTCAATTCACCGATTTCAGAATCCGGCATGCTGTTCTACAATACGCTGTTTGATGAAAACGCTGCCTGCCATTTAGCCTTAGGCATGGGTTTTGCGGACACCATCAGGGGCTTTGAGGATAAGACACTTGATGAGTGCCGTGCTTTAGGCATTAATGATTCCATGATCCATGTTGACTTCATGATCGGATATGAAGGACTGGACATAGACGCCATTACGCATGACGGCAGAACAGTTGCCATCTTCCGTAACGGTACATGGGCATTCTAAACTAATTATGAAACAAGGGCTAGAGCCCTTTTTCTGTTGCGGGAAGATATGTTTAATGACAGAATTAAATCAGATGAGGGCAAACAATTAAATGATATATTTGAAGCCAGTAACACTCGATGATCTGGATTCTTTCAGTGAGACAGAGTATGAGCAGATGAGCGAAGAGGAAAAAATCAGGATGATCACAGAGAGCCGGCAGCAGGAACATGACGGCAGGTATTTTGAATTGCTGCGGGTATGTGATGATGATCAGATCGTCGGTTTCATGAGTCTGTTTGCCCACTCTGAACACGTTATCAGCATCGGACCGCAAATCAGGAAATCATTCAGAGGAAAAGGATATGGTAGTAAGGGAGAACTGCTGGCCTTACAGTATGCTCACGACAAAGGTTTTGATACTGCGGTTTCCTGGGTAAGACATGACAATACTACCAGTCTCAGGTTGCATGAAAAACTGGGATTTGAAATACAGCAGAACGACTACATCAGAAACGGAAAACACTACATAATCTATATAAAAGAACTGAATTGATTCACGGATAATAAAAAAGGAGTATAATATTCATTAAGCGGAGAATTAGCTCAGTCGGGAGAGCGTGCTCTTCACAGGGGTGAGGTCATGGGTTCGAGTCCCATATTCTCCACCATGAAATGAAAAAAACTGCTTAGATGTAGTTTTTTCGTTGCTTTCAGGCAATTTTGATCTTTTTTTGCTTCTGAAAAGGCGTGATCTTATAGTTCAAGGGGGTCAAATTGGATTAATCCATCAAAGTGTTATAATGTTATTAGAATAGGATGATTGGAAAGATAGAACATATAGAGAGGTAACAGTATGTGGATTGTTTATTCTGTATTTGCAGCATTATTGGGAATTGTCAGTTTAATGTTAGCCTTTATAGGCAAAGAGAATAAGTATACAGTTACTGCCAGCATTATTATGACAATGTTGATAGTATGTGATTTCTATAAGACATGTGTAGATGCTGTCATGACACATAATGGCGGATTTCTTTACGATGTTGCCCCTTATAGTATTGATGTGGTGAAAACAGTGGTTATTGTTTCGGTTTTATTCAATGTATCCTGTTTATTAATAAAGGATTATATAAAACACTAATTGTTATTTGTGAAAAAAATGTAACTTTACAGAATATCCAAGCATTATATTACAAAGTTGTATGTAGAAAAACATACAAAATAGATTGAATCCAATATCAAATAAGTCTTTAACTATGAAAAAATATGTATAACATATGCAGAAAAATGGAAATCACCATGATTCGTATTATATTGTAATATTTGAATTTTTCATTAACACTACAAAAAACAGTATCAGGAATAATATCCTGATACTGTTTTTTCAAGGATGTGCAGCTGGACGATGTCCTTTACAGTCCAGTCATTGCTGCAACAGCCTCTGACAGCTGTTTTTGACTTTCCTTTGGAAAAGTCGATAATGATATAGTTTCTGTTTTTGGTTCCTTCTATCAGCATGACCAGCTGAACAGTGGTGTCTTTGAATTTTCTGTTAAGCTTGCGGCAGAACTGCTGCAGGATTTCTCGGGAATCACTGCTGCACTGGAAACTGATACTGCAGTGTTTCGCAGAGAAGCGGAGATTGTGCAGGGTAACCGGATCTTCCGCAATCTTAACGGTTACCTCAGTACGCTGACTGAAGAGATTTGCCATTGCTGATCTGACAGCGGCATTGGGTTTGATTAAGTTTATCTGACAGTACATTTTCCTTACCTCCCTGATCAGAAAAAAGATCATCAGTTACGCTTTACGGGTACAGTAATCCCGTAATATGCGCCTGAGATGATCTTTTCTGTGAATATACTGTCAGAATTAACTGACAAGGACATTTTAATATATTCTGAATGATTGTAAATAAGAGTGGAAGAAATTGGCGAAATCGCCAATAACAAGAGTATAATATAGACATGAACGGTCCTGTTTATGATATTTACGAAGATAATGTAGTACTGGAATCTGAGCATGTCATGCTGAGACCTCTTTGTCCTGATGACAGACAGGCTATTTTTGATAATATCTATCATGACGTGGAGGTAGGCCGATATTTCCTGGTAGGCTATAAGGAAACCATTGATGAACTTAACCTGGAAAGACTGATTGACAATTACAGACAGTTAAAACTGTTTGTATTTGCCATTGTTATAAAAGAAACAGGTGAAGTCATTGGAATGATCAATCAGACCAATAATACCAATTATTATTCACGTTACATTGAGATCGGCTATGCCATAGGAAGCAGATTCTGGAATCACGGATACTGTACGGAAGCACTAAAGCTGTTTATTGATTTCTGTTTCTGCAAGGGCATCTACAAGGTATACTGCGGTTATCTTACAGGTAATATAGCCAGTAAGAGAGTCATGGAAAAAGCGGGAATGGAATATGAATTTACCAGAAAGAAAGAGATATTTCACCGTAACCGTTTCTGGGATGTAGTTTATTACAGCAAGGAGAACAGCTTGTGATTAAAAACATAGTGTTTGATGTGAACGGTGTACTGGTATCCAATATATCTATTGAAACCATTATTTCCTTTTCCCAGGATTATACCATCGCTGAGGCAGCCATGCTGAGAAAGATGGGACGTACGGAAATCTGGAAGAGATATGATACAGGTTTTTGCCGAACCAGGGAATCAATGGCAGATGATTTTATTGCACTGTGGCCGCAGGATGAAAAAATGATCAGACAGACACTGTCATCCAGAAGAGGAATAGCTGTTAATGAAAGAATGGAAAAGTTTATTGTTGAACTGAAAAGAAAATATAAGGTGTATCTTCTTTCCAATGTAGGCTATGAAGATCTGGAAAAAGTACTGCCGCAGAAGTTTGCACGTATCTGTGATGGTGCAGTCTATTCATGCGAAGTAGGTGTTGTCAAGCCAGATGAGCGGATTTACAGGATCCTGCTGGACAGATATGATCTTAAGGCTGAAGAAACCGTATTTATAGATGACGGACGGCGTAATATCAGGGCAGCACAGAAACTGGGCTTTCATGCCGTAAAACATGTCAGTAACAAGCGTACCATGTCAGAGATATGCCGTATTGCATCTCTGGAGTAAAGGCATCAGTAATGCCTTTTTAAATACGACAATGATATAATAGATGAGAGGAAAAAGACTATGAAGATGGTATCATGGAATGTTGCAGGGTTCAGAGCCTGTCTGAAAAAAGGGTTTGCCGAGTTTTTTGAGAGAGAACAGGCTGATGTTTACTGTCTGCAGGAAGTAAAAGCCGAACTGCATCAGATCGATTTCAACCCTGAAGGTTATTATACTTATATTAATCCTGCTGAAAAGAAAGGGTATTCCGGAACTCTCATTTATACCCGTAAGGAACCTTTAAGCGTTAGCTACGGGATGGGAATTGATGAGCATGACCATGAAGGCAGAATGATAACCCTGGAATTTGAAGATTACTATCTTGTAAATGAATATGTTCCTAATGTTAAAAGGGAACTGACCAGACTGGATTACCGCATGGTCTGGGAAGATGACTTCAGACGGTATCTGAAGAAACTGGAAGAGAAAAAGCCGGTCATAGTATGCGGAGACTTCAATGTGGCGCATACGGAAATGGACATCAAGAATGCCAAGTCCAATATCGGAAATGCCGGATTCACTTATGAGGAAAGAGGCAAATTCACTGAACTATTGGCAGCCGGATTTATTGATACGTTCCGTTATAAGAATCCTGATGTGAGTGACAGATACACCTGGTGGAGTTTCATGAACAATGCCAGAGGCCGAAACATCGGGTGGCGCATAGATTATTTCGTAGTATCAGAAGCGTTGAAAGACCGCATTACAGACACCATCATATATGATGAGGTCTTAGGCAGTGATCACTGTCCAATCGGTCTGGTTATTGACTGACAAGTATATTCGGAGGTATGAACATGAAGAAAATAGTAGCAGATTCATCCAGCAATCAGTATGTTTTTCCTGGTATACCGTATGATTATGCCTCACTGCAGATAACGGTAGACGGCAGAAATTTTACTGATGATAAAGATCTTGACCTTTTGGAAATGGTTGATGCCCTGGAGCATACCAGAAAGAGCTCTTCAACAGCCTGTCCATCAACAGGTGACTGGCTGTCCAAATTCGAAGGTGCTGATGAGATTTATGTCATAACTATCTCTGCCAAACTGTCCGGTAGTTATGAAAGTGCCAGAATGGCTGAGAAGGAATATCTGGAAGAACATCCGGAAGCCAAGATCTGGGTCATCGATTCACGGATGACCGGTCCGGGCATGAGAATGATCATGGACAAGATCAATGAACTCAGTGCTGAAGGTTATGACTTTGATACCATAAAGCAGAAGACCATTGAATACATGGAAAATGTTAAACTCTGTTTCCTGCTGGCTTCCGTCAACAATCTGGCTAATGCCGGACGTCTTAACAAGCTGCTGGCCAAGGCCATTGGCGTTCTTGATATCAAGATGCTGGGACGTGCCAAGGAAGGTGTCATTGATCCTTTCGGTAAGTTTAAGGGTCAGAAACGTGCCGTTAAGGAAACATTCATTGAGATGATGAATCAGGGATATAATGGCGGTAAAGTAAGAATTGACCATGTTCTTAACGAAAAAGATGCCGAGACCCTTAAAGGATATATTACCGAAAAGTTCCCTGAAGCTGATGTCATAATTGATACCTGCAAGGGTTTATGCAGCTATTATGCTGAAAGAAACGGCTATATCGTAGGATATGAAGTCTGATGATCGCATCTGACAAATAAATGGGGGAAGAAAACATATGATCAAGGTATATGGAAGCAACATGTGTCATGACTGCAGGGAACTGAAGCAGAATTTTGACGCATATGAGATCAGATATCAGTTCATAGACATAAATGACAATCTGAGAAATCTCAGCCGTTTTCTGCGTTTAAGAGATACCAGAGAAGTATTTGCCCAATGCAGGGAAATCGGAGATATCGGGGTACCTGCGATGGTCCTGGATAACGGTGAAGTTACTCTCAAGTGGAGAGAATGGCTGCAGAAACAGGGGTATCAGCTTATTGGAGAATGCGGTATTGCCTGTGACATACCGGGAGAGTAAACATGGATAATATCAAAGCTGTTATTTTTGACTTTGACAATACATTAGGAGACAGATATGAATACTGTTACCAGACTTATCGCTGTTTCCTGAAAACATTCTTGCCGGAAATAGATGAGAAAAGCATTCTTTTTGAATCAATGCTGCAGGATCTGGTACTCTTTGACGAATACGGAAATGTCGGCGATAAGGATCAGATACTGAAGAATTTTGAAAGAACCTATGATGTGAAAATCGATATGAGCGGAAGGGAATTTGCGAAATGGTGGATCGAGCACCAGTATCTGTTTACCGTTCTCTTCCCGGAAACCATGGATACCGTAATAAAATTAAAGGAAAAATATAAAATAGGAATACTTACAAATGGCGCTCATCTTGCTCAATGGGGAAAGATTGAAAAATCAGGACTGATGCCTTATGTAGATGCCATTGTGGTATCTGAAGATGCAGGAGTCAGAAAACCTGATGCCCGTATTTTTGAGATAATGGCTCAGAAACTGAATCTTGACTGCCGTGAATGCGTCTATGTGGGCGATACTTTTTCATTGGATATCGTAGGAGCATACAATGCCGGAATGAAACCAATCTGGATCTGGCCTTCCGAAAGAGCCAAACCAAGTGATTTTGAAGTGACAAGGATAAGCAGACTGTCTGATCTGCTGGAGATACTCTGATGTACAGGATCATAGCTGCCGACCTTGATGAAACGATGCTGAATGACGATCATCAGGTTTCACAGAAGGATACAGAGACAATTAACAGACTGACGGAAATGGGTGTGAAATTCGTTCTGGCTACGGGCAGGGGATACAACTCCACTTTTGATCTGCAGAAGCGAATCGGACTGTATGGACGTAAGAATGAATATGTTATTTCCTTTAATGGCGGCATGATAACGGACAATTACCGCAACCAAGCCATATACAGGCGGGGAATGTCTTTTGAACAGGCTTCAGCACTGTTTGCGGAAGGCCTCAGAAGAGGGCTGTGTACACATGTATATACTGAGGATAAGGTTTACATTGTAAATTATTACGATGATGAAAAAAGATACACTCATGGACGCATGCCTATAGAGGAAGTATTCTGGAATTCGCTTGAGCCTATAAGAGGGCAGCAAATCATAAAAACGCTTTACATGGATTCAAATGTCAGTAATCTGGAAAAGGTTGAAAGAGAAATTAAAGATCTGACTGAAGGTCTGGCAGTATCGTATTCGTCTAACCGATATCTGGAATTCAATAATCATAATGCCAATAAGGGAGTAGGTTTGAAAAAGCTGGCTGAATTGCTGAATGTTCCGATTGAGGAGACAATTGCGGTTGGTGACAACATCAATGATGTAGCTATGATAAAGGCTGCCGGCGTGGGAATAGGAGTAAGCAATAGTAATCCATTAATCATTTCTGACTGTGATCTGATACTGGATGCTTCCAATAATGATGATCCTATCACGGAAATATATAACAGATTCTATAAATAAAAGAACCGGATAATTCCGGTTCTGTTTGTTTAACTGGTGCGCATGAAGGGACTCGAACCCCCACGGTTGCCCGCCAGATCCTAAGTCTGGTGCGTCTGCCAATTTCGCCACATGCGCGTGCTTAAACATTATACCAAGCAGGCAGATCTTTTTCAACAGCCATGAAAAAATGTTTGCTTGTATATTTTTTTTGGGTAATATATAATTTACGTGTTGACTTTAATACTTACAAACGGAGGAACTATTAAATGAAAAAATTACTGGTTTTACTGGCAATTTTACTGGTTATTACCGGATTTGCAGGATGCAATAAGAAAGAAAAGGAATATACAGACGGAACGATCGTTCTGAAGCTTACTGATGATTTTGAGGAGCAGCAGGATGATGAATATGATTATTCCTTACAGAGCGGTGAGGTTCTGATCCTGTGTTCACATGCTGACAAGAAATTCCTGGAAGAAAACTCTGTCAGTGACATAACACTTGATGAATTTACCCGGTTCTTTTCAGAAGGTGAAACACTGTTACTGGACCGCAAGTTCAAGGGATACAATGTCTTCAGTTATGAAGCCGCTGTCAGCAATACCACATATTATTATCTGATCGGTGTCTATGAAACAAACGACGGATTCTGGCTGGTAAACTTTGTCTGCGATACTTCTGATACCAAGAAGTATGAAGCCAAGTTCCTGGACTGGGCCGGTAAGGTAACATTCAAGTAAAGTAAAGAAAAAGGACATAAGTCCTTTTTTTAGTCTCCCCGGAAGAAGTTGACAATTCCGTCACTGAGTTTTCCAAGGCCTGTGTTCAGCAGGTCTTTGTTCTTGCCGTTTTCGGCTGCAATCTTCTGGGCACCATCAGAACGGATGACCTGACGCAGACCGTTAGCGGTTTTCTGACTTAAGGCACCGGACTGCTGCAAGCCTAGAATTCGTGATGACTTTTCAGTAGTTTCCTTGGCTATTTTCGTGGCTTTGGCGCTTTTAGGAAGCTTGACATTCTCCATGCCATGTTCAATTCCCGTACGCAGGGTTCCCTTAAGGCCTTCCTTAAAGAAGGCTTGAGTTCTTTTTCCTTCTTCAGCGTCCATTGCTCCCTTGATGCCGTCGCCAAGGCCGTTTGCAACATATTTATATCCGATTTTACTGGTTCTGTCCTGAGTGATATCAATGCCTGTCTTGATCAGACCTCTGGTGACTCCGGTTGTCAGGCCTTTTTTCCTGACAGTGGCATCCATCATTTCACTGGCCATGTTGCGACTGGTGATGTAAATATACTTGATTGGCTTAAGCGTTCCCAGAGAGCATATATCACAGATATCAACGCCGGTATCGGCTGCCCACTGGATCCATTCCAGACGATTGACTATCTTGTCGAATTCGTTGCCGTATTCGATTTGTTCCCGGCTGTTGAGTGATTCTTTGTTCATCATGTCATCCAGCCATTTCTTGCGGTCTTCGGCTGTGGTTTCATAGACTCCGTGCTTTTCCGCAAATCTGTCTCGCTCAGCGTTTTCCTTTTCCATTTTGGCTAGTTCTTCCTGTTCCTTTTTCTTCATTTCACGAAGTTCACGGTCCAGGGCGGTATCACCTTCACGCAGCTTGCGCATCTGTTCATCCTGCCACCGGCGGTCACTTAGACGCTGTTTTTCCCATTCAGCCATTCTGTCTTCATCCAGATAGGTTCCGTCATCGCTGTCCCAGGTTCCATCCTTTTCATTCCAGCGGAAGAGCCTTTCAGCACCGGTAGCCGGATCTCTGACAATGCGGGTATCACCATTTTTAGGACCTTTTGATACGGTTTTCTTTGGTGTTTTCGGTACTTTTGGTACGGTTTTTCCAGTTGTTTTCGGAACATCAGCCGGTGCTTTGCTTCCGCCGAATCCGGTAAAGATGGCCATGATGATCACGCCGAGAGTCCCAGCCATGATAGCCATTCTCTTGTCACCAGGGCTCATTGATTCAACAAAATGGTCATAATACTCTACGATGAGGGTAGGGGCAGCAAAACACAGAAGGTAGGTAAAGATCATGAAAGTCAGTTTCTTCATGTTATTTCACCTTCTTTCCGCAGTGAGTGCAGTAGATGGCACCTTTAACCAGTTTCTGTCCGCAATGCATGCAGTAAATGGCTTCATCAGTGCTTTCCGGCTGCGGATCAGCATCAAAACGGGCCGGGTTGAATTCATCTCCGGTAAACTTATGCGCAACCTTTTTCTTGTTCAAAGGCAGGAAAAGGGGCATGATCTCATCAAAGTCCTCGTGTAAAATAGCGATCTCGCCATCAGGAAAGACGATGTACCAGCTGCGTTCTTCCAGAGGATACTCTGAATCAAGATGAGCGGCGATGATCATCATTTCCGCATAGCTGAGTATGTCTCCGGTTTCCGCGTTTTTCCAGCTGGAACAGCGGTCAGAGGCATGATCCATGGTCACGGTAAAATTACGATATCCTTCCATATTATTTCTTTCTAGTGCTGGCGATATACAGACCCAGCACACACATTGCTCCAACTAACATCAGAATGCCGCCCTGCATCTCGCTTGCACCGTGTTCAACACGCATTATCTCACCGACAGCGCCGAACAGATAAAAAGCAAGAATGAAGGCAATTGAATACAGTAAAGACTTTTTCATATTGAAACCTCTCTATCTTCCATGATGTTCTACAGATTTATTTATAAAGATATTCTATCATGTTTATATATATTTACCTATTAAAAACGATCACACGAAAAAAGGCTTTTCTTTAAAGCCTTTCTGTTTATCTGTAGAATTCTTCCTGAAGCTGTCTGAGTTCGTCCTCATGAACGATCCTGTCAATGATAGCCTTGATCGTAAGATCAAGCGGGCTGCCTTCACGGTAGTCTGCTTTCTTGGCAAAGGTTACACGTCCGTGAATCATCAGGTCTTCAGCCGTTGATTTGTCATCGTCATAGACACAGATCGAATAACCGCCGCTGTCTTTGACGATGCGCATGCATGGAACATCCGTCATGCCGTCCCCCAGATAAATCATGTGGGAATAAGGAATGTCACGCTTTTCCGGTGCCAGATAGGCATTGACCTTTTTGTCTTCGTACAGTTCCAGAGCATTCTTGTTGATGCGGAAGATGAACTGGGTCTTGGAAGTGTAGTTGATGGCTATAGCCGGCCAGTCAGCGTTTCCTTTATCATCATAATGGAACTCACAGGCATATACTCTTTCGAATTCATCGTAGATGTCACATCCTTCCAGAATTTCCTTGGTTCCGGAGGAAATGATGAAATGCTGGATCTCCACACCTTTATTACGGGCATACTCAGTAATACGTTTGAAATATTCCCTGACACCCGGGTAGTATTCGATCATCTTGCCCAGAGCCTGGAAGGTTTCTCTTTTGACATAAAAACCTTTTTCACGTGATTTCTGCAGCAGCAGATACATGTAGGCCAGGGTAGACTCCATGTTTTCCTTACGGCTGAGGTCGGCAACTTCACCCCAGAACTGATCAGGTTCAACTCCAAGTTCCGGCAGCAGTTCGTATTCCTGCATGTTTTTGGTACAAAGGGTCTTGTCAAAGTCATACATGATGGCGACTTTAATCATTGAGTACCTCCTGATAAATCTGATTCATTCTGAGAGCCAGACCTTTGCATTTGCTCAAAGGCAGACCGCAGACGGCGATTCTGACACCTTTCCGGAATCTGACGGTGTAGATGTGACTGGCAATCAGGGCATTGTGGTATCTGGTTAACAGGTCAGGATCTTCAATGTGAATGGTAATGAAGAATCCCTCACTGTAAGGGTAAATCGGCAATCCGCAGCTTCTGGCTTCTTCCATGATCAGCTGACTGCGCTTCTGCAGCAGTCTGACTGCTTCATTCTTTTCCCTAATGTATTCTTCCTTGTGATTTTTCATGACGTCAACGAAACAGTGCATGAAACCGTTGTTGACATTGCTCCAGCAGCTGCGGCATGTTCTCTTGAGAGCTGCTTCCAGGTGATTCAGGGTTTCCTGATTTCTGGACAGCAGGATATCAGCACCTAATCTGACACCGTAGCTGGTGAATGATTTTGAACAGCTGTAGGCAATGGCGATCAGAATATTATCTGAAATGTTATTGAAACAGCTCATGTAATCAGTAACGTTTTCAATGTCATAGCCGAAGTCCAGATAGGCAACATCATTAACAACGATTACCGGACCTTTTGCGGAAAGTTCATTGAAGAAGGCGATAAGCTGCTGCCATTTTTCCTTACCTAAGGTAATGCCGGTAGGGTTATGACAAGGGTCGTTGATCAGAACCAGGACCTTGCCCTGACGTTCCATCAGTTCTGCGGCTTTCTGTTTGATGCCTTCAATTGTTACTTTATTGTTTTCATTGATAAGACTGTAATGCTCAAGTCTGAGATTTTCCTTTTTGGCCATGAGGTTGTATGAGCCCCAGAAAATATCAGGTATTAATAGTGTCTGACCTTTTTCCAGACAGCTGGCGAACATGAGATAAAGAGCGCCGGTTCCACCAGGAGCAGCTATGACAGTATGCGGCAGGGAGATGTTGTTCTTCCTGTTGATCCAGTTGAAGATCTCTTCACGGAAATCCGGATTACCTATGATATCGCTGGCATAACGGGCTTTATCACCGGCCGGGACACGGTCGAAACTGTCATATACCGTTTTGAAAGTTAGTATTTTACCGTCTTCACCGAAGAAGGAGCCGAGAGTGGCATTGATGACCCGGTCACCATTGACAGCCCGGTCCTTACGGGCCATGGCGCTTAAGTCAAAAGCCATGTCTCTATATGGCGAGAAATCAGCATCCCTGTTCAGGAAAGGTTCTTTTAAATCATTCATAGTTTTTACCTCACTAATATTATAATTTATGCCTTTTATTATTTCACCTTAAAAAGAGGCATTTCAGGTTTTTGTGTTTTTTCAGCCCAGCAGGGAGGTTGTTTATATATTTTTATTCAGTTAAAATATCAGTAGAGGAAAACAATATGGCAAGAGAAACAATATACGTTACAGGACATAAGAATCCGGATTCAGATGCTATCATTTCATCAATGGCTTATGCCTATCTGAAACAGCAGCTTGGCTATGATGCCATAGCCGTCAGAGCAGGGGACATCAATCCGGAAACTGAGTACATTCTCAGTCTTTTCAATGAATTCGCCCCGCCGCTGGCTTCCGACATCAAGACCAGAGTCAGAGACATCATTTTTGATGACGTTGTTCTGGTAAGACCGGAAGACAAGATCAAGCAGGTGCTGGCCATCATGAAGGAGACCCATGTCAAATCAGTTATCGTTACGGACGAAAACAGACAGCTGTTGGGCATGGCTACATTGGCGGATATCACTGAGCCGATCGTCTATGACCTGAAAAAGAAAAATGAACTGCTGCGTCAGACTTCAATTGAGAGCATTGCGGAGGTTATCGAAGCGGAGATCGTTGTTAACTGCGGCAATACCAGCAACGGTAAGATCTATGTCGTCAGCGGACAGCACTTTGACTGTAACGAAAGACTCTGTATCGTTTCCGATAATGTTGAAAGACAGCGTCAGGCTATTGAGCAGGGAGCCCGTGTCCTGATCATTGCCGGAACATTCTATGACGAAAGCATCGCCGAACTTGCCAGGGCGAACGAATGTTCCTTACTGCTCACCAGCATGAGCATTTACATGATTTCCCGTGAAGTGGATTACGCCGTTCCAATTAAAATGGTCATGTCCACCGAATTAACGACTTTTAACTATGATGACTATCTTGATGAAGTCAAGATCAAGATCAATAAATCACGTTTCCGTGCTTATCCGATCCTGGACAGACACGGCCATGTAATAGGTCTGCTTTCCCGTTTCCACGTCCTGAAGCATGCTGCCAGAAATCTGATCCTGGTTGACCACAATGAATTCAACCAGTCTCTGGACGGTGCTGAGGAAGCCAATATTCTGGAAATCGTAGACCATCACCGTATCGGTGGTATCAAGACAGCTTCACCGGTGTTCTTCCGCAACGAAAGAACCGGCAGCTGTGCCACCATTATAACTGAGATCTTTGAGGAAAAAGGAGTGGAAATACCGGAGGATCTGGCCGGCTTGCTGTGCTGTGCTATTCTTTCCGATACCGTTAACTTCCGTTCCGTTACCTGCACGCAGAAGGATATTGACCAGTGTAAGAAGATGGCTGAGATTGCGCATCTCAACATCGAGGAACTGGGGCCTAATATTCTGAGGGCTGGGGCTTCACTCAAGAACAAGACCATGGAATCAATTCTGCATCATGACCTCAAGAGGTTCAGGATTGCCAAGATGAACATTGCGGTAGGGCAGAATAACATTGAAAGCTTTGAAGCCATTGTCGGCATCAGAGAAAAGATGAACAATCTGCTGGACGAATTCGCCAAGAACAACAATCTGAATATCGTTATCATGGTATTCTCCCTGATCGATGGCACCGGATCATATCTGCTGTACAAGGGTGAAGATGAGATGATCGTCAGATATGCCTTTGAGGATATAGCAGTTAACGTAGATGGCTACATGTTCCTGCCGAAGGTCATGAGCCGTAAACAGCAGATCATTCCAAGAATCACTACAGCAGCGGAGGAAAGATAAATTGACTACAGAAGAATTATGGAAGAAATATAAGGAAAAACAGTTCGTTATTTCAGCTTATGAACTGTTGCTGAATACAACATATTATGACAGTGATACCATTGCCCCGGTAAAGGGACGGGATTACCGTAATGAACGCATGGCTTATATCGGCGGTGAAGTCTTTGACATGCAGACTGATCCTGAATATATCGCCTTAAGAGAAGAACTGGCCGCCAGAGAAGATCTGGATGAAACCAGCAGACAGATCCTTAAATGGGAATTAAAGGATCTGGAAAGCTTCAGATACATTCCAAAAGATGTCTATGTGGCTTATAACGAACTGACCATGAAGGCCAATGTCGTCTGGAAAGAAGCCAAGAACAGGAATGACTACAAGCTCTTTGAACCTTATCTGCTGAAGATAATCGAAATGAGAAAGGACATGCTGCAGTACCGTCACAGTGATCTGCAGGGATATGATATCTATCTTTCAGATTATGAGCCGGGCATGACCGTAGAAAAATATGATCAGTTCTTTGATCTGATCAGGGAAAAACTGGTACCGCTGATCAAGAAGATCTCAGCAGCACCGCAGATCGATACATCCTTTACGAATTTATTCTATCCTGCTGACCGGCAGAGAAAGCTGATGTATAAGATACTTGATTACATGAAGTTTGACCTGGAAGCAGGTGTACTGGGAGAGACGGAACATCCGTTTACCTCATCCATGAGCAAGAACGATGTTCGCGTAACCACGCACTATTACGAAAACAATATTCTGAGTTCCATTTTCTCAGTAATACATGAAGCAGGACATGCAACCTATAACTATCAGATCAGAGATGATCTGGCTGATACCTATGTCTTTGACAACATCAGCTCCGGCATGCATGAATCGCAGTCCCGTCTGATGGAAAACTACCTGGGCCGTAACATGGCCTTCTGGGATAATCTGTATCCAGAGGCAAAGAAACTGTTCCCTGAACAGCTGAAAGACGTTGATCAGGAAACTTTTGTGAAAGCTGCCAATGCTTCGGTATGTTCACTGATCAGAACGGAAGCCGACGAACTGACATATCCGTTACACATCCTGGTACGCTACGAAATTGAAAAGGGTATTTTCAACGGTACTGTAGATGTCAATAACCTGGAACAGATCTGGAATGATAAATATGAAGAGTATCTCGGTGTCAGACCGCAGAAGTCTTCTGAAGGGATTCTGCAGGATGTTCACTGGTCCGGCGGCAGCTTCGGTTATTTCCCGACCTATGCCTTAGGCAGCGGCTATGCTGCTCAGTTTATGGCAGCGATGAGAAAAGACCTCGATGTGGAAGCCTGCATGCATAATAATGAGTTCCAGAAGATCAAGGACTGGTTAAAAGAACACATTCATCAGTATGGCGGACTGTATCTGCCGCAGAAGCAGATAGAGATCGCAACCGGTGAACCGTTTGATCCTAACTACTATGTAGATTATCTGACGGAAAAGTATTCAAAGCTTTACGGTATTCAGGAATAATGAAGATACTTGAGCAGTCTGGTTACAGAGAATATCTTGAAAAGACCTACAGCAGCTGGTTGGGTAAGATAATCGGTATCCGCCTGGGGGCTCCGATAGAAGGTTGGAGTTACTCTCAGATTCTAGAAAAATATCCCGAAATCACTGACTATGTCTGTGATTACGGTATTTTTGCTGCGGATGATGATTCAAACGGACCTCTGTTCTTTGTCCGCAGTCTGCTTGATAAGAATGATGTGACCCGGGAGGATATAGGGAATGCCTTCATGAACTATATCCAGGAATATTCCGGGTTTTTCTGGTGGGGCGGTCCGGGAGTTTCTTCCGAACACACCGCCTATGAAAATCTGAAAAACGGCATTAAGGCTCCATTAAGCGGAAGCAAGAATACAAATGGTATAGTGATTGCCGAACAGATAGGCGGGCAGATCTTCTCAGACTGCTGGGGCTATGTAGCCGGTTATGATCCTGAGCTGGCCGTTTCATTAGCCCGTAAGGCTGCCAGTGTCACACATGATGAAAATGGTCTGGAAGGTGCTGCTTTTGTAGCAGCTTCCATTGTCTATGCCTATACCGAAAAAGACATTCATACAGTTATTGAAAAAGCTCTGAAACATCTGGATCCGGAAATGGAATACCGGAGGGTATGCAGAGATATAATACGTTTCCACAGAGAAAATCCAAAAGACTGGCATGACTGTCTGAATTATATATTTGAGAATTACGGATATGATAAGTATCCGGGGACATGTCATATAATTCCTAACACAGCTTTGATGATAATGGCCATGTGCTATGGTGAAGGGGATTTTGATAAGACCATGTGCATGCTTGTGCAGTCCGGCTGGGATACTGACTGTACAGCCGGTAATGTAGGCTCCATAATGGGAGCACTTGTCGGTCTGGAAGGCATTAATGAAAAGTGGATCAGACCGGTAAATGACATTCTCAATGCATCAAGCTGCATAGGATGCCTTAACATACAGACGGTTTCGCAGTCAGCACAGCTGTTTGCTGCTCTGGCCATGAAACTTAAGGGATATGAAATGCCTGTACCGCAGCATTTCTGTCTGCCGTATGCCAATGAGGGATTCTTCAGTAATGGAACTGTTGATGTGGAACAGGGAAAACTGATAGCAGAAGGTAACGAACTGTATAAGTATGCCTACTATCTGCCTGACGATGTTTATGATGCCCGTTATGATCCGGTCTACAGCCCGCTGGTTTATCCAGGTGATATCATTGAATTTGATATTGAAGGAGAGGCAGCTGTCTTTACGGAAGACTGTGAAGGAAACAGATATACAGGTAATACGGGAACAGGCAGAGTGAGACTGAAAGTTCCTGCAGGTATTAACCTGACAGTACATCGATTCGGACTGCTGTTTAAAGGCAGGGTAGTTGTCCTAGATTACAGAATAATAAATGAAAGTAGTATTGATATAGATTTTACTGATTATAAATATGACGGGTATGGACCGAGATATGCCGGTGATACGCTTTATAACATCAGAGCAATGGTACCGCACAGTGGGCAGTGGAGTCTGTCGGAAAAGGGAATGACAGGTATTGCTGAAGAACATGCTCTGATAACTACCGGACCCCTGGATCTTGATTTATGTGAAGCGGAAATGACTGCTGTAATGGAAGAGGGAAACAGTTGCTGCATAGTGTTTGACTGCACAGGATACAATCATTTTACGGCAGTGGGAATCTGTGAAAACGATATCGTTCTGTTCAGAAAAGACGATGAAATAAAAATATTGAAAAAACTGCCTTTTGACGGTTCGAAAACACCTAAACTTTCATTGAAAGTTAATATGTGTAATGGTAGAATAAATTGTAATGTAAATGAGTATGAACTCCGTTTTACTGTGCCTGTAGTCAGATACAGGGGAATCGCAGGAATTTACATTGAAACCGGAAAGGTTACTGTCAGTGGTTTTAAATTGCATGGTCAATTTAAGATAGAGTAAAGAAAGGGAGAAATGAAATGAAAAAATTACTCACAATTTTACTGGTTGTCCTGATGGCCTTCTCATTCGCAGGATGCGGAAAAGATGATGGCGGCGACACACCAAAACCAGCCGATGATGTAAAGAAGGTTGTAGTCTTATTACCATTCACAGGCGACAACTCTTACTTCGACACATTAGCCAGAGGCGTTGAAACTGCTAAGACACAGTTCGCCGGCAAGGTAGAAGTTGAATTAGTAGAAGTAGGCAATACTCAGGAAAAGGCTACTTGGGATGCAGCATTTGATGAATACTGCGAAGACGGCAAGTATGACCTCGTAGTAAGTGGTAACAACTCTTACGAAGAATTCTTATTTGCTGCTGCAAAGAGATATCCAGATCAGATGTTCATGAACTTTGACTATTCTTCATTACCAGAAGGATGGACAGAAATCCCTAGCAACGTTTACTGTGTAACTTACGCATTAGACGACTTAGGTTATGTTGTTGGCGCATTATCAGCAGCATTAACAAAGACTAACAAGGTCGGCGTTGTTGTTGGTATGTCTAACCAGGCTATGGACCAGTTCATTGGTGGCTGGTGCCAGATCCTTGAAGCACAGGGTAAGGAATACTATGTACGTTATGCTTCTGACAAGGTATCAACTGGCTTCTTCGCTAACCCAGGTGTTGGTAAGGAAATCACTGATGACTTAGTAAAAGCAGGCTGTGACGTTGTATGGCAGGTTGCTGGTGGTACAGGCGCAGGCGTTATTCAGTCATGTGCTGAAAACGGCGTTTGGGCTGTTGGTGTTGACCAGGACCAGTATGCACAGTTTATCGATACTCAGCCAGACTGGGCTGCAGCTATCGTTACTTCTGCATTAAAGAACTCTGACGTTGCATTAGTAGAATGCATCAGATTAGTTTCTGAAGGCAAGTTCCAGGAAAAATTAGGAAAGTCTGAAGCTTGGGGTATCGCTTTAAACGGTGTTGGTATCGCTGAAAATGATTACTACAAGGAAAAAGTTCCAGCTGATATTCAGGCAGCAGTAAAGGATACTTTACAGCAGGTTACTGATGGTAAGGTTGAAGTTGTTGATACAATGGAAATGACACCAGATCAGTGGCAGCAGTGGCATGATACAAATACCACAAAGTATTAAAATCTAAAAATAATCTATCAAAAGGTAATATGCTCTATTAACGCTTTTAATAGAGCATATTTTCTAAAGTAAACAGGAGGATATATGGCTGAAACTATTTTGAAACTTGAGAAGATCACGAAGGTTTACGGCAATGGTGTCGTAGCTAACCGTGATGTTAACATTGAGTTTAAAAAAGGTGAAATCCATTCAATAGTAGGAGAGAACGGTGCTGGAAAGTCAACACTGATGAAGATCATTTTCGGTATTGAGGAACCAAGCAGCGGAACGGTCGAATACAAGGGTAAGCCTGCTAATTTCCATGGCTCCATGGAAGCTATCAAAGCCGGTATTGGAATGGTGCACCAGCACTTTATGTTAATTCCTTCATTCAGTGTTGTAGACAACATTATTTTAGGTGACGAACCTGTCAAGGGCTTGTTTATTGACAAGGCCAGTGCTGTAAAGAAGACTCAGGAACTTTCAGACAAATATAACTTTGAACTGAACGTTAATGACCTTGTTTCCACACTGTCAGTTGCCAAGCGTCAGAAAGTTGAGATTCTGAAGACTTTGTACCGTGATGCAGAGCTTATCATACTTGACGAACCTACATCAGTATTAACACCACAGGAAACTCAGGAACTGTTTGAACAGCTCAGAGGATTCACTAAACAGGGACATACCATTATTTTCATTTCTCACAAACTTGATGAAGTTAAGCAGATCTCAGACAGAATTACGGTTCTGAGAAACGGCGTAAGTAAGGGCACATATAACAATGATGAACTTACGATGGCACAGCTGACAAATCTTATCATTGACCGTGACCTTGAAAACGATATGGATGAATTCAAGACACACAAGGACTTCGGCGGCAAGAATGCTCTCGAAGTCAGAAATATAGTGATGAAGCATCACAGCAAGAACATTCTGGATGACATCTCATTCGCTGTTAAGAAGGGTGAGATCCTGGGTGTTGCCGGTGTTGACGGCAACGGACAGGTTGACCTGGTAAAGACCATCGTAGGTCTGGAGCAGGTTGAATATTCAGGTGATGTAATCATCAACGGCGAAAAAGTTAACGACAAGACCGTTAAGGAACGCCGTAACATGGGCATGGCTTATATTCCGGAAGACAGAATGGTAGACGGCATTTCCGGAACTCTGCCTATTTCCGATAATATGGTTTCCACATATTATGACCGTGACGATGTCAGCAAGGGAGCATTGCTCGACAACAAGGCCATTGACAGAATTTCCGATGAACTGATCGAAAAATTCGCTGTCAAGGCTAAAAACAACGCTGTAGCTGTCGGAAGTCTTTCCGGCGGTAACGTTCAGAAGGTCGTTGTTGCCAGAGAGCACAACACCATTCCTAACCTGATGATTGCTGAACAGCCGACTCACGGTATCGATATCGGTTCTGCAGAACTTGTTCACCACAAGCTGATCGAATTAAGAAACGAAGGCGCCGGTGTACTGCTGGTATCTGCAGACCTGAACGAAGTAATTGATATCTCAGACAGAATCATCGTCATGTTTGAAGGCCACATTGCCGGTTACTTCCCGGATGCCAACAACATCGATGAAACTGAACTGGGTATGTACATGCTCGGAGTCAAGAGACAGACTCCTGAAGAGATCGGAGGTGCTTTAAATGACTAATAAAAAAGCCAAGAAACTGGATCTTTCCATCACCAATGAAACGGTATTCAGTTTTGTAAAGACATTTATCGCTATTCTGATCGCTCTGGCCATTACCTTTGTGGTACTGTGCGTAGTCAGTAAGAACCCTGTTAATGCGTTTGTCACGATCTTGACCGGTGCCTTACGTAAGACGAGATATATCGGTTTGGTTCTGGAAAGAACTGTTCCTTATACCTTTGCCGGTCTGGCCTGCGGCTTACTGTTCAAGGCAGGATTCTTCAACCTCGGTGCTGAAGGCATCTTCGTAATGAGCGGTCTTCTTATCAGTATCGTTGCCATTAACCCGATCACCACATCACCGATTCTGCATCCGCTGATCGCCATCGTTGCCGGTGCTCTGGTAGGCGGCGTATTAATGCTGATTCCGGCTTATTTCAAAGCCAAGTTCAACGCTAACGAACTCGTTATCTCACTGATGTTAAACTCCATCTATGTAGCAATAGCTACTTATGTAGTAAGAAACTACTTCCTGTCACAGTCTACTTCACTGATTGCGACACCTACATTCCTGGAGACAGCCACGATAGGCTACATCATTGATAAATATCATGTCAGTATCATGTTTGTTCTGATGTTGATAGCTGTAATCGGATTACAGTTTGTTCTGAAAAAGACCAAATTCGGTTATCAGGTCAGACTGGCCGGTACCAACCCTAGCTTTGCAGAATACTCAGGTATCGATTCCTTCAAGCTGGCCATGAAGACCAACTTCATCGCCGGTATGCTGGCAGGCATCGGTTCTGCTGCACAGATCCTGACTCAGGCTTCAAACTTCCAGCCTTCAACCACTGTTACCAACATTGGTTTTACCGGAAGCTTGCTGGCCATGTTAGGCCGTAACAATCCAATAGGTATCCTGGTTTCCACATTCTTCATCAAGTATCTGGAACAGGGAACAAGTGTTCTGTATTACAACGATACATCAGTACCTAGCGAAATCATCGCTATCGTACAGGGCGTCGTCGTTCTATTAGTATCATCTCAGTATTTCCTGAAGAAATTCAGAGAAAAGAAACTGCTGCAGGAGGGGCTGAACGAACATGAGTAATCTGTTTACATTGGAATTCATTACAGTCATCATAAGACTGACAACTCCGATCCTGTTTGCCAGCCTGGCATCTTTCGCCGCTGCCGTAACAGGTATTGGCAATATCGCCATCGAAGGTATAATGACCATGAGTGCCTTATTCGGTATCATTGGTTCCAACCTGACTCAGAGTGCCGTTCTGGGAACTCTGATCGGTGTGCTGATCGGTGTCATAATTGCCATGTCAATTGCCTTCTTCTCCATGAGATTAGGCGCCAATGCTGTTCTGGTAGGTATTGCCATGAACACATTCTCAAGCTCACTGGCTCTGTTCATTCTGTACCAGTTTACAGGTGAAAAGGGATCAAGTGCCAGCCTGCTGGCTCCGACTCTGGGAAGCTGGAACATTCCTGTTCTTAAGGATATCCCAATCCTGGGTACATTACTGTCCGGACATCTGGTACTTGTTTATGTATCAGTAATACTGGCACTGTTATTCTATATCCTTACTTATAAGACTCCGTTAGGAATGAGAATGAGAGCCTGCGGACTTAACCCGGATGCTGCCAAGACAGCCGGTATCAACGTTCAGAGATTACAGGTATTATCACTGATCTTCTCAGGTATCTTCGCTGCTTTAGGCGGAATCTATCTGTCAATGAACTATGGTAAGATCTATGTTAACGGTATCGTAGCCGGACAGGGCTGGATGGGTATCGCTGCTAACGGTGTAGCTAACGGCAGTTATGGATTACTGCTTATTGCTGCTCTGGTATTCGGTGCCTTCAGAGCCTTCGCTATCAAGGTTAACATTCCTAGATTCGGTGACCTGGTCGGTGCCGTACCATATTTCGCAGTTTTCGTAACTATCATTGCTCTGGCTGTAATCAATACTATCAGAGTCAAGAAAGGTAATGTTGCTGAAGAATGAGGAACATTATAATCGACTGTGATCCGGGACATGATGATATCATTGCCATCCTGACTGCCATTGCACATAAGGAAGAATTCAATATTCTGGGTATCACAACCGTTGCCGGAAACCAGACTCTCGAAAAGGTAACCAATAACATTCTGAAGGTTCTGGACTTCGTAGGAGTAAAATATCCTGTCAGCAAGGGTTATTCATCACCACTGGTAAAACCGCTGGATGTTCAGCCTCTGGCACACGGTGCCACCGGCATGGACGGTCCGCAGATTCCTGACGCTGTCAGTAAGCCTACAGGCATGCATGCCATCGAGTTCATGAAAAAAACTCTGACGGAAGCAGAAGGGAAGATAACCATTGTGTGTATCGGACCTCTGACCAATATGGGTATATTCCTGAAGACTTATCCGGAACTGGCTGAGAAAATTGAATGCATCGCCATCATGGGCGGGGGAGTTTACAACGGTAATACACTGCCTAAGGCTGAATTCAACATCTATCATGATCCTGATGCTGCCAAGATCGTCTTCGATTCAGGCGTTAAGATCATCATGGCCGGTCTGGAAGTATGCTATTCAGGAAGCATTCTGCTGACAGAAACGGAAAAGTTCGCTGAAGGCGGCAGAATATCACACTTTGTATATGATCTGATGAAGTTCTATCAGGGCTATGCCATAAGACATGGCTGGGACAGAACAGCTATCTTCGATGCCATTCCATTCATTTATCTCATGCATCCTGAACTGTTTAAGACAAAGGAATATGAGGTAAACATTGAAACAGATGGTAAATACTGCCGCGGCATGACAGTAGTAGATACCAGAGGATATCAGGGTGAACTCCATAATCCGAAGACCGTACTGCTGGAAGCAGACCGTGAGGCCGTGGTAAAGATACTGTTTGATTCCATGGCTGAACTCGACAGAGTATACGGTTAGAATCTTATAAAAAAGGCACTGAAAAGTGCCTTTTTTCGTCGTAAAAATGTATATTTTTAAGAAATATGTAAAATTTATGAAATCGATTTCATGTTTTTGTACAAATGTGAAATTTTTGTGATATTATTAAATTGACTAAAAAGCTAACAGCATAAGAAGGAGAAATGATATGAAGAAATTTTTAGTTGTTTTATTATCTGTTCTTATGGTTTGCGCCATGGCAGCATGCGGCAAGCCAGCACCAAAGCCTTTGGCAGATGATACTCATGCAGCCTGGGTTGCTCATGGTCAGTATTTATTAGCTGACGGCACTCCAAACAGCTGGAATGGCAAGGATACTGCTTTATATGAAGCATCTGCATTAAAGGCAATTGCTCTTGAAGATGTCAAGGGAATTAATGAAGCTCTGTATAACACTCTTTCCGGCAAGGAAATCAAATATCTGTATACTATCGATTTGATTTTAGGTGTAAATGATGCCGGTTGGACAACAAACGCTCTTATCGATGGCAAGCTTTACAGAGTTAACGGTTCTAACGCATTCAAGATTGCTCAGTGCTCAGTAGACGCTGACGGCGACAACAAGGTATATGCTGAAGACCAGTGGATCTCTGACCCTAAGACAGCTCATGCTGAATCATTAACACCAGATACATTATTCATGCCTGTATGGCAGGAAGAAAACGATGAATATGGTTTCTCTTGGGCAAGCAACCCAGCATGCATTGGCGTTCCGGGTCTGTATACTCTGGTAATTGCTCAGTATACTTCAGTTTCATCTGCAACAACACCTGGTTATGGTATCGGCTTAGTACTGAAGGAAGCCAAAGACGGCCAGGGTCAGGAACTGATCGTTGAATTCGTTCCTGCAGATCATGCTTTCGGTGTAGTTGGTTCATTCAATAACTGGGGCGAAACTCCAGACGTTGAAATGACAGCTGGTGAAAACAATACTTGGACTGCTGAAGTTGAATTACCTGCAGGCGCTGAATTCAAGGTACGTGCCGATGGCGCATGGGATAACAACTGGGGCACAGCTGATGGCGGAAACTTAGTTGCTGAAGCAGCTGGTACATATGTAGTTACCATTACATTCGGCGATGAAGTTACAGTTACGGCTACTGCAAAATAATTATCAATAATAAAACACAAAAATGCAGGGAGCTTCAGTAATGAAGCTCCTTGTTCCATTAATCCGCAATTGGTTTTCCAAAAGGAGACTGAATTATGAAAAAAATAATATGTTTACTGCTGTCAGTACTGTTTATCTTATCATTTACAGGCTGTAAAGACGGAGGTGGTAAGGAACCGAAAGTTCCTACCTATGATGATTTCGTAGACAATTACCACGACAAGCTGCCTGATAACGCTGAAGACGGACTGACTCTGCACGCATTCTGCTGGACCTATAATCAGGTTAAGGATAACCTGGAAGGCATTGCCAATGCAGGATTCAAGAATGTCCTGCTGATGCCGGTACAGCAGCCAAAAAGCGGCGGTTCTGCCTGGTGGGCTTTCTACCAGCCGCTGAGTTTTTCAATTGGCGATAAATCAGCTCTCGGCACTAAACAGGATCTTATCGATCTGTGCAAAGAAGCTGATAAATATAATATCTGCATTCTGGCTGACGTTGTTGTCAACCACATGGCTACAACTGATGATGAAGGCAAGGAACCTGACGGGACCCCGACAGTACTGCCGGCAGTTGCCGATTACGAACCGGTTCTCTATGCCAACCGCAATGAAGATACTGATGGCAACGGTGTAACATTCCATCACAATAGAAATGCCAACGGTTCCGGTGCTGAGACACAGTATTATCCATACGGCAATCTGCCTGACCTGAATACAGCTAATCCATATGTTCAGGGCAGGGTACTTGCTTTGCTGGAGGAATGCATAGATGTCGGTATCGACGGTTTCCGTTTTGATGCTGCCAAGCATGTGGAAACATCAGGAGACCCTGACTATGCCAGTGATTTCTGGGAAACTACCGTAGGAGTTGCCAAACAGTATTACAAACTGAAAACCGGAAAGAATCTGTATGTATACGGGGAGATCCTTAATTCTCCGGCCAACAGACCTCTTTCACTTTATACAGATATGATGCGTATAACTGATGACGGTTTCGTGGCTCAGTACAAGTCATGTGTATCCAAGAAGGATGCAACAATGATCCTTAATGCCGTACTGAAGGACTCTGATCCATCCAAACTGATTGCCTGGGTAGAGAGCCATGATGAGTATGTCAGTTCCAACACTCACTATACTGATGCCCGTATTGCCAAATACTGGTCAGTAGTAGCTGGCAAGAAAGATCTGGGCGGCTTATATCTGGCTCGTCCGACTGCTGAACTTACAGTTGGCAAGATCGGTTCATATGCGTTTGAAAGTGAACAGGTGGCCATAGCCAACCGTTTCCGCAATCGTTTCTATGCAGCCGAATCCTATGAATCAGCAGAAGGCGAACTGTACGTTAACGAAAAGATCCTGCCACTGGATCAGGGAGCACTGATCGTCAATGTTGGCGAGATTAATACCGGAAAAACAGTTGAAGTCAAGGTTCCTCATCTTGATAACGGTAATTACTATGACGCCCTGACCGGCTATAAGGTGGTTGTATCTAACCATGTAGCGTATGTAAGATTTGATGCCAACGGTGTGTCTGTAATTACCAGAACCAAGGATATTCATCCGCAGCTGACGGTTTCTGACAGAGACTGCACTTTCAGTGATGACATGGAAGTAGTACTGACAGCTCAGAACTTTGATGAAGGCTACTACTGGTTCAATAACAATACCGCTGAAAGAACGGAAATGAAGATCAGTAACCACGTCTTCCTGGCTGATCATGTCGAAGACGGCAAGGTTGATCTGCATGTATATCTGAAAAAAGGCGTCAATGAGCTTGAGCAGTGTTACTCATACACCAAGGTTGAAGTTTCATCTGACAAATTCAATGTAATAAATCTCAACCCTAGTTATCTGAATGGTGATTATGAACTCTATATCTGGAGCTGGTCACCAGGCAGATGGAGCAAGGATTACGAAATAAAGGACGGTATCATGTATGTTGATACCGAAGGAATGACTGGATTCCTGCTGGCCATATTTGAAAAGGGCTATGAGGTTACCGATACCACGCAATGGGATTCCAATGTCATTAAGCAGTCATACGACATCAAGGGTGACGTACTGCTGCAGGGATATGCTGACATGTCAGGATTCTGATGAAGGAGAAGACTATGAAAAAGTCAATTAAGCTTATTCTGATACTGTTTCTGTTGCTGTCAAATGTCCTTACTGGCTGCAAGCCTGATGAAGGACCGGATGACAAGCCGATCGCTCTGGAGCCGGCCGGTAATGTTATCGACCGGTATAAGAAAGATGATACTGATTACAGCAGCAAACCTGCTGAAAAGACCAGGATTGTCCGTCTGCATTACCGCCGTAATGATGATAATGCCAATGACAGAGCCAGCTACCAGCCATGGAATGTATGGGCCTGGGATATGACAAATGGCGGCAATGGAGCAGCATATGATTTCACCGGCTATGATGATTATGGTGTCTATGCTGATCTGGATCTTGCCGTAATAGGAGAAGGAAAGGATGTGGACCTGCTGGGGTTCATTGTCAGAACCGATAACTGGTCCAAGGACCCGGATGGTGACAGATCAATTGAAGTTGCACCTGAAAGCAATGGCGGTGTTCAGAATGTCTATGTCCGCACCATGGAATCCACGATCTTTGATACTCAGGAAAATGCCTGCAAGTCGATAATAAGCTATGCAATGCTCCGTAACAGCACTACGATAAGCGCTTATTTCAAGCCGATCAGGAATGATTTCAAGGCTTATCTGCCGCGCTTTACCGTTACGATAAACGGAGAAAAGTACAAAGACATTACCATGGATGAGTATGATCCGTCTCTTAACATGGCAAATCTGAATCTTAAAAAGGAAATAGGTATTACAGATGTTGTCACGGTAAGCTACCGCTTCGACAAAAGCTGGATCAATGAGGTTGAATTAATGCTGACAAATTATTACGATACGGAAGAGTTCAATGAAAAATATGCCTATGACGGAAATGATCTGGGTGTGACTTTTGACAATGAGGAAAATCCTTCCGCAACGACATTCAAGGTCTGGGCACCTACCAGTACTGCGATGATACTGAATATTTACAAGACAGGTGATTATGAAAAGGATAAGACACCTGAAAACACATATACCATGACGATGGGAGATAAGGGTGTTTACAGCTATACCGTCAATGAAGATCTTGACGGCAAATACTACACCTATACCGTAACCAACAGCAAGGGTACCAATGAAGTTGTTGACCCTTATGCCAAGAGCGCCGGTATTAACGGACGCCGCGGCATGGTCGTCAATTTCACCAGACTGAATAAAACACTTGATGGCTGGAACGGTGATGTCCGTCCGTTTGAAGGCAATAACGTGGATGCTTCCATTTATGAGATCCATGTCAGAGACATGTCCATAAGCCCGACCAGCGGTGTAAGTGAAAACAACCGCGGCCGTTTCCTGGGTCTGGCTGAAACAGGTACGACCTATACTGAAAACGGCATGACTGTTTCCACGGCACTTGATCATATCAAAGAACTGGGAATCTCCCATGTACAGATCCAGCCATTCTATGATTACAGTTCAGTGGACGAAAGAACCAGCGGTACCGTAATGAGCGACACAAATTATAACTGGGGCTATGACCCTCTGAACTACAATGTTCTGGAAGGCAGTTACTCTACTGATCCTTATGACGGCTACAACCGCATTAAGGAATTCAAGCAGATGGTAATGGCTATGCATAAAGCCGGCATTTCCATCAACATGGACGTTGTATACAATCACACCAGCAGTTCGGAGAATTCCAATTTCAATCTGCTGGTACCATATTACTACTACCGTACAAAGGCTAACGGAACATTCTATAATGGTTCAGGCTGCGGCAATGAAGTAGCTTCTGACCGTTACATGGTAAACAAGTTCATTCGTGAATCATGCCGGTTCTGGATCGATGAATACCATCTGTCAGGCTTCCGTTTCGACTTAATGGGACTGCTTGACAATCAGACCATGATCGATGTCTACAATGACTGCAAGGCTATATATCCGCAGATAATGGTATATGGCGAACCTTGGACCGGCGGAGCTACCAAGCTTAAAGCAGGAACAAGTGAGACCAAGCTGAAGGAACAGACAACTGTTCAGGCTTCACTGGGACAGTCCTTCTTCTCCGGTTCAGATGTTCTTGTCGGAGCATTCAATGATGTCATCCGCAATGCCGTAAGAGGCGAGAACAATCCGGCTAAGGGCTATGTTCAGGGTGACACTTCAATGACATCCGTTATTACTCTGGGTATCCGGGGACAGTTCTCCAAGGATACGGTTCAGGGTGCCAATATCAATCCGAATCTGGTACTTAACTATGTAGCTTGTCATGACAACTATACGCTGTATGACCAGCTGGTTCAGACAATGAACGCTGACAGACTGCCGCAGGCCTATACGCAGGCTGATTCCATCATTTTCCTGGCAGAAGGAGTACCTTTCATTCAGGAAGGTGAGGATTTCATGAGAAGCAAGCGTTATGCTGATACCGGCAAATATGAGGGCAACTCCTATAATGTCGGCGATTCGATCAATGTCATGGATTACTCACTGAAGATCAGACATCATGACATTTACGAAAAGACCAGAGAAATGATCGCTTTCCGTAATAATAACGAAGCCTTCAGACTGGCCAGCCGTGATGAAATAAATAACAGACTGGAAGTCATAACAGCCAAGGGCGGTAACATTGAATACAATGTTGATTCCTACAAGGTAATTCATTCTGTTACCGGCACCAGCGTAGAACTTGACGGTACATATCAGATCGTTTATTCCAATGTCAGAAGTTCATATGGAACAGTCTCCGGATCTGTTTCCGTAGCGACTAATGAGTCTGTGGTACTGAAGAAGGTCAGTTAAATGTTCAGACACGGAGAAATAAGCACTGAAATTGAAAAGGGTCCGTTCTGGTTTACAGTATTTGTGCTGGTAGGCGGTATAACCGCAGCCTTTGCAATACTGCATTTTGCCGGAACAGGAGCGATGAATATCGTGATGGCTGCCTTCCTGGGAATAATGTCCCTGGCAGCGGCAGCCGTCCTGTTCGCCCTGATTTCGGACCGTACCTATATCGATAATGGTGTACTGTATATGAGCTATCTGTTCAAGCGCAGCAGTATCCCGTTAAAGGAAATAGGGCAGGTCAGTTTCAAGGATGACGTATATACCGTATACGACAGAAAAAAGAAGAAAATCGGTACGATTAATGCTCTGGCAACAGGGATTGACCGCATTACTTCTGAACTGAACCGAAACAGAGTAAATTTTGTGTGAAAACCTTTTCACAAAACACTGAAAAGGTCTATAATAAATTTATAATTAAACCAAAAAACAATATTAGGATAGGAGGAAAAAATGGCAAATTTAAAGCTTTCCCATATTTATAAGGTCTATGATAATGGGCATAAAGCGGTAAATGATTTTTCCATTGACATTGCGGACCAGGAGTTCATTGTTTTCGTTGGTCCTTCTGGCTGTGGTAAATCAACAACCTTACGTATGATTGCCGGTCTCGAAACTATTACAGCAGGTGACCTGTTTATCGGAGATACTCTGGTAAACGACATGGAACCAAAAGACCGCGATATCGCAATGGTATTCCAGAGTTATGCGCTGTATCCTCATATGACTGTTTATGAAAATATGGCTTTCGGGTTAAGAAACCGTAAGATGCCCGAAGAAGAAATCAAACAGCGTGTTCTGAAGGCTGCCAAGATGCTGGATATTGAAGAATATCTGGACCGTCAGCCAAAAGCTATGTCAGGTGGTCAGAGACAGCGTGTTGCCTTAGGCCGTGCGCTGGTCCGTGATCCAAAGGTCTTCCTGCTTGACGAGCCGCTGTCAAACCTGGACGCCAAGCTGCGTTCAGCAATGCGTACGGAAATTACCGCACTGCATAAGAGTCTGAAGACCACATTCATTTATGTTACACATGACCAGGTAGAAGCCATGACCATGGGTACCCGTATCGTAGTAATGAAACTGGGCTATGTTCAGCAGATCGATACGCCAATGAATCTTTACAACGAACCTTATAATAAATTCGTTGCCGGATTCATCGGTTCACCGCAGATGAACTTCTTTGATGTAACCCTGAAGAGAAACGGTGATACGGTTACTATTAAGTTCGCTACCGGCGATGAAGTAACAGTACCTTATGAAAAGGTATGTAAGATCCATGAAGACTATCTCAATGGTGACAAGACCGTAACCTTCGGTATCCGTCCTGAACACATTTCAGTGAACAAGGAAGGAAAAGGCATGAGACTTATCGTAACTAACGTTGAACGTCTGGGTAACGAGACAATCGTTTACGGTAAGCTGGGTGACCACCTTGAAGAATTCACCTTAAAGGATGAAGGCAAGAACATCATCATCAAGGTCGTTGACAGAGATGACATCGAAGTTGATGAAGTTGTCTGGGCTGAACCTAATCCGGAAAAAGTACATTTCTTCGATGCCGATACCGAAGTTACGCTGATGAATAAGATACCGACAGTCAATACTGTTCACTGCCATAATAAGGGCGGCAAGATGGCACTTCTGCATAAGGAAGTTGCTATGCCTGAGGCCTTTGGCGATGTTCTGAAGGGTGCTGATGAATTCGCATTAGGCATTCCGCCATATGCAATCGTAGAAGGCAATGACTTCGAATTAAAGGTATCACGTATTGATAAAGTAGATAATCAGAATCTGGCTTATCTGGAAAACGATGACAGCTATCTGTTTGCCCTCGTCGATGATAAAGTCAAAGAAGGTGACATGTATCACTTTGCCATTGCCAATCAGAAGGTCAATGTAATAAAGGATGGCGCTGAAGTTCTGAAGGCTGTTAAGGCTGAAGAAGTACTGCCTGGTACATTCTCCAAGACAGAAGTCAAGGAAAACGGCGACCGTGTTCTGCATTTCTTCTATAACATTGGTGAATACACTATTGAAACTGCACCTGAAAATGGTTATAAGATCAATTCAATCGATGGTAATAACTGTTACAAGTACACTTACAACTATGCGATTGACCGCGAAAACATCCGTGTCGTTTCTGAAAATGAACCGGGTTTACCGGCTGTTGTAAAGGGTTATCTCAACTACGGCAACATCCGCTTTGCCCAGGTTGAAGCGGCTGGCGTACCTATGCTGATCCATGTTGATGAAAAGTTCGATAAGAAGAACGTCAGACTGGCATTCGACAGCAAGGATGTAGGCGTCTACTCAACCAGAATTGACATGAAGCTGTGTTAGTATGAAGGTTGAGAGTAAAGGTTATTCCCGGGATATAGAACCTAACTCCAGACCAATGCTGGTCAAGAGAATGATCTCAACGGGGTTTGATACAGTATCTCTGCTGATGGTGTTCCTGCTTCTGACCTATCTGATCATGCAGACACCTTTAGCGGCTACGTACAACCGGCATGCTGAGAACTGCAGGGCTATTGAAAGGGAAGCCGTTACCATGGCAGGCAATGATCTGGAAGCTGTCAGGGAGCTGTTAAGAGCCAATGACTACTACAGAGACGAACTGTTTGCCGCCAATCTTCATTCCTATCTGCTGAAGATGCTGGCAGGCTTCATCGGGGAAGGGATCCTGTTTCTGTTAATACCTCTGGTCAGAAAAGACAGAGCCACCATTGGCAGAGCACTTACAGGAATCGTCCTGTTCTCCCGCAGCCGTCAGACGGAAGCCACATGGCATCAGGTCTTAAGCAGGTTCATATTCATATTCGTTATGGAAAGCATCACGCCTTATCTGTGGACCGGAATATATACATTCATACTGGTTCCAATTCTCAGATTAATAGTTGTAATGCTTAATAAAAACAGAAAAACGTTATGTGACTACATCACGTTTACAGACTTAATTGAAAAAGTATCATATAGTTCAATTCATTAATAATATGGAGGATTCAATGATGAAAAAGTTAATTAGTTTATTACTGGCAGTATTGATGCTCTTCACCTTTGCCGGCTGCGGCGGAGGCGGAGAAGGAGGAGGCGGCAAGCCTTCCGGCAATCCTGATGACGGCAAGATCGTTGTCTGGGTAGGTGAGGAATCCGCTGAATTCTATCAGAAAGCATGCGATGAATTTGTCCGGAAAAATCCTGATTTCGGATATACAGTTACTGTTAAGGGCATGGATACAGGTGCCGTTGCCGGTACAGTTACCAATGACCCGTCTGCAGCAGCAGATATCTTCACAGTAGCACATGATAACATCGGCAAGCTGGCTTCCACACAGTGTGCAAAGCCTATCGCTGACGAATCTCTGATCCGGCAGGTCAAGGCTGACAACCCGGCTTCATTCCAGAATGTTATCTATTCAACATTAAACGGCAAGGAATACTTATATGGTGTTCCATATATTTCACAGGCTCTGTTCCTGTATTACAACAAAGAAAAGGTTACTGAAGCTCAGGCAGAATCATTTGAAGGCCTGAGAGAAGCAGCCAGAGCAGCCGGCACCAAGGCTATTACCGTAACCGGTGATGACGGCTTCAACAACTCATTTGCCTTACTGGCAACCAGAGTTCCAGATCATGCAACTACAGTAAAACTCTTCCAGGGTGCTGAAGCAGTATCCGGTGGATCAAAGGGTGAATCCAACTGTCAGGGTGATGATACTGTCGCAATCGTTAGATGGCTGCAGGAATACTATGCAGACCCTAACGGCTTCAAGTGGGCTTCATCAGATGGCTGGGAAGCAGACCTGAAGAACGGCGGTGCCTTAGCTGTTATCGGCGGTGCATGGCATTACAATTCAGCCAAGGCTGCCTTATCAGAAACCAACCTGGGTATTGCTATGATCCCTACATTAACCTTAACTGAATCTGCATGCGCAGGCTTAAGCGGTGTAAAAGCCGGTGATGTATACCGTGGCGGTACATTCGCTGACTGCAAGGTCTTCATGATCAATGCTCATTCAGCAACTGAAAAGTACAGTGCTTTACAGACACTGGTCAAGTACATGTCAAGCAAGGAAGTTCAGAATGAATCATATGTCAACTGCCTCAACGTTCCTGCATATGTCGGTGCAAGTGATTTCATCAAGTCATGCTTTGACACAGGCAAGGTAACTGAAAGCCAGTACATGCTGGCCTGCAAGCAGGTTGAAATGGCCGAATGGGGCATCCCTCAGCCATTCCTGACAGGTACTCTGAACACTTACTACTACTCCAAGAATGCTCCGGCAGTATTACGTGCCATGATTGAAAAGACTCCTTATCCTACAACAGGTGATGTTATCTTAACTGAAACAGAATCTCTGGAAGGCGTAAGAAAAGGCTTATACATGATGGAATACTTATGGATGCATGGTGTAAATCCAAAGGATTTCCCAGCTGATTTACCTGTAAAGGCATAACTCAAGAAAAGAAAACTTATCAATTTAAGCGAACGTTATTTTTTGGAGGGAAAATATGGATTCTACATTAAATAAAGTTCCGAAAAATAAACTGGACATCCTTGAACCGCTGCGTGAGCGCATTTCCAATTTCGGCAAGCGTTTCGCAGACGGTTCACTGGGAACCAAACTTTCCCACTTTATTTTCGGTGCAGGAAACTTTTATCACAAACAATATATTAAAGGTGCAATATTCCTGTTATTGCAGATTGCCATAATCTGGTTTATGGTTTTCTGCCCGTCGATAAATGGTACGCCATATGGCTGGAAGGCTTTATATAATCTGTCACTGACACATCTTTCCGAAGGCGGCGATTTCGATCCTGCCACAGGTGCTTTCACAATCGGTTCCGACTGTAAGCTTATCATCCTGTTCGGTTTCGTTACGATTGCCGTGATCATTATTTACTTCATGCTGATGGAAATGAGCATCGCTTCATCTTTCAAGGCAGATCAGGATAAGAAAATAGGCAAGAAGCCAACCACCTTCGTTGAAGATTTAAAGGAACTGCTGGACAGCAGATTCCACATTTTGATGCTGACACCTACCTGCGTAGCAGCTCTGGTATTCACCATTCTGCCTACCATCTTCATGATTTCCCTGGCATTTACCACATATAACTCCCAGGACATGAACGACCTTGGTACCAACCTGTTCCACTGGAACGGTCTGCAGAACTTCGCAGCTGTCTTTACCGGTGAGGGTTCACTCGGTGTCGAAATCAAGAACAGATTCCTTCCTGTCTTAGGCTGGACATTTATCTGGGCTATCTTTGCCACTCTGACCTGTTATTTCGGAGGCATCATTCTGGCTCTGTTGATTAACAAGAAGGGGTTAAAGGGCAAGAAACTGTTCCGTACGGTATTTATCTTTACCATCGCTGTTCCGCAGTTCATTTCACTGCTGGCTGTCCGTAACCTGTTGGGTGAATACGGACCTGTCAACAGCATGCTGGTAAACATGGGCTGGATCGCCAAACCAATCGGTTTCCTCGGCCTGCATCCGTCAGACAGTGAAAACCTGGCCAAGATAATGGTTATCATTGTCAACATGTGGGTCGGTGTTCCTTACACCATGCTGATGACATCAGGTATCCTGATGAACATCCCGGCTGACCTGTATGAAGCTGCCCGTGTTGACGGTGCTTCAACTATGAAGATGTTTATGAAGATCACATTACCTTATGTTATCTTCGTTACAACCCCTTATCTGATTTCCAGCTTCGTCGGAAACATCAACTCATTCAATACCATCTTCCTGCTGACCGGCGGCGGTCCAACCTATACCGGCTATCAGGCAGGCGGTACCGACCTGCTGGTAACATGGCTGTATAAGGTAACAATTGACCAGGGTTCATACAACACCGGTGCCGTAATCGGTATCTTCACATTCCTGATCACTGCATCAATTACTCTGGTAACATACAGACGTTCAAAGGCATATAACGAGGAGGATACTTTCCAATGAGTGAAATGGTTCTTAAGAAAACAAGAAGTGCTTCCAGAGCCCAGAAGACGAGCCTGGCTGTCACTTACGTTCTGTTAGTAGTATTGGGTATCATCTGGCTTATACCTCTGATCTGGATCATCCTGTCAGCCTTCAGATGCGAATATCAGCCTGACGGCACTTTCATCGGTACCGTTACCAGCAACTTCTTCCCGAAGGCTTACGGGCTGAAGAATTTCCAGGATCTGTTTTCAGCTACCTATTACGGTGTAGCTAAGGCTTTCCCGAGATGGATGCTGAATACGCTGATAATCGCAATTATCGACTGTATCATTTCTACATTCCTGGTACTGTCAGTTGCATACTGCATGTCCAAGCTGAAATTCAAGATGCGTAAACCGTTCATGAATATCTCCATGATCATCGGTCTGTTCCCTGGCTTCATGTCCATGATTGCCATTTACTTCCTGCTGAAGTCAATCGGTTTAACAGGTAACCCTAATCATCCGGGCTATTCAGTAGTCGGTCTGGTTCTGGCTTACAGCGCCGGTGCCGGTCTGGGTTTCCAGGTTGCCAAGGGCTTCTTCGATGTTATCCCTAACGCTCTGGTTGAATCAGCCAAGCTGGACGGCTGCACTAACTTCAAGATCTTCATGAAGATCATTCTGCCGTTAGCCAAGCCGATTATCATCTATCAGGCTCTGATGAGCTTTACCGGACCATGGATGGACTTCATCTTTGCCAAGGTTATCATCGGCGCTGATAACGCAGCATACTGGACAGTATCAGTCGGCCTGTACTCACTGCTGTTCGGTACTCACCCGGACACCAACCTGTTCACACAGTTCGCTGCCGGATGTGTCATTGTAGCGGTACCAATCGTTACACTGTTCATGTTCCTGCAGAAATACTATGTTGAAGGTGTTACAGCCGGCGCCGTCAAAGGTTAAACAGAATATGAAAAAGTATCTGATCATGATGTCAGATACTTTTTTTGTGTTTGTATGAATATTTAAAGTCAATATATTTGAAAAAACCTCTAAAAATGAGACAATTATTTCGAAAAAGGACAGAATTATGCGGGTAAGTAAAAGAGAAGCAAGAATAAAGGTATTCAACATATGGTGGTGGTTCTATGTGATCCTCACCGTATTGTTTCTGCTGCTTGTTACCCTGATCGGCAGAAAACTGTCCCTGGATTCAAGATACCGTCTGGTCCTGATATTAAGCATTGCAGAACTGATCATACTGCGTCTCTACAAGTTCTCACTGAAGGATATCAGAAGTGATTATAACTATTTCAATGAGCTGCCTTGTTATCTGTGCAATCAGGCAACCATACTGTGTATAATTCGGTCCATATTCCGCATCGATTCCATCATGGCATACTGTGTTTCAATCGGGACCCTGGGTGCCATACTGGCCTTTGTGATGCCTGACAGCTACAACCGTGATCAGCTGGTCTTTTCCAAGCAGGCCTATGGCTTCTATGGCTATCATGGTCTGCTGATCGTAACCTGTATGAGCTTCTATACTCTGGACATATATAATCCGGTTTTAAAGGACTGCATATGGGCTGGAATATATACGTTCTTACTGGCGGTAATTGCTCATATCATAAATGTTTTCCTGGTAAGATCAGGTCTGAATAAAAAATCAAATTATGTCTTTACGATGTATCCCGATAATTTCATCATGCAGAAACTTTATGATATATTTCCGGTCAGATTGTTTTATCTGCTGCCGATACGGCCGGCTTTTACACTTTATGCACTGCTGCTTTTTGTCGTAATGAGATAGTGAGGTAAGAACATGAACCTGAACGCAATCGAAATACGAAAGTGCGATATTACAAAACTCGAGTGTGATGCGATCGTTAATGCCGCAAATAAGACGCTTTTAGGCGGGGGCGGTGTTGACGGGGCCATTCACAGAGCTGCAGGAAAAAAACTGCTGGAAGAATGCCGTACTCTTAACGGGTGTGAAACCGGTGAAGCCAAGATAACCGCAGGTTATGATCTGCCGGCAAAACATGTAATTCATACCGTAGGTCCGATCTACAGCGGTGTGCGGGATGATATTGTCCTACTGGGTAACTGTTATATCAATTCCCTTGATCTGGCCAGGAAAAATGATATTCATTCCATCGCTTTCCCGGCTATATCAACCGGTGTATATGGCTATCCGGCATATGAAGCCTGTACTGTGGCCATTCATTCCATTGAATACTGGCTGCACAATAACAGTGATTATGACATCAGCATCATCATGTCCTGTTTTGACCAGAGGATGAAAGACACCTATGATAAAGCCATTAAGGATATGAAACAGACAAATGAATTCATGAAAGTGGCCATTGAAGAGGCTATGCGGGGTATCTACCACAGGGATGGGGGACCATTTGGCTGCGTCATTGTCAAAGACGGCAGCATCATTGCCAGAAATCATAACCGTGTACTTGCGGACCATGACCCAAGTGCCCATGGTGAGATTATGGCGATCAGAGATGCAGGAAAAGCACTGGGTACCCATGATCTGTCAGGCTGTGAGCTGTATACTACAGGAGAACCGTGCAGCATGTGCATCAGCGCCATTGTATGGGCTAATATTGAAAAGGTATATTACGGATGCTCGATCGAGGATAATTCCATTATCGGTTTCCGTGACGGCAAGCTGGAAAAAATGCTGCTGAAAAACCGTCTGTACTTCCCGGTAAAAATGGAGCAGATCGACAGGGACGAATGCCTGCAGGTATTCTATGACTATGTGAGAACAAGCCATAAACTATATTAGTTATAAATTTCACGGGAGAAAAATCTCCCTTTTTCTTTGTGAATTTTTAAGATAAATCAGACTCATAATATGCGATAATAAAAGAGATGAACAGGAATTTAAGTATAAGACAGCAGAAGGCAATTTATATCGGCGGAATAGTATTGTTCGCTGTTTTACTGTTAGTACTTGGATCTGTGGTCGGAAAACCACTGCTGAAATATGTCAGCGATCCGGACAAGTTTGTTGAATGGATTGACAATTTCGGGATCTGGAGCCGTCTTGTTTTCATAATTATTACCGCTTTACAGGTTATCATTGCCGTAATACCGGGAGAACCTTTTGAGATTGCCGGAGGCTACGCTTTCGGCCTGGTAGAAGGGACACTGCTGTGCCTGACCGGCATAACCTTAGGGTGCATGTTCATCTTTTCGGCAGTCAGGTATTTCGGACAGGATTTTGTCAGAGTATTCTTTAAGGATAAGGAGATCAGCAGACTGAACTTCCTCAGGGACCCGTCAAAGCTGAATACCATTGCTTTTGCGGTATTCATGATACCAGGTACTCCTAAGGACCTGTTAAGCTATTTCATAGGCCTGACCGGCATGAAATTCAAAACCTGGATCCTGCTGACGTTCTTTGCCCGCATTCCTTCGGTTCTGTCATCTACTTACCGGGGCTCAGCCTTAGGTGATGGCGATATAAAGAAAACAATGATCATTTTCGCAGTAACTGCTGTATTAAGTACGGCAGGAATGCTTGGATATAACTACTATGTTAAAAAGAGAAACGGAGAATAAAAATGGAAACAATCGTTGATACTGTTAAGTCTTACCGCAATACAGACATACCTGTAACCATGGTCAAAGCAGATAATGAAGCTCGTGCCTTAGCTGTGTTTGTGCATGGCTTTAAGGCTGAAAGGACTGAAGGAGGACGTTTTCTGACGGTTGCCGGTCAGCTGGCCAAGCATGGCTTTGATTCCATAATGATGGATCAGGCCGGCTGCGGTGACAGCAAAGAGCCATATGATAATTACTGTATGGACAATTCACTTGATGACGTGGAAGCCTGCATTAAAGCCGTTTTAAAGCCTTCTCACCGCAGATTGGTGCTTGTAGGATACAGTATGGGCGGACGTGTTGTTTCCGCTTATGCGGCCGTAAGAAAGCCTCAGGCAGACACTCTGGTGTTATGGACTTCAGCTGTCATGGAAGCCAGCGAATTAAAACCGTTCCTGTGGGATGAAAAGGGGAACTCTCTGGTTGATGAAGCCCGGAAAAACGGTTACGCTAATTATTTCAATACTTTTGACAACACATATATCTATCTTTCACACCGGTTCTATGACGGCCTGTGTAAATATGATGTTGTTAAATATGTGAGTGAATATCAGGGCAATGTTCTGCTGTGTCATGGCGATAAGGATGACACGGTACTGCCGGAAGTTTCAAAGAAGGCTTATCGGTCTTTAACTACCGGTAAAGATAAGGAACTGGTCATGATCTGGGACCGGAACCACGGTTTCGGCTTATGGGATGACAAGATGTACCAGAGCGATATTCTGACAGGTAAAACGACTGAATTTATTCTCAGAAATGATGAACAGGAGTAAATTATGGCAGACTTTTCTTTTAAATACAGTTATGTGGATTTCCCTAAATGGACTGACAGTGCCGAGGGAATGGAGATAATTGAAGGAAATTTCGATTATCTTAGAGTCGACTGTCCTGGTGATGTCACATACCGGCGCAAGGATAACAAGGACCTGCACATCAGGTTCATGTTCCCGGAAAACTCTGTGGCAAGACGCTATCCGCTGATTATTCATGTCAGAGGCAGTGCCTGGATGAAGCAGAACATGCAGGGGAATTTCGGTGATTATTATTCAATAGTAAGGTCAGGCTTTGCGGTAGCCATCATTGAATACCGTGATGCTCCTTACAGCCGCTTCCCGTCACAGATCCTTGATCTTAAGACTGCTGCCCGCTTTATTAAGAAGCATGCCGGGGAATATCCGATAGATATGCACAATGTTTTCCTGGCTGGTGATTCCAGCGGCGGCCACACTGCGGTTTTAGGCTTCCTGACGTGGAATACGCCATATCTTGATAATGAGGACGAGCCGGATGAACTGCCTGCCTTAAAGGGCCTGATGGACTTCTATGGCGTCACTGATATTAAGGACCTGTGCAGCAGGGAAACCGGACTGTCACAGGAAGATAATCATTACCTTTCACTGAATCTTTTTGCCAGGCCTATCGATGAATATCCTGAACAGTATGAACAGGCCAGTGCCTTTACTTACATTAACTTAAGAAAGGATCTCGAACCGGTCCTGATTGTTCATGGCAACAAGGACCGTCTGGTCCCGCTGTCACACAGCACGGATTTCTTCAAGGCTCTCAAAAACAGGGGAACTGAAGCCTATATGGTAATGGTCAATAATGCCGACCACGGTCACAGCTTCTTCTGGAACGAAGAGACCAAACACCGAATCATCAGATTCCTGAAGGAACATACAGCATAAAAAAAGCCCGCATTTCATATGATACAATCCCACTAAAGTAGACACGAGAAAAAGTTAAATCTCGCCAATCTAAGAAAGGTGGGATTTTATCATGGGAAGAAAGTCAAAATATAACGCGAAACAAAAAGTACAAGCGTGCGAAGATTATCTGTCTGGGAA
>JAFRAB010000021.1 GCA_017405675.1 Erysipelotrichaceae bacterium
TCAATACTTAGTCTTTTCATGGCTGCTCTCCTATTCTTTTGTTTTTAGCGCTGTTTTAGATAGCTCGCATCTTTCGGTTCATACGGTACGGAAATGAAGTCTTTCTTTTGGTGGTACAAGCAGCATACAGTTTCCACATGGTCAGTAAATGGGAACATATCTACTGCTTTTATTTTGCTGACGTTATATCCATTCTTAGTCAGATATTTCAAATCTCTTTTCTGAGTAACAGGATTACATGATACATAAACAACACGTTCAGGTGATAGTTTAACCAATGCTTTCAGGAATTTCTCTGTTGATCCGCTTCTAGGAGGATCCATGATAACCACATCAACCTTCTGCTTTTTATCTGCCATGTTTACCATAAAGCGGCTGGCATCATCACAGAAGAATTCGATATTATCTATTCCATTGATCTTTGCATTTTTCACAGCGTCCCTGATGGCATCCTTGTTGATTTCAACTGCTAATACCTTCTGACAGCTTTCTGCCATAGTCATGCCTATGGTTCCAATACCACAGTATGTATCCATGACAATATCATTCTTTTTCAGTCCGGCATATTCTCTGGCAAGCTTGTACAGTTTTTCTGTCTGAGCATGATTTATCTGATAGAAAGATGACGGTGAAATTCTGAAAGTATACCCGCATAATTCATCTTCAATATAGCCTCTGCCGTATAATACAATATTTCTATCACCAAGTATCATGCTTGTATGTTTCTTATTGACATTCAGGACAATTGTAGAAATATTAGGATGCTTTTTCAGCAAAGCATTAATGAACCCCGTCTTCTTTGGAAAGACCGGTGATCCGGCTACTATGACTACCATTACCTCTTCCTCATCCCGGCTGGTTCTGACCAGTACGTGACGCAGAAAACCCTGCAGTGAATGCTCATCAAAGACGCTGAGTTTCAGTGATTTCTGCAGTGAAATGATTGTATTGAAAATGGCGTTTGCCGATTTACTGGCCAGCTGACATTCCTTTACCGGAACAATTGTATGTGTACTCGGCACATAGTTTCCCGCCAGTACTCTTCCCTTGTAATCAGTTCCAAAACTGATCTGAACCTTATTCCTGTAGAAGTATGGGTAATCAGCTCCGATTATCTCTTCAACATTACCAAAAGAACCCAGATTCTTTCTGGCTGTTTTAAGTTTATGCTCCAGCTGTTTATCATAGTCAACATGCTGAAACTGACACCCTCCGCATAAATCACTTACGGGACAGGCTTTCAATGGTTTGTAGTTCATAATATTATTATTAAAAAAAAGATGCTCTTAAACAAGAGCATCTCTTTAATTATTCGTTAATGCTTTCAAGCCATTCAGCAGGCTGATCATCAAATCCTAAGATCTTGGTAACAGTAGCTGCTACGTTGGCCAGACCGAAGTCGCCTTCCTTGATCTTGGTTCCTTCCGGTCCGTTATAAATGATGAATGGTACTCTGGCCAGTGAATGTGAGGTCTTGGCTTTTGGTGTGCCGTCAGGGTTGAAGCCCTTATCATACATTTCATCAGCGTTACCATGGTCAGCCATTACAAGTAAGGCATAATCATGTTTCAGACAGGCATCCATTACTCTCTTCAGGTTGAGGTCAACAGATTCTACACCAATGATCGTTGCTTCATAGTTACCTGTGTGACCAACCATGTCACCGTTAGGATAGTTGCAGCGGATGAACTGGTATTTACCTGATTCGATTGCTTCAACGATTGCTTCTGTTACTTCAGTAGCCTTCATCCAAGGTTTCTGGTCAAACGGAATGATATCTGATGGAATTTCATACCAGGTTTCAAGTTCATCTGAGAACTTTTCAGAACGGTTACCGTTCCAGAAATACGTCATATGACCGAACTTCTGAGTTTCAGAGCAGGCATATGAAGTAACTCCCTTGTTTACAAGGAATTCACTTAATGTATGTTCAATATGCGGTGGTTCAACCAGGAAGTTGTCAGGCAGTTTCAGGTCTCCGTCATACTGCAGCATTCCGGCATAGAATACGTCTGGTTTCTTTGGCATTTCAAACTTGTCAAAGCCTTTGTTCATGTAGTCAAATGCCTTTGAGATCTCAACAGCTCTGTCACCACGGAAGTTGTAGAGGATCAGTGAATCGCCGTCATCGATTGTTCCAGCCGGTACACCATCATGTCCAACTACAAATCCAGGCAGATACTGGTCAGTATAACCGCCCTCAGCACGTAATGTTTCAATTGCTTCAGTTGCACTTTCAAACATTCTGCCATCACCCATTACATGGATGTGCCATCCCTTTTCAACCATGCCCCAGTCAGCTTCATAACGGTCCATGGTGATAACCATACGGCCGCCGCCGCTGGCAATGCAGCCGTGGAATGTACCGTCATTCAGTTCAGCTAAGGTTGCTTCCAGCTGATCAACATATTTGAGAGCTGATGTTTCAGGAACATCTCTGCCGTCCAGCAGAATATGTACTCTGACTTCCTTAATGCCTTCAGCCTTGGCTTCTTTTACCATGGCCAGCAGATGTGAGATATTTGAGTGAACGTTACCGTCTGATAACAGACCCATGAAATGGAGCTTTCCATCATGTCCCTTGACGAAGTCAACAGCGCCCTTCCAGGCAGCGCTCTGATAGATCCGGCCTGATTCGATGCTTTCATTGACGAGCTTGGCACCCTGTGAATAAACCTGGCCGCAGCCTAAGGCGTTATGGACAACTTCACTGTTACCCATATCATCATCACTTGGCAGCCCTACGGCTACACCGTGAGCTCTGATAGTGGTATGAGGCCACTTGCTCATTAATTCATCCAACTGTGGTTTATATGCATGCATTACGGCATTACCCTTGTCTTTTTCAGTCCAGCCGACACCATCCATTACAACTAAAACTACTGGTTTTCCCATATTTTACCTCCTGTAATTACAAACTTTATTATATTAAATTAGGACCCCTATTGTCTAGCAAACAAAAGGTCAGAAAACTGACCTTTATATAATTTACTTTCTCTTTTTCTGTCCCAGCAGATACCTTAATTCGGCACCCTTTGAGATGTTTCCTTCAACCTTCAGTTGGCCGTTAACAAACAGCTTGTCAGCAGATGCTGTACCGATAGCCATGTTATAAAGATTGTCAAAACTTGTTGAAATATTGACGTCAGCACCTTCATAGCTGTACGGCCGCATTTCCATGCCGCTCTTGGTGAACTTGACATAGAATGTTCCCTGACCAGGACCGTCGATTCTGATCTGGCAGATATTTGAATAATCATCCGGCTGCTTCTTGAGGAACTTATTTCTAATGTCTTCCAGATCTTCATAAACTATCTGTAAAGCATCATAGGCATCCATGAAGGTTACGTTAGGGTCATATCCGCTGCCGCAGATATCTGAATACATCTTCATGTAAGTCTGTGCTGACTTGTCCCATGAGAAATCCTTCTTCATGCATCTGTCCTTGAGTTTTTCAAAGACCTTATGTTCAGCAAAGTAAACCTTGATGGCAGCATCAATTGCCAGCATCAGAGCCTTGGCACTGTACTCATTGAATGAGAAGCCGTCACCGATTCCGTCAAAATCAGAATACGGTCTGACTGTATCCTTCAAACCGCCTGTTTCATGGACGATTGGAACGGTACCGTAACGCATAGCCATCATCTGTGACAGTCCGCACGGTTCAAATTCTGAAGGCATCAGATAGATATCAGCACCGGCAAAGACCTTGGCAGCCATTTCCTCACTGTACTTGTCTGAGAATCCCAGTTGACCAGGATACTGTCTGGTACATTCAGTGAAATAATCAACGTATTTCTTTTCGCCCTGGCCGAAGATGACAAGCTGAATTCCTCTCTTCATCATTTCAGGCATCAGCTGACGGATCAGTTCAACGCCCTTCTGTTCAACCAGTCTGGCAACAACGGCAAACAGCGGCCATTCCTTTTCCTTTTTCAGGCCAAATGTTTCCTGCACATATTCCTTACAGGCTTCCTTGCCTGACTTGTCTTCAACATCGAAATTACAAGGAATTCTCTTATCCTTGGCTGGATCATAGTGATCAGGGTCGATACCGTTGATGATACCGTACATCTTTGATTCTATTATGTCACATACGCCTTCCAGTCCCTTGCCGAAACGCGGTGTATGCAGTTCTCTGGCATATGTAGGTGATACTGTTGAAACGGCATCAGCCATTAACATGGCACCTTTCATGAGGTTAACGTCATGTCTGCCCTGATATTCATAAGCCAGACCGCCGTTATACCATCCCGGATCAAGGGCAAATGTCGTAGTCAGTTCATCAGCCCCGAACTGTCCCTGATAGGCAATGTTATGAATTGTAAACACTGTTCTGATATTGCGGTATTTTGCTCTCTTGGCCTGATCATCTTTCAGATAAATGACGGCAAGAGCACTTTCCCAGTCATTACAGTGCAGGATCTCCGGTTCAAAATCGATATAATCCAATACGTCGATTACAGCCTTGGAAAACCAGGCAAAACGGAATTTGTCATCATCATAACCGTACAGTTTGTCTCTGTAGAAAAGTTCCTCATTATCGATGAACCATACTGGCACTCCTGAAAGCTCACCTTTCAGCAATCCGCAATACATTCCCCTTTCACCAAGATAGACTGTAATGTTGGTAACATACTCTATTTCTGCAGAAAATCTATCCTTTACACACTTGTAATAAGGAGTAATGATCTCAATGTCATTACCGATGTTTTTCAGTGACGGTGGCAGTGAAAATGCCACGTCAGCCAGTCCACCTGATTTTGAATACGGTGCGCACTCACTAGTAACAAACAGTATTTTCATATTATCTCCATCTATCAGCTGTCTGCTGAAACAATTCTACTTAAAGTATAACACTCTTTCATATTAAAAACGGACATTTTTGTCCGCTTACTGTTTCTTTATCATCTGTTTCAGATTATTTCCACAACCTCAAATTCTTCAAAAACAATACCCATGTCTTCAGAAAACTCATAGCCGATTTCCTTTCCTTCTTCACGGAAGAATTCTTCATGATTCTTTCTCCATGAATCCAGAGAATCATCTTCTCCCTCGAGTCTTGCAATTTCAAAGGTAATGTCTCTGTAAGGCATTACTCTTACGGAACTGGTTCTGATAATACATCTCGGATTGCCATCCCAGTCTGTTATGACGCTCATATCTCCGACAGAAGGAATATCTTCGCCTTCCAGCTGATATCCGATCAGAGCACTGGAAGTAGCTCTTTTCTGACCTTTAAGAACGAGATCAAGAAGATGATTGCAGGCTTTTTCAGTAACTTCAAAATGCCAGTGTTCAAGATCATCAGTATTCATTCAGCGGTTCTCCTTAAAAGCACAACTGTTTCGACATGGTAGGTCTGCGGGAACTGATCAACCGGCTGTATCCGTTCAGTTTTAAACCCGTTGGCTTCCAGATACTTCAGATCTCTGGCTAAGGTAGCTGGGTTGCAGGATACATAAACTATTCTGTCAGGCCTGATCCTTACCAGGGATTCCAGAGTAACTTCGTCACACCCTTTTCTAGGCGGATCGACAAATACCACATCTGCCTGCATGCCCTCGTCAGCCAGCTGAGAAGCTGCCTTACGGGCATCAGCACAGCGGAATTCAACATTTTCTATTCTGTTTATTTCAGCGTTTTTACGGGCATCTTTGACAGCATCTTCAACAATTTCCACACCAAGCACCTTTCCGGCCTTACGGCTGGCGATCATGCCTATGGTTCCAACGCCGCAATACAGATCAACTACGGTATCGCTTTTCTTCAGGTCTGCCATCTCAATGACCTTTGAATACAGCACAGCAGTCTGGGATGAATTGACCTGATAGAAGGAATGTGAAGAGATGCTGAATTTCTGACCAAGCAGCTCATCTTCTATTCGTCCGTTACCGTACAGTACCTTTTCCTTTTTACCAAGCACAACATTTGTTTCTTCAGGATTGATATTCTGAATAATGCTCTTAACACTGCTTTCAGCCTTAAGTATCTGTGGCACTATCTCGGCAAGACATTTCACATTTTCATGCCATGTTACCAGCACAACCATCATCTGGGAAGTACTTTCCATATCCCTTATCATCACATGTCTGACTTCTGAAGTCAGCTGATGCTTTTCTATCAGATCCTTTATGATGTCAGCCAGTCTGCCGGCTTTTTTACTCTGCAGATGGCATTTGTCAAAAGGTATTATTTCATGTGAATTAAAACGGTAAAAACCCATAACGGTGTTTCCGTTACGGTCAGTGCCGACAGGCAGCTGACACTTGTTGCGGTAATATAATGGTTTTTCGGCACCGATAATAGGATTTACCGGAGTATCAAGTCCGGCAATTCTGACAATATTGTTCCTGACCAGTTCTTCCTTGAATCTTAACTGTTCCTTATAGGAAAGATGCTGCAGCTGACAGCCGCCGCACTGCCTTGAGATACTGCAGACCGGTTCAACGCGCTCATCGCTTTTCTGTATGAGTTTAAGCAGACGGCCGTAAGCATAATCCTTTCGTAAAGCCGTAACAACTATTTCACCCTCTTCGCCATAGGCCATGTCCTTGACAAAAACACAAAAGGTGCCGTATTTAACGACACCCATTCCATCATAAGTATAATCCTCACACTTACCTATGAAGTGCTGGTTTTTATTCAGAGGTTGCTTCTCCACTTTCTCCGCTTTCCGTTTCTTCAGTTCCTTCTGACTGTTCTGCGTTTTCAGCAGCTTCAGCTTCCTGTCTTTCTCTTTCTCTTTCTTCAAGTTCTTCCTGCATTCTGACTTTCAGCTCACTTGCTACTTTGGAATTTACAGGATTGGTCAGAACCTGAACGGTATAATTATTCATATGTGAATTTCTGAAAAGAGAAACTATGACTGGACTTTCTGCATCAAGATTATTGAAAACATTGATTTCCAGGTCATACTGTTTGAAATCATCATGCTGAGTGAAATAAGTTTCAATCGGAGCTGTTTCCGCAACTTTATTGTAAATGTCAACGGTCATCTGTTTCATCTGACCCGCTGTCATTTCATCGTTAGCGTCAACAGTGATCCTGAGGGTATCTACGATCAGGTTTGTTTCAGATAATTCAACATTCTCCATGGACCTGACAGCAGTTGAAATGGTTGTTTTCATTTCATCTGTTATCTGATCCTGAATGTTATGCTTAAGTCTTTCGCCAAGTACCGGAACATTTGATTCCAGTGAAGCGTCATGCAGCAGTTTGACAAAGTAGAATGAAGGAATAATGACAAGGATCAGAACGATCCAGAAGAACCAGTTTGGTCCCAGTTTCTTTTCCTTCTTAGGCTTTGCGGTCTTGGTAGCTGCTGTAGCGGCAGAGAGTATCTTCTCTGCGTTTCTGTCTTTTACGGCTGTAGATGCTGAAGCAACTGTCCGTATTTCCTTAGTCTTCTGAAGTTCAGTTTCGGATTTGGCATTATTAACAGAACTGCTGGTTTTCGCAGTCTTTTTATCAGTTTTTGAAGTCTGTTTTTTCTTGAATATTCCGGATGCGGAGTTCAGTAATTTATTCTCAGATTTCTTTTTTTCTGCCATATAATCACTCCTAACCTACATTTTACATAATAAATATATGCATTTCCACCATTTTAAGATTTATTTAAGAATTCCCAGACGTTCAAGTTCAGCGGCAAAGCTTTCCTCATCCATCAGCTGAATTCCCAGCTGCAGAGCCTTATCATACTTGCTGCCGGCATCATGACCGTATATTACGATATCAGTTGATCTTGATACCGAACCGGTTACCTTAGCCTGCAGCTGTGTGAGTATCTCTTCAGCCTGTGATCTGGTCATGCGGTCCAGACCACCAGTTAATACTACAGTTTTTCCGGTGAAAATGGAAGCAAAATTTGCTCTGGCCTTATAAAGCAGCGATACTCCTGCCCGTTTCAGGGCATTTATGAATTCAATATTCTGCTCATCCTTGAAGAACTGAACAACGGAATCAGCCATGATTTCACCGACATCCGGTATCCTGGTCAGATCTTCTTTTGAAGCAGCCATCAGCCTGTCAATGTCAGGATAGTTTTCAGCCAGTATGCGGGCTGCCTTGGCACCGATATGCTTGATACCCAGGCCAAAGAGCACCTTATCGAGACCGTTATCCTTGCTTCTTTCAATGGCTTCAATAAGATTGTTGTAAGATTTCTTTCCCATCTTATCCAGAGACATTACCTCTTCCGGATAGTACTTAAGTCTGTAGATGTCCTCAATTCTCTTAAGCAGACCGGCCTGATGCAGCTGTTCTACTTTCTTCTCTCCTAACCCTTCGATATTCATGGCATCACGTGAAGCATAGTGAGCTATGCTTTCAACTACTCTGGCCGGACATTCACTGTTAAGGCAGTAGTAATCAGCTTCATCAGTAAAACGGTACAAAGGCATACCACAGACAGGACATGTGTCAGGGAATACATACGGTACACTGTCAGCTTTTCTTCTGGCTGGGATGACACGTACGACTTCCGGAATGATATCTCCGGCTTTATGAACAACTACGGAATCAGATACTCTGATATCCTTGTTGATGATGTAATCACAGTTATGCAATGTCGCATATTCAACCATGGTCTGAGCTATCTCGACCGGTCTGAAGCGGGCATTAGGTGTGACCTTGCCGGTTCTGCCGACTGTACAGAAAATTTCTCTTACTTCCGTAACAACTTCCTCAGCCGGGAACTTATAAGCCGTGGCCCACTTAGGAGCCTTGACGGTATAGCCAAGCTGAACCTGCTTAGCCAGGTCATTGACCTTTATGACCATACCATCAATGTCGAATGGCAGAGAATCTCTTTCAGCGCCAACTTTCTGAATGAAAGCCCATATTTCATCGGCGTTATGACACAGCCGTCTTTCAGGATTTACTCTGAAACCGATGCGTTCGAGTAACTCTAAGGCTTCTTCGTGGGTATTAACATACCGCTGGGCATTCGGCAGATGATACCAGAAGGCATCCAGTCCGCGTGAAGCGGCTACAGATGAATCCAGCTGTCTGATGGAACCGGCTGCCGCATTACGGGGATTGGCAAAGCTTTCCTGTCCTTCACGGCTTCTGGCTTCATTAAGTCTGCGGAATGACTCTCTCGGCATGTATACTTCACCGCGGATATCCAGTTCCCCGGTAAAGTTTATCTTCAGAGGAATTGAGCGGATGGTCCTGACATTCATGGAAACATCCTCACCTACCACACCGTCTCCTCTGGTTACAGCCTGAACAAAGCTGCCGTTCTGAAACAGCATTCTCATGGCCAGGCCATCGATCTTCATTTCAACCATATATTCAACAGGTCCTACCTCGTTTTCAACACGCTGGCAGAACTGCTTTATTTCTTCGTAATTGTAGACGTTTCCCAGTGACAGCATGTTTCTTTCATGAACGATTTTGGTAAATCCTTCAGAAATGGCACCGCCTACTCGGTGAGTAACTGAATTCGGATCATCAAATTCCGGATGTTCAGCTTCCAGCTTTTTCAGTTCGTTCATCAGTTTATCGTACTCACTGTCGGGTACGGTTGGATTATTATCGCGGTAGTACTGCAGATTATACTGTTCCAGTAAATCTCTTAATTCTTCTATTCTCTCTCTTACACTACTCATCGTCTTTCTCCTTTTTATGCAGTTTAGGGAAATTCAGGGACATCGTTCTGGTCAGAAACGGATATTCAAAGGCAATATCACCGAAGTTGCCGTTAACGCTCAGAACAACGCCTTCACCGAAATCGTCATGAACGACCAGATCACCCGGTTTTATCTTTGACTTAGGGCGGCGTGATGGCGATACATATTCGGTATTGAACATTGTCGGATGATATTCCGGTTCCTTAGCGGCTGCCTGTCCGGCCCCCTTTATGAATGTTTCATCTACCTCATCAAGGAAACGTGAAGATTCCTTGCTGGTACTGGTGGCATAGTTATAACCGCCGCTTTCCGTCAGGAACAGATTCTCTCTGGCTCTGGTAAATGCTACATAAGCCAGTCTTCTTTCTTCCTCAAGGCCCTTGAGACCTTCTTCCAGGCTCCTTTCTGACGGGAAAACACCATCGGAAAGACCTACGACAAAGACGTTCTTAAACTCAAGCCCCTTCGCCGCATGTACAGTCATCAGTGATACGAACTTACCGTCCTTTTCCGACTGAATGTCCGTATACAGTGAAACCATCTGAAGATATTCATCGAGTTTAGCTTCCGGATGTATTTCCGTAAAGTCGGCTATATCGTTAATAAGTTCCTTCAGGTTTTCAATACGGTCGATATCCTTGAAATCTTCTGAAGTTTCCAGCATGGTTTTATACCCGCTTTCCTCCAGTACCATCTGCGGGATCTCTTCCAGTTTCATTTCCTGAGATTCTTCTTTCCACTTTTCAAATCTGGCAACCAGTTCATCAAGAGTTTTCTGGGTCCTGGTCGGGAACTGCAGCTGCTTTACCGCTTCATACATGGTTATGCGGTTTTCTCTGGCATAATCCATGATGGCGTCAACGGTCTTATTGCCGATGCCTCTTTTAGGCACGTTGATTATTCTCTTAAATGACAGGTCATCAGCGTTTGTCAGCATGCGCAGATAAGATAGGGCATCCTTGATTTCCATGCGTTCATAGAATCTGATGCCGCCATAGATAACATATGGCAGTTTCATGTCCATCAGCGCTTTTTCAAACGCTCTGGAGACATAGTTTGAACGGTACAGAATAGCCATGTCACTGTACTGGTATCCCTTACGGCTCAGATCAAGGATCGTACTGACCACGTAGTTCGCTTCTTCAATTTCATTGAGGGCTTTGTAATGGATTATCATCCGCCCTTCTTCATTTTCCGTATAAAGGTCTTTCTTGACCCTGTTGCGGTTATATTTTATCAGGCTGTTGGCAGCGCCCAGAATGGTCTGGGTTGAACGGTAATTCCTTTCCAGGATGATCGTTTCGCACGGCCTGAAGTCATGTTCAAAATTCATTATGATGTTGATGTTGGCCCCTCTCCAGGTATAAATGGTCTGGTCCGGATCGCCAACTACATAAAGGCTGGTGTTTTCAGTTGATAACAGCTGAATCAGTTCGTACTGCGTATTGTCAATGTCCTGGAACTCATCTACCAGGATGTACTGATATCTTCTCTGCCATCTTTCCCTGACTTCGCTGTTAGTCTTGAACAGTCTTACTGTCCATAACAGCAGGTCATCGAAATCCAGAGCATACAGTTCATTCTGTCTCTTCAGATAGAAATCGTATATTTCAGCCTTGCCTTTTTCATAAGGGTTAACAGCGGAAAGAATGGCATCTTCACCTGAATACAGCGCATATTTCATGTTGGCTATGTATTCAAGCAGTACATTGGCACTGTACTTCTTGCTGTCGATTTTAAGATATTTATAAGCTTCCTTCAGAATGCTCTTCTGGTCGTCTACGTCAAGAATGGTAAAGTTTCCCGGATAGCCCAGATGCTTGATGTCATAACGTAACACCATGACGCAGAAAGAGTGAATGGTCGAAATATGGATCATTCCCGCTTCTTCCGGCAGCTGCTCATTGATACGGCTGCGCATTTCATTGGTGGCCTTATTGGTAAAGGTTATGGCCAGGACCTTGCGGGGATCAATGCCCCAGTTTTTGACTATGTAAACGATGCGCGTGGTTAAAACACGGGTTTTCCCCGAACCCGCACCTGCAATTATTCTGACATACTGGCTGGTAGTCTGAACGGCTTCCAGCTGTTTTTCATTCAGTACACTTAAGTAGCTTTCCAATTTAAATCACCACGTTTATTATACTTTGAATTACCTACATATTAAAGACAAAAGCGCTAAGATGAAGTATAATGGGTTTATGATTTTAATAGCTGATAAATGGAAAGACTACCGGCTTATCGATGCCGGTGACAAAGATAAACTTGAACGCTGGGACAGCGTTGTTTTAGTGCGCCCTGATCCTCAGGCCATCTGGCATAAAAGAGAATTGCCGCAGTGGAAACAGTACGATGCCATCTACCACCGTTCCAGCAAAGGCGGCGGTAACTGGGAATTCAGACGCAAGCTGCCGGAATACTGGACCGTCAGTTACAGAGACCTGAAATTCAAGGTCTCCCCTACCAATTTCAAGCATACCGGGCTTTTCCCGGAACAGGCTGTAAACTGGGACTGGCTGGCTGAAAAAGTCAAAAACAGTGATCACGAAGTTAAAGCCCTGAACCTTTTCGGTTATACCGGAGCTGCAACTATGGCTCTTGCTAAAGCCGGCTGCAGTGAAGTTGTTCATGTTGATGCCGCCAAAGGCATGGTCAACTGGGCCAAGGAAAACATGATGCTTAACAATCTGCAGGACCATACAATCCGTTTTATTGTTGATGATGCACTCAAATTCGTCAGACGCGAATTAAGACGCGGTAACCGCTATGACATCATTCTGATGGATCCGCCAAGCTACGGCCGCGGTCCTAACAATGAATTATGGAAAATCGAAGATCAGCTGGAAACGCTGATAGAGGAAACAGCTGCCATTTTATCTGAGAAGCCTCTGGCCTTCCTTGTAAACGGCTATACCACCGGTTTCAGTGCCACCGCTTTGAACAACCTGCTGATCAGACACCTGCTGGGAAAATATCCTGACGGAAAAGTTGAAACCGTTGAGATCGGATTACCGATCAGAGACAGTGCCATGGTGCTGCCATGCGGTATTTCAGGAAGGTTTGAACTATGAACATAATCTATCAGGACAATCATCTGCTGGTAGTTGAAAAACCCGTAAACATTCCTGTACAGGCTGACAGTTCTCAGGACGAAGACCTGCTGACTATGCTGAAAGCCTATGTTAAGGAAACCTATAACAAGCCCGGTAACGTCTATCTGGGCTTAGTCCACAGACTCGACAGACCGGTCGGCGGAGTCATGGTTTTTGCCAGGACTTCCAAGGCTGCTGCCCGACTTTCCAAAGCCGTTGCTGAAAGAAAACTGCACAAAACCTATCTGGCTGTTGTTGAAGGCACAGCCAGTGAAAAAAAGAATGTCTGGACTGATTATCTGATCAAGGATCAATCAACCAATACCGTTACCGTTACCAATAAGGAACACGGCAAACTGGCTTCGCTTGACTATGAAGTCCTTGGTGAAAAAGATGGTTTTTCTCTGCTGAAAATCAATCTGCACACCGGCAGATCGCATCAGATAAGAGTTCAGACATCTTCACGCGGTCTTCCTATCTGGGGAGATCAGCGTTATAATAAGCATGCCGTAAAGCATCAGCAGATCGCCTTATGGTCATACAGACTTGAATTTGAACATCCGGTCATAAAGGAAAACATGTGCTTTACATGTGCCCCGCCGGATGAGTATCCATACAGTCTTTTTAAAGAGGTTAAACTATGAACAGAATCATTCCCAGAATTATAATCATACTGCTGCTGTCAGGATTGCTGGGCGGCGGTGTCTACTATATGTTTTTCATGGATCAGCCGTTAAGGGATCTGGGCTATACCGCTGCTGAAATCGAAAAGCTGCGTACCTATAAGATCACCGATAAGGTCACAGCTTATAACCCCGGTCTGATATATGCCCTGCAGTCTGAAGACTTCAATCCTGAAAACATGGACTATTACATCAGCATCATCAGCAATTCCGATGTCACCAAGGACATCAATGACCTGGCCAAGATGTATACGATGCAGGAAGTCAAGAGTCTCTCAGAAACAATAAAGGACGAAGACCTTTATAATCTGGTCTTCCAGGAAAAGATAAGTAACATCGATCTTTATAAGCAGTACTATAACAAAGGCTATGACTATGTTACTTCAGTTAAACTGACCAATGAACTTAACGAACAGTACTCAACAACCCTGATGGGACTGCCATTAATGGAATACAAGGAAGTTGTAGCCTTCATGAACTATGCCAGAACAGGCTATACTCCGCAATTCATTGAATTCTTCTATTCAAACCGTGATCATCAGGATTTCATCAATCTTTCCACTATTCAGTACTTCTCAGAGTTTGAAGGACTTATCACTGATGAAGGCTTCAAGATCAACAATCTGGCCCGTTACATCTGGCACATGCAGAACTACCAGACTTCAGCAGCCGTAGCCGTTGCCAACATAAACGATGACTATGACATACCAAAGAGTGTTGACTATTCTGCTTTCTACAATGGTGCTGAACAGATTACCGTTACCGACAAGTTCACAGTTCTGGTAAACAAGAAGAGACAGCTTCCGGCTGAATACCTCCCTTCTGAACTTACCGAAATAACCGGTGAATACCGTGACAGCAATCAGCCAATGGTCAAGGAAGCCCGGGAAGCATTTGAAAAAATGGCCAAAGATTATTCTAAGGAACATGAAACTCCGATCATCAGTTATAACGGATACATAAGCTTCGCTGATCAGAACGCATTATATAATAACCGCTTAAGTCAGCTTAACAATAATGCAGCTGAACTTGACAAATTACTTGGTAAGGCCGGTTATGATGAACATCAGACAGGTCTGGCCACGAATATCACGGAAAAAGGCGTCTACATTTACGATTTTGACGAAACGGAAGCCAGCAAATGGGTCAGAGAAAACTGCCAGGATTACGGATTCATTCTCCGCTATCCAAAGGACAAGGAATATCTGACTGGCTACCGGGCTAACTCATATCACTACAGATATGTCGGTGAAGCAGCTGCTCAGCTGATCAAACTGTACGGCTGGTGTTACGAAGAATACTACTATCTGTTTGTTGAAGCATATTAAAAACGGGTAATTCATACAGTTCCTACTGCTATGAATAAACCCGTTTTTTTCTTAGTCTAATTCGGCTGTTCCTCTGTATAGCTGATAGTAACGTCCCTTCTGCTCCAGCAGCTCTTCATGGTCACCACGTTCAATGATATTTCCATGTTCGAGTACTATTATGGCATTGGCATTTCTGACGGTGGAGAGCCTGTGTGCGATTACAAACACGGTTCTGCCCTGCATCAGCTTGTCCATGCCTTTTTCAATGACCTTCTCGGTATGGGTGTCGATGGAACTGGTCGCTTCATCGAGGATCAGTACCGGCGGGTCAGCCACTGTAGCTCTGGCAATGTTCAGCAGCTGTCTCTGTCCCTGTGAAAGGTTGGAGCCATTGCTGGTGAGCATGGTGTTATAACCGTCCGGAAGTCTGTTGATGAAGCTGTCAGCGTTAGCCAGTTTGGCTGCTGCTATGCACTGTTCATCGGTAGCTTCCAGATTGCCGTATCTGATATTATCTATGACTGTTCCGGAGAACAGATTGGTATCCTGCAGTACGACTCCCAGAGACTTTCTAAGTGACTCTTTCCGTATATCCTTAACATCTATGCCGTCATAAGTGATCATACCCTCCTGAACATCATAGAATCTGTTGATCAGGTTGGTGATGGTTGTCTTACCGGCACCGGTACTGCCGACCAGTGCAATTTTCTGACCCGGTTTGGCATAAAGAGAAACATTGTTAAGAACAGTCTTGCCTTCCTCATAGGCAAAGGTAACATTCTTTAATCTGATATCACCCTTCAGTTCAGTCAGACTGTTGTCTGCAGGATTCTTCCAGGCATATCTTTCAGTCTTTTCAGCTGTTTCGACCAGCTGACCGTTTTCTTCTCTGACATTGACAAGAACGATCTTGCCTTCATCAACTTCAGTCGGAGAGTCAATGATGTTGAATACTCTTTCAGCACCGGCAATTGACATCATCATGCCGTTGAACTGCTGTGACAGACCGGAAATAGGTCCCGCGATCTGTCTTGTATACAGCAGGAAGCTGGCAACTGAACCCAGTGATAATTCTCCCCTGATGCACATCTGAGCGCCTAAGACGGCAACGGCTGCATAGCTGATGTATGACAGGTTGACATTGATAGGCATCAGTGACTGGGCAAACAGGTTGGACATGATGGAAGCATGCATGCATTCATCATTGTATTTCTGGAATTTTCTGACGCTTTCATCTTCGTAGCAGAATACCTTGACAACCTTGGAACCAAGGAACATCTCCTCTACATATCCATTGATGTCAGATACTGATTTCTGAACTCTGACAAAGTACTTTCTGGCGTTCTTGCCGACAAACCAGGATACCAGGATGACAAGTACCAGCAAGGCCACAGCCACCAGCGTAAGCTTCGGTGACAGCGTCAGCATCATGATCATTGATCCCGACAGCGATATCAGGGTATTGATAGACTGCGGTAAGGAATCAGCAATCAGCGGACGGATAATGTCAACATCGTTGGTATAGAAGTTCATCAGTTCGCCATGGGTATGAGTGTCATAGAACTTGACTGACATTTCCTGCATGTGTTCGAACAGCTGCTTTCTGATGTTGTACAGTGTTCCGGTAGAGATGATGCTCATCATCTTACGGTATACATAGCCAGCCGTAATACCAAGCAGATATACACAGCCCATGAAGATCAGTCTGTGAATGAATCTGGTGAAATCAGGATTCTTCTGCCCTACCAACGGCAGAATATAGTCATCTATCAGCGGTGCGAAGAACGCAGATGAGGCAACGTTTACAAGCGATTCGGTAATAATGCATATCAGTACAAGTACCAGATGCCATTTGAAGTTAGCCAGATAGCTGAAGATTCTGGCTACGGTTGCAGGTATGTCATCAGCTCTTGAACGTCTTAACTGACGGTAACGCGGTTCACTCATTACTGGCTCACCCCCTGCATCTGTGTCTGGTACAAGTCACGGTATTCTTCGCTCTTTTCAAGCAGTTCATCGTGCTTGCCGATGTATTCTATCATGCCGTCTTTCATGACAATGATCTTGTCTGCATCCATTACGGAAGCGACACGCTGGGCAATGATTATGGTGGTCATGCCTGCAAGTCTTTCCTTAAGGGCATTTCTGATTCTCTTGTCAGTATCCGTATCAACGGCACTGGTAGAGTCGTCAAGGATGATGATCTGCGGTTTCTTAAGCAGAGCTCTGGCAATGCACAGTCTCTGTTTCTGACCGCCTGAAACATTGACACCGCCCTGTCCCAGATAGGTTTCATATCCTTTCGGGAAGGATGAAATGAAATCATGAGCCTGGGCATACTTGGCAGCTTCAACAACTTCTTCATGAGTAGCATTGAGATCACCCCACTTGAGGTTTTCCTCAATGGTTCCGGAGAAAAGTACGTTTTTCTGCAATACCATGGCAACGGATTTGCGGAGATTGTCAAGTTTGTATTCTCTGACATCATGTCCGCCTACCAGCACTTCGCCTTCAGTCACGTCATACAGACGCGGCAGCAGCTGAACCAGTGAGGTCTTGCCTGAACCGGTACTGCCGATGATACCGACAGTCTCGCCCGGTTTTATTGAAAGGTTAATGTCAGTCAGAGCATTCTTTCTGGCATTTTCCGTGTATTTGAAATTAACGTTTCTGATCTCAACTGAACCGTCTTCAGGATACAGATCAGGGTCGTTTTCTTCATCCCTGATGCTTGATACTTCATCAAGGATCTCGTTGGCTCTGTCAACGGCGGCCTGAGCAAAGATGATCTGCATCAGAGCCATTGACAGCATCATTAAACCAAACAGGATCGATCTTAAGTATGAAAGGAAGCTCATGAACTCACCTGTCGTCATGACACCGGCAATGATGTGATTGCCGCCAAACCAGGCGACGGCGATCATGCAGGCATACATGACAAGGTTAAACAGCGGTGAATTCAGCAGAACCAGAGATTCCGCAAAGCGCTGCTGTTTCAGGACATCACTGGATGTACGGTCAAACTTTTCCTTTTCAAAGTCTTCTCTGACGAAAGTCTTGACAACTCTGATGGCCATGAAGTTTTCCTCTAATGAACCGTTCATCCGGTCAAATTTTCTCATTAAGACTCTGAAACGCGGATGAGCATACTTGGAGATCAGATATAAACCTAACCCCAGAATTGGGATGGCTACCAGGAAAACCTTGCCAAGATCATTATTAATGCGGAAGACCATGAATGTAGCCGTGACAAGCTGCATCGGTGATCTTACCATCATTCTGATTATGGAAATATAGGCCATTCTGAATTCTCTCATGTCCTTGGTCATACGGGTTACTAATGAAGGAACCTCAAATTTATCCATATTGGAGAAGCTGAAAGACTGGGTCTTTCTGTACAGGGCTTCTCTCAGATTATGAATAAAACCGCTGGAAGCTGTAGCCGTCAGCATGCCGCTGGCTGCGCCGAAAAACATCGCAAGAAAAGACAGAAAGACCATCTTCTTGCCCAATGAATAAATCAGCGCCAGGTTTGAGCCTCCCGCTCCGTTAATACCATTATCGACTATGTCAGTCATCAGTCTAGGAATAGACTGTTCAAGTATAACTTCTATGATAACCAGAACAGGAGCCAGAATGGCAGCTATTGTGAATTGTTTCGTGTATTTTCTTACCAGCCTGAACAATACAATCTCTCCCTTCCCGACTTAACATTACAAGAATTTTATTATAACAGTATTGTTATATCAATGCCTATGCAAAAACATAGTATTTTATCGAAACATAAAAATATATGAGTGAAAAACCTTTATGCAATCTGTGATTTCTACAGGAAGAAATCACTGTCGATCACACTTACCTGATTATCCTTTTCCGGCTTTTCCATTACCAGTTCCACATCACAGTCAGCACGATCACTGACTAAGACGGCACCCTGGCATTCCAGCAGGATTTCCAGGTATTTTCTCACTGTCAGCTTTGATACTCTGTGCTCTGTAACTGTGTAGACCCCATCCATCCACTGCAGTCTGGTTGGCGTACCGTCAAGGCAGAGATACCTGCCAGGGATGTTGACATATCCATAATGCAATGTACGGGTCATGGAACGGATATCATTAACGAAGAAGCAGTTTTCCGGGTTATACAGCTTAACATCCGTGCCGGTCTTATTAACGGCCATCATGCCGATGAAACAGGTCTGAATGTTGCTGAAGAGCGAATCACCGGAGAACAGGTTGACATTCAGCTGCACTTCATTTACATCACTCGACAGATCAATGTCAATATATTCGGCAGCATCACTTGTGGTGATATCACCGCTGTGAACGATTCCGCATTCATTGAACTCGTTATCCCAGCCTATCTCAATGACTTCACCGTCTTTCTTAATTCCGGTAGCGTGCAGGTCAATGTCAATGCCGTCATATGAATCATTCCAGTAGATGAACAGACGGATAAATCTGACATTTTCCGGGATCCTGTATGCCAAACCGTTTCTGATGTATCCGGCTTCATCCCCTTTTGACAGAAGGATGGAATGATCCAGATCAAGTCGGCCTTCATTAATGAAGACTTTTTTGTTTCTGAACGGTGTTTCCAGTCTGCTCATTTTCCGTTTGAGAACTGTCAGCAGTACATCATAGGCGTCTTCTCTTTCGTCCATTCTTCCCAACAGTGAGGCTGATATAGCCAGTGTTCTGGAGGACAGATCATCTGCCTTTTCCAGAAGCCGTTTCAGAACTGATTCCTTTTCGTATCCGAGTTTTATTAACCAGTTCGTCCATCTTAATAACATGCCAGGTCTGGCAGCGATAAAATCGATGACTTTCTCATCCTTCTTTGACAGCATGCTGACAACCTGTGACTGCCATGAAGACAGTTCGCCGTTTCTTAACCGTCTGACAACTTCCTTATGTTCTGGTGATTCAGAGAAACGGTTATAGGAAAGATACTGCAGAACCAGGATCGTTCTTCTGGCTTTTTTGTCAGTCAGAATGACGTTGGCTTTCCAGTCTTCCACAGGATAAGACTCAATCAGCTGAACCAGCTGTTTTTTCTGTCCGGTTTTAAAGTGATAGTCACATCTGGTCAGACAGTAATCTATGCACTTTAAAACGTCACCGGTATGAACACACAGCTTTCTCATGGCCTGTAGGGCAGCTTTACGGTCTTCCAGAGAGAACAGTGCATGGAATACCGGCATCATGTTTTTCTTAAACGGAATATCGTAGTTTAACTGAGTGATGTCCACATGGTTAAGAGCCTCATTTATGATCTCCACTTCCTGTCTGGTAAGCTTTTCAGGCTTACCTAAGAGTTTCTCTAAAGGCAGCGAAAACATCTGCTCCTCATAAATGATTTCTATGATTTTATCATCCAGAAGCTTATCGTCTTTTTCCGTTTTTTCAGTATCTGTTACTTCAGGCAGCCAGCCTTTTCCAATATGGGGTTCATCAACACCGAAAAGATCAGCCAGATACCTGACTCCATATGTACTCATGTAATGACAGATCTGATGAAAACGGAATTCGGCTTCACTTATTTCCATAACCTGTCTCGGGAAATCCGGATACATCGGTTTGGCCGAAACTTCCGGTATCAGCTTTACAAACTGCCGGTAGAAACTGTCAGCACTTTCGCTTCGGGCAAGTTCAGTTATGCCCTGCGGATTCAGAGAGTAACCCAACTGTTGAAGTTCGGCATTGACGGTCATGGCTTTGACCATGCCTTCATCAGTAAGAGTTTTCTCAGGTTTTCTGATAACAGCCAGACGCAGCTGTTCCAGCAGATTCTGATAGTATTTGTCCATAAAATACCTCCATAAAAAACAGGCGGACATTAAAGCCCGCCTCTTTTACCTCATAATCAAAAAGCCTTTTTATTGATTATATTAAGCAGACTATGTAGCACCGGAATGATCAGAAAATAAAAGGAAGGTGCTATACTCTTTCGAACGTCCTAATTCAGTTTAGCATAATACAGGCATTTAAACCATATAAAAAGGTGCCAGGCACCTCTGTAAAAAGACGCATTTTCTTATGAAATACGTCTTTATTTCAGCATGAATTGCTTACTCAGCTTAAGTCCTTTTCTATAACCGGGATCCAGCTGGGAAAGATGGGTATAGAATTCTTTCTGATGGTTACTGATGCGTAAATGGGCCAGCTCATGATAGAAAATGTATTTTATGGCATCCACAGGCATAGCAATACACCAGAGATTTATCACAACTTCCCTTCTGCCCTGAGCTGTATTTTTGATACAGCAGCCCCAGCGGGAAGTATAAAAACGGTATTTAAGTGTGTAATCTCCTACCGGATAAGTAAGCTGTCTTCTGAAATCATCAATCAGTTCATCCAGAACATCCTGAGCAAATCTCTTAAAGGCATTCTTGCGGGCTGTTTCTGAGGGTCCCGAGATAACCATCTGACCATTTTGGAAGAAACAATTGCCCTTACCGGCATTCTGAATTACTACTTCACACGGTTCACCCAGGAAATATCCGCTGCCGCCTTGGATAAAATCTACGACTGCATTCTTAAGACCATATTGCTGGCGGTAAAGACCTCTGCGGATGAACTCTTCTTTTTCCCGAACGAAAGAAAGGATCCTGCCTGTAGGCTCCAGCATGTTGGTACTGACAGTTATCTTGCCGTTACGGATGCGTAACGTAGTTCTTCTGGTGGTCAGTTTTCGATTTATGGTTATCAGAAAATCCTTATACTGAACGACTTCGCTTTTAGCCGGCACACTCTTCCCACTCTTTCATCATGTTATCTATTTCAATATGTTTTTCATCTATCTGTTCTTCCAGCTGCCGCATGCGGCTGTAGTCATGATAGTATTCAGGGTCATAACGCAGTTCCCTGAGCTGTTCCAGTTCCTCTTCCGCTCTGGCGATTTTCTTTTCCAGTAAGGCTGCTCTTTTGGCATTCTGACGCTGCTGCTTGGCATCGGTAACTGTCTCTTCCTTCTTTTCTGTTTCCTTTACAGTGACCTTCCCATTGATCTTATCGACATATTCATCATAAGTCAGCGGATAATAGGCTGTCTTATCGGCTTCCACATACAGGATTCCCGTGGCCAGTTTTCTTACAAAATAACGGTCATGGGATACGAATATCAGGGTTCCCGTATAGTTAAGAAGAGCATCTTCCAGAGCTTCCTTACCCATGATATCCAGATGGTTGGTCGGTTCGTCCAGAATAAGGAGATTGCTCTTGGAGAGCATCAGCTTGGCTAATGACAGTCTTACCTTTTCACCGCCGGAAAGAATGCTGCAGGACTTGAAAACATCATCAGCCGTAAACATGAACTGTCCCAGTATCTTTCTGATAGTCGTATGGTCATATTCCGGATACCGGTTCCACAGTTCTTCCAGAACGGTATCTTCAGTGGTAAATTCCGCCAGCTGCTGATCAAAATAACCAATTTCGATCTGATGACCGTACATGAACTCACCTGCCAGCGGTTCAACCTGTCCTATCAGCGTCTTTAACAAAGTGCTCTTGCCAAGGCCGTTAGGTCCGATGATAGCCAGTTTCTGACCGTTTCTGACCTGGAAATCAACCGTACATAAAGGACGGTCATATCCGATCGTCAGATGATCAACAGTTAACACACTGGCCCCGCCTCTTAGCTTAGGTTCAAATCTGAGCTTGAAGTTACGGGTATTTTCACGCGGCTTTTCGATCTTTTCCATGCGGTCAAGATACTTGATCTTGCTCTGGGCAAAAGCCGCCTTTTCCTTCTTATATCTGAATTTCTCTATCTGTGCTGTCAGACGGGCAATCTCTTCCTGCTGATGACGGTATGCTGTCTGCTGCCGGGCAAATATCTGCTTCTTCTGTTCCGTATATGAAGTATAGTTGCCGACATAGTGATTCAGCTTTCCGAATTCAAATTCATAGATCTCAGAAACTACTCTGTCTATAAACATACGGTCATGCGATACGATTATGATCGCACCCGGATATTTCTGCAGATAACCTTCCAGCCATTCGATTGTCGTTACATCCAGATGGTTTGTCGGTTCGTCCAGTAACAGCAGATCAGGTTTCTCCAGCAGCAGTTTAACGAAGGCGATCTTGGTCTTCTGTCCGCCTGAGAATGTCGAAAGAGGTCTGTCCAGATCTTCGATGGAAAAACCGAATTTGGTAAAAAGAGTCAGCTGTTCCTGATTGTAGTTATAGCCGTTATGAGCTTCAAAAACCTGCTGATAATGAGAATACTTCCGGAAAGTTTCGTCATCGTATTCCTTCTCAAGCATGGCTGAATATTTTTCCATCATGTCTCTGGCATCCAGAATGACCTGATAGGTCTTGTTGAACTCTTCCTGAACAGTCAGACTTTCGTCCTCAAAGGCGGTCTGGGAAAGATAGCCGATCGAGATGTTGCTGTTACGGGTAACGGTACCTTTATCCAACATTAAAAGACCACTTATTATCTTTAACAAAGTAGTCTTTCCACAGCCGTTACGGCCTATTATTGCGATTTTCTTTCCTTCCTTGATCTCAAAATGGATGTCTTCAAACAGCACTTCACCCGCGAAGTCCTTCGTGCCGTTGTTGACCTGTATTAACATAAATCCCCCTTGTTAATGACCCAGGTAGTTCATGAATCCTTTCGTAATGGCATCAGCAATTCTGTCCTTGCAGCTTGTCCATGTATTCATGGATTCTGTGCCTCTGATATTTGAAGTAACGATCTTGACGGTATTGATACCGAACAGATTGTTAGCGGCAAACGGAGCATTAACCCGTGACCATTCAGAATATGTACCGGCACCTAAAGCCTTACCGCCGGTTTCTCTGATTTCGTACTCATAGTCGATAGGTCCGCTTAAGCCGTCGGTTTCCTTATAGGACTGATTCAGCTCATCGCCCTTGTATAAACCTATCTCTACCAGTTCCGTATAAATGGATCTGGCCAGTTTATCACTTGAATATGTTGAATATAGGGTTTCAACGAAATTGTCATCAGTTGTCATGTCAAGGTAAATGAGATATTTAACACGGGCCTTATAGCACTTATAGGCTACTCCGCCGGTATCATAATACATGATACCCTGGTCATATTCGTCCTTGCCCATCAGAACCTTCAGGTCATAGGCCTCAAGTTTCCGTTTCAGCTGTTCAGCAACATCCCACAGTTCCTTGGCTTCAACATAATCGTTGTATTCCTCACCAACCAGTGAAACACCTTCATCGGTTAAGGCCGGTGCTGTAACGATGGCTACATCGTATTCGATATTAGTGGTCGGATCAACTTCCTCACTGGTGACCTTCAGGTACAGATATGGCTGATCAAGTACTGATTCTTCTGCATCAGGAGCATCGAACAGTCTCTTGTTGGCAATCAGTTCAACAGTAACGCGCTTGTCGTCTCTTGTTACTGAGTAAGCGATGTTGTCTGAATATAATGATCTGTCAAAATACAGACGTGTATAGGTCTTTTCTTCTTCACCGGAAACAGTGTATACACTGTAGAAGCCCGGAGTAAGCTTCCCGATGTTGATCTGGCTGTCTACTTCTCTTGATATGTCAAATGTCAGCGTATGGCCGTCGCACATATCGATAAGCGCAACTGTCTGACCGGCTAAGGTCTTGCTGTCAGCCATTTCACGGTCATATGTCTCGTAGTACAGATTCAGTGATTCGCCATAGAAGTTATAGTCCTTCAGCATGGCGGCATTGGTCTTGTCTTCCTTTTCAACCAGCTGCAGTGTTTTTCTGGCACTCAGGTTGCAGAGTGTATAGATCTCATCATCTTTAGGCGTCTTCTTGCCGCCACCGCCAAACAGCAGATGAATAAGCAGTGAGAAGATCAAATAAATCAGTAATACTCCCAGAATAATTAAAGGTATAAGCCTGTCCCATCTAATTTTTCTCTTTTTTGCCATGACAAATCACCTCCGGTTATTTATCTTTTTTCATTATACAACACTTAATAATAAGTTGTAACAAAAAAGCAGGCCTTGCCTGCTTAATATGTTAGAATTCCAGATTTCTTGGAGTTCTCGGATAAGACAGTACGTCTCTGATGTTTTCCATACCTGTCAGATACATTAACAGTCTTTCGAAACCGACACCGAAACCGGCATGCTTGCAGCATCCGTATTTTCTTAGATCCAGATACCACTGCAATGATTCAACTGGAACATGCTTTTCGTTCATTCTGTTCAATAAGACATCATATCTTTCTTCTCTCTGAGAACCGCCGCACAGTTCGCCAACTACCGGCATTAACAGGTCAGTAGCTGCCACGGTCTTGTTGTCATCGTTGAGTCTCATGTAGAAAGCCTTGGCTTCCTTCGGATAGTTTGTAACGAAGACCGGTCCCTTGCAGATTTCATCAGTCAGATACTTCTCATGTTCGGTCTGGATATCCATGCCCCAGTAAACCTTGTTTTCAAATCTTTCCTCTACGGCTTTCAGTCTGGCAACTGCCTCACTGTATTCCATTCTGACAAACGGTGTAGCCAGAACATGCTGCAGTCTTTCGATAAGAGTCTTGTCGATCATCTGGTTGAAGAACTTCATTTCTTCCGGACAGTTTTCAAATACATAGCTGATGCAGTACTTGACCATGTCTTCCATCAGGTTCATGTCGTCTTCCAGATCAGCGAAGGCAATTTCAGGTTCGCACATCCAGAATTCGTTGGCATGCTTCTTGGTGTTGGAGTTTTCTGCTCTGAAAGTTGGGCCGAAAGTGTAGACATCTCTGAAAGCCAGAGCGTATGCCTCAACATGCAGCTGGCCTGATACGGTCAGGGAAGCATGTTTGCCGAAGAAATCTTCGTCATACTTGTTGTCTTCTCTGGTAGTTACGGTGAATACCTCACCTGCTCCTTCAGCATCGTTTCCGGTAATGATAGGGGTATGTACATAGACAAAGCCCTGATCCTGGAAGAATTCATGTAAGGCCATGGCCAGAACGCTTCTGACTCTGAAAACAGCTGAGAAAGTGTTGGTACGAGGTCTTAAATGAGCGATTTCTCTGAGGTATTCGAATGAATGGCGCTTTTTCTGCAGAGGATAATCCGGAGTACAGATACCCTCAACTATCGCTTCTGTCAGTTCCAGTTCAAATGGCTGCTGCATTTCAGGAGTCAGCTTGAATTTTCCCGTTACAGTCAGAGCAGCACCGGTCAGACATTTTCCTATCTCTTCGAAATTAGCCAGTTCAGGTGTATAAACAAGCTGGCAGTTCTTGAAATATGTGCCGTCATTCAGCGCAATAAAGCCAACTGAGCCGTTATTGCGGTTCGTTCTGACCCAGCCCTGCAGCTGCACATACTCAATGCCATCAAGATGCATCGTGTCCCTGGCATTTACCATTTCGTACAATTCTCTGATCGTCATAAATTCAAACATAAGTTTTTCCTCCTGTAAAATAATAAAACGCCCCGCAAAGGAGCGTCATTAACGCGGTACCATCCTCTTTTGGTCTCTGTCAGTTAACGCCTGAATACGGAACTGTCTACTTTTATTTCTCCAGTTCAACTCCCAGATCGTTCCTGTTTACCGGCAGCTGGAATACTCGCACCATCGATTCCTCTCTGCAAGCTGTCTTCTGATAAACAGATTTCTGTTCTAAGTATTTTTAAGTTTGTTAATGGTATTTGTTTCAAATATCAGTTCCTGAATATTGGAAACAATGTCTATTTCCTTCATCAGCATGCCCTTCGGCAGCTTGATGTGGGTATGAGTGAAATCAATCAGTCCCATGACACCGCACCGATGCAGTCTGTCAACGATGTTCTGCACATCGCTTGACGCTGTCAGTATGGCAATACGGCATCCTTCAGGGATCCTCTGCTCCAGCTCATCTATATGATACACTGGAATGCCCTTTATTTCACCTGTTAATTCATCATTTTTGTCAAACGCCATTACTATTTCCCCTACAACATAATCCCATCTGTTGTAGTTCAGTAAGGCATGACCCAAATTTCCTACACCGATAAGGATGATCTTCTCATCAAAACCGGTGCCAAGTTTTTCGTTGAAAACCCTGATAAGTCTGTCAACATCGTAGCCGTAACCCTGTTTGCCAAGGCATCCTATAAAGGACATATCTCTCCTTATAGTTGTGGAAGGAATATCTACAAGTTCACTTAATTCAGAAGATAAGACCTTTCTGACATTCTGCGACTGCAGTTTTCTTAAGGCTTTCAGATATATCGGATATCTCTGGGTTGTCGCTTTGGGAACAACTTTATATTGCTGCATAACAACACCACCTTAGAAATTATTGTAGCATATTTTTTCAGATTTTTAAGTATTTAACAAGTTATTTGTTCAGTATTTAACAATCATGCAAATTACATTTCCAAAGAAGAACTGGCTTCAACATCCAGATCTGCTCTGATGCCCTTTTTGTAGGCAATATAACCGCTGGCTCCGATCATCGCCGCATTATCTGTGCAGTATGCCAGCGGCGGTATGATGTAGCTCATTTCCGGACGCTTTTTCATTTCCGTTTCGGTTATTTCTCTTAAGCGTGAATTTGCTGCCACACCCCCTGCCAGGATAAGCTGTCTGACCGGATACTGTTCAAGAGCCAGTTCAACACGTGACCACAGCACCTTCAGGGCTGCTTCCTGGAAACTGGCACACATGTCCTCAACATTGACTTCTTCCCCGTTTCTTTCTATGCGCTTGATGCTCTGCAGCACGGCACTCTTAAGTCCGGAGAATGAGAAATCCAGAGGATTTTCGGTATGAATGCGCGGCAGCTGGTAAACCGGTTTGCCGTTCTTGGCCAGTTTATCGATCTTCGGACCGCCAGGATATCCAAGTCCCAGTACTCTGGCAACCTTGTCATAAGCTTCCCCTACGGCATCGTCCTGAGTTGTTCCGATCACCTGGAAGTCATAGTCTTCATTCATCAGAACCAGTTCCGTATGACCGCCGGATACGACCAGAGCCATTAACGGGAACTGCAGCTTATCAACGAAAGCGTTGGCATATATGTGTCCGGTCAGATGCTGAACCGGAACCAGAGGCTTATTGTAAGCCAGTGCCAGGGTCTTGGCTGCCAGAACGCCGACATGCAGAGAACCGATCAGTCCCGGCCCTACGGTAACAGCGATGGCATCAACATCTTCAATGCCGATACCGGCTTCCTCAACAGCTTCCTTGATGATGATGCTGATGTTTTCAATATGAATACGGCTGGCTACTTCCGGAACGACGCCACCGTAAAGAGCGTGCACGTCGATCTGACTGGCAACTTTAGAAGATAGTATTTCATTTCCGTTTTTTACTATGGCACAGGCTGTTTCGTCACAGCTGCTTTCGATGGCCAATATCAGTACGTCCTTCATATCAGATTCCTTTCATCATTCTGTAGCCGTCTTCGTCTTTGTAGTAGTTTACTCTGGTATTTATAATGGAAAAGCCGTGTCTTTCATATAGTTTTATAGCTGCCTCATTGGAAACTCTGACTTCAAGGCCGATATTCTCACAGCCTTTGTTTACAGCCTGATTTTCCAGATGATTCATTAACTGCCGCCCATAACCCTTCTTCTGATAAGGCGTATCAACGGCTATGTTGGCAATGTCGGCATTTTCAAACATGATCCACAGATCATAGTAGCCTATGATCCTGCCATCTTCTTCCAGAACCCAGAGGTTTGAATACGGATTGTCATACAGTTCGTATTCATACTGTTTCATGTTCCAGGGATTCTTAAAGCATCTCTGTTCTATTTCCACGATCTCCTTAAGATCGCTTTTACGCATTTTTCTGATCACTTAAGATACTCCTCGCTGTCCTTTAGATAACTTGGAGCCAGCAGATCAACATTTTCAACCTTTTCCCAATATGGCTTCAGCAGAACAAAATTCTCAGCCAGTGAACCGTAGATGTCGTCCTTGCCGAAAAGATGCAGGTCGCCCTTGACGGCTACCCCTTCCTGAATAAGCTCAGCCATATAGTCATTTGTATAAACAGTATCAGCCATTACGGCTTTGCCGTCCTTATATCTGCCCGCATACACTCTTCTGGCACGGGCATCCATGATGACATAGGTATCATCAAGACCGGCATATAACTGTAAGGTACTCAGGGTATACACATTTTTATTCATTAATGAACCAACGACCTTGACCATGGTCATACCGATCCTGACACCGGTATAGCTTCCCGGTCCTCTGGTAACGACCCAGTTTTCAATATCGTTTACAGTCAGTTGATGTTCTGCCAGCAGTTTCTGCACTTCCGGAATCAGATATTCGGACTGATGCTTGAAGCATTCCGGCTGAACACTGTCCAGCAGTGTGTCATCTCTGATCAGGGCAACCAGCAGAAAGCGGTGTGATGTGTCTATTCCTATCGTGTACATAATTCTGCGATTACCTCCTCATATCTTTCGCCATAAGCCTTTAGTTTCAGGGTACGGCTGTCATCATCATTTATCGTGAACTCTATGTTCAGCAGTTCCTCAGGCAGAACATATTCTATGAAATTGGCCCATTCTATGACACAGACGCCATCAGATTCAATGTATTCATCAAAACCCAGATCCTGCGTGATGTTTTCCAGACGGTAGGCATCAATATGATAAAGCGGCAGTCTGCCTTTGTATTCCTTCATGATGGTGAAGGTCGGAGAAGTAACCTTTTTATCAATGCCTAAACCTCTGGCCAGTCCCTGGGTAAATGTCGTCTTCCCAGCACCCAGATCACCGCTTAAAGTGATTAGGGTATTGGCTTTAACGATCTCTCCCAGCCTGTAAGCCAGATCCTGTGTTTCTTTCCGTGTCTTAGTAACAACAAATAATTCCTTCATGTTCATACCTGCTAATTATAGTCCATTTTCCAGCCGCCTTCCAACTTCAGCAGCTGTTTTTTAATATTTATGTCCGGAGTATATCCTCCGATTGAGCCATCATTGGAAATGACTCGATGGCATGGAATGACGATCATGTGGTGATTGCGGTGAACTGCCTGGCCTGTAGCCTGAAAGCCCCTGTTATTACCTGCCATGATGGTAAGGTCCTTATAGCTTACAGTTGAACCGTAAGGGACCTTCAGTAATGCATTATACACCCTTTTCTGAAAAGGCGTTCCAGTAATTTTCAAAGGAAGGTCAAACTCAGTCCTTTGTCCCGCAAAATACTGCTGCAGCTGTCTGACCGCTTCCTCTGTCTGCGTATTTGAAACAGCGTATTCTTCTTCATAAGCCAGTGATACCTTTGTAATGCCTTCACCGTCACTGACTATCTGTAATAATCCCACCGGGCTTTTATAATAACTCTTAAAATTCATCGTCAAACATTATACGCCCCAGTCTGAGCATATTACTCCCTTCCTCAAGTGCAATTTCATAGTCTGAAGACATACCCATTGACAGATATTTCACATCATGGCAGTTACTCTCAAGTTTGTCAAAAAGTGCTTTCCCCTTATGGAAAACCTCAGTTATCCTCTTTCTGTCATCAGTATGAGGACCAATCACCATTATACCCCTGATCCTGACGTTTGACAGGTCAGAGTATTTGCATACAATATCTTCAGCTTCATCATATCTGAAACCGTATTTGGTCTCTTCCTCAGCAATATTTACCTGCAGCAGAACATCAGTGACCTTACCCTGCTTTTCTGCTTCCCTGTTTATTGTCAGCAGCAGCTTTTCACTGTCAACGGACTGAATCATTTCACAGCATCTGACAGCGTCCCGTACCTTATTTGTCTGAAGATGTCCGATGAAATGCCAGTGCATATCAGTCATATCATTATTCAGCTTTTGTTTAAGCTCCTGCATTCTGTTTTCACCGAAAACACGAAACCCCATATCATACAGCCTCCTAATTTCCTCTGCAGAATGGTTCTTGGTTACCACTACAATATTGTCCCTGAGCTTCAGCAATTCCGTTTTCATATTACTATTATATTACTATGTAATTTATTTTGAAAAATTATTGCGAATATCAGGCTATTATGATATTATAATGAGCGGCTGAGGGAGTAGTTTACGCTTCCTAGTGTGATATGTCAACAGCACTGGTTAATAACCTGGCATATCTTAATAGACGAGACTCAGCACAGTTTGTTTAGCTGTGCGCGTGAAATGAAGTTTCCCTGCACAGAGATTGTGAAAGGGATTTTTTATTCCCTATTGGAGGTTCTATGAATTACTATTTGAAATCAGTGGAAGAAACCTTAAAGGAAGTTGATTCCACTACTGAGGGTCTCAGCAGCGCCGAAGCATCTAGACGTCTGGAAGCCAACGGCAAGAACAAGTTAGCTGAGCCTCCTAAGAAAACATTTGTTCAGAAATTTATTGATTCCCTGAAAGACCCTATGATCATGATGCTGCTGGCTGCTGCTGTCTTATCAGCAATCACAACAGTCTATCAGAATGTTGCACAGGGGGCCAATGAATCATATGCCGATCTGTTCATCATCCTGTTCGTTGTTACCGTAAATACCCTGTTAGGTATCTTACAGGAAAGCAAGGCTGAACAGGCCATCGATGCCTTAAAGGAAATGACTGCTGCCACCAGCAAGGTCCTGCGTGACGGTCAGATGGAAATCCTGAAATCCGAAGACATCGTTGTCGGTGACGTGGTTATTCTGGAAGCCGGCGATGCCATTCCGGCAGACTGCCGTATCATTGATAACCATTCATTAAAGGTTGAAGAAGCAGCCTTAACCGGTGAAAGCGTCCCTGTCAACAAGATCCTTGATATCCTGATGCTGAAGGAAAACGCACTTGACATTCCTTTAGGTGACAGAACAAACATGCTCTACAGCGGTTCAACCATCGTTTACGGACGTGGCGCCGGTGTGGTAGTAGCTACAGGCATGGATACCGAAATGGGCAAGATCGCCAACGCTCTTAACGAAGCTGAAGATGAAAAGACTCCTCTGCAGAAGAAGATGGCCGAGCTGTCAACAGTCTTAACCAAGCTGGTTATCGGCATCAGCGTCTTCGTATTTATCTTCGGTGTCGTCAGAGCTCTGATAAACGGAACTCATCACGATATCATTTCCGTAATACTTGAGACATTCATCATGGCCGTTGCCTTAGCCGTAGCCGCCATTCCTGAAGGTCTGCCTGCTGTTGTAACAATCATTCTGTCCATCGGTGTAACAGCCATGGCCAAGCGTAATGCCCTGATCAGAAAGCTTACCGCTGTTGAAACCCTGGGCTGTACCCAGATCATCTGTTCAGACAAGACCGGTACACTGACCCAGAATAAAATGACGGTTGTTGACGAGTACACTCCTAATAAGGAACTGCTGGCAACCGGCATGGCCTTATGTTCCGATGCCATAATCGAAGAAGGTCAGAAGGAATCTCAGGGCGAACCTACAGAAGCCGCTCTGGTAAACTATGCTTTCAAGAACGAACTGCCTAGATACAGACTGACCGTTGAACAGCCTCGTATCGGCGAAGCACCGTTCGATTCAATGCGTAAGATGATGTCAACCGTACATCAGAAAGATAACGGATATATTCAGTACACCAAGGGTGCCAGTGAAATGGTACTCGAACACTGCACTCATTATCTTAACAGTAATAATGAAGTTGAAGAATTAACTGAAGACGTCAAGAAGGAAATCCTCAGAAACGTCAAGCTGTATGCGGACAGAGCCTTAAGAGTATTAAGCTGTGCCTACAGAACATATGATAAGTTACCAGCTGATTTCGATGCTGAAACACTGGAAAACAACCTGATCTACATCGGTTTCGTCGGCATGATCGACCCTTGCCGTCCGGAAGTATACGACGCCATCAAGGAATGCCGTGCTGCCGGTATCAGACCTGTAATGATCACAGGCGACCACATTGATACAGCAGTAGCCATCGGTAAGGATCTGGGTATCATCACAGATGCTTCCGAAGCCAAGGTCGGCGCTGAAATGGAACAGATGAGTGACAAAGAGCTGGTTGAAACCGTTAAGAAGGTTTCCGTCTGGGCCCGTGTTCAGCCTGAACACAAGACCAGAATCGTCAAAGCCTTCAAGAGCATGGGTTATGTCGTAGCCATGACCGGTGACGGTGTCAACGATGCCCCAAGCATCAAGGCCGCCGATATCGGCATGGGTATGGGCATTACCGGCACTGACGTAACAAAAGGCGTCAGTGACATGGTACTGGCTGATGACAACTTCGCTACTATCGTTAACGCTGTCGAAGAAGGACGTAAGATCTACGACAATGTCCGTAAGGTCCTGCAGTTCCAGCTTTCTACAAACATGTCTGAGGTTGTGACCGTATTTGCAGCCAGCGCTATGGGATTTGAGATCCTCACCCCTGCTCATCTGTTATGGGTCAACATGGTAACCGACAGTGCCCCGGGCCTGGCTCTGGGCATGGAAAAAGCTGAAGAAGGCTTAATGAGAAGAAAACCTAGAAGTTCAGATGAATCAGTATTCGCCAACGGTGCCGGCGTAGACATGGTCTTACAGGGTATCTTCATGGCAGCTCTGGTCATTGGCAGTTTCTTCATCGGTGACTACATTCAGAAAGGTTCCATCGATTTCAAGGATCTGGTTGCCAACGGTTCTGCAGACGGCATGACCATGGCCTTCCTGACCTGCAACTTCGTTGAAATGTTCCACGCCATGAGCATGAGAACACAGAGAGGCAATCTCTTTAAGATGAAGACCGTTAACTGGTGGCTGTTTGGAGCACTTGCTCTGACCACTGTATTAACGATCGGTGTCATCTATATTCCATTCTTCAGAGATCTGTTCGGTTTCACCGCTGTATCATTCAAGGAATTCGCCATCGCCTTCGGCCTGGCCTTCTCCGTAATACCGGTACTTGAGATCTTCAAATGGATTTTCAGACTGGCCGATAAAAATAAGTAATTTAAAACCCGCATTCATATTGATACGTACCCTGTCAAGTAGACAGCGGAAATAATTAAATCTCAGAGTATATGATAACCATCTGTAATCGCAGATATCTGTGATGCAGATGGTTTTCTTTATTAGATCAATGTAGCCTGTGTTTTAAGACTCTCCAGA
>JAFRAB010000022.1 GCA_017405675.1 Erysipelotrichaceae bacterium
AGACTTGGTGCTGACGGCCATTTCGGCATATCCAAGTTCATCAAACATTCCGCCTCCGAAAGAGTTATTGCGGATCTTGATGTTATATCTCCATGTGCCGCTGGCATTGATCACTGCAAGATTGGTCCTGTCTTCCGGAAGACCTTCGTACATCATCTGACCATATAGTTCATCAAATTCTTCAAAGCTGAGCTTGCTGATGTCGTAATCCTTACCCGGCGAAGGCTCCGGAGCCTGAGATTGTCCGCATCCGGTCACCATCAACAATACCAGTAGTATAATAATTGCTTTTTTCATATATGAGTTCTCCTGTATCGGGCGAATCATTATTCCATCAATTTTAGACAAAAGTCTATCTTCAGTACGTAAAATTCATTATCCGATGATATGATGGTGTCCCAGATTCTATAAGTACATTATACAGAAAAAGACAGGTGTGCTAATAATTTATGCCCTTATTTCAACAATCCCAGTTACGATTCAGCCAAAGCATAGTATCGCGTACAAATTTGTTTTTAAATGATTTTTAGAGTTTTAGAACATTGTACATTTTTGCATAGAACTGATGATTAAAACATAAAAGAGTTACCTCGTTCAGAAGTAACTCTCGCTGCTATTACTAATGGTATGGATTGAAAAGAACGCACTTTTGCTGGAGGTTATGGAAAAATGATTCTTTTCCTATTGATATCACTTAACATTTATTAGATCAATACTAATTACTTTTCTTAAAGATTCACTTTCCAGTAGCCTGTTTTATCAGAGCCTTCTCTACATATGTATTTCAATTCTGTAAGTTTTTTAAGTGCTCTGTTAACAGTTCTTTCTGAAACATTTAATAATCCCGCCATTTCTTTAGCAGTGGCTTTATTGTTTTCATTTATTGCAGCAAACACCTTTTCTTCAGTGCTGTTAAGTTTATTTGCCTGAGCTTTTGGTCTGAAAAATGTAAATCTGAAGCCGGTATCAGTTTGTCGATATGAGTATTCAATACCGGATTCTCTACATGCCTCAAACGTTCTTTCAAACCCTGTTGAAAATTGCTCAATGGTCCCGTTTTTATACAGGACATTATTGATGAGAACATTCATCGGTATGGGTTTCAGGCCTTCACTGACAAATTGCTCCGGCGTATACAAGCTCGGGAACTGCCCAGGTGAGTAAATACTTACTCTGTCTTTATAAATATCCAATTCAAAATCTGTATTTGAATTATAATCTCCATGTCCAAACGCATTGACAATTATTTCTCTGATTGCTGTCATCGGTATTTCCGGTTTATCCTCCCTTTGTGCATTTCCGGTGAATACAGGTTTCCAATTGATATGAGATGCATAATAATTAATCGCAGCATTTATGCACTCAAAAATATTACCGTTAAATATATCCAAATCTACAATCAATGATCTCGTCTCTGTTCCAAATTCAGCTAATTTTAACTGAACAGGCTTTTCTGATGAGAACAGACAACAACCGGCGTTATTTAATATGCCCTTTTCTGCCAGAAGTCCAAGCTTGCCTAAGGCAGTTTCTTTATCAGTGTATTTCCATGTTAATCTTTTTCGTTCATTAGCTTCCTCAATAAATTTTTTCAGAAAATCCTCATCAACTTTATCAACAGTTATATTAGAACTACCCTTCTCCCAAATTGAATAATCTTTTCTTTGAGATAAATAGTAGTTTCTTAATGTATCGTTATCCATCTGCCTGTCTTCATCATGAAACCTCAGATAATATCTCCCATATGCACTATAAGGTGTTTTATCTCCGTAAAACTGCACTTCAATGAAGCTTTTCCCATCTGAAGTGTCTCTCTTATTTACTTCGTAATAAAATGAAGGCTTAATGTTACTTGAGATTTCGTTGGACATTTTGTTCAAGGTATCCTTACTAATTTCCTGACCGATAACATCACCGTTATCCTTAACACCAAAATATAATATTCCCTTACCATGTTTGTTCAGCATAGAACTGATCGAAGCAATTCCTTCCTTTGTTTCTGATACGCTTCTCTTGAATTCGATGGTTTCATTTTCTCTTCCAATATTCATAAATGTCTCCTTTTTTACACTGACACTCATTTGTCTTTTTACACTGTCATTTTACCATGTCAGTGTATATTCTTCAAGAATCTTATCAATCCAGGTTATAATATTGCTCTTTTCAAATATTCGCATCAATTCATAGTAACGCGCACAGACTTGTTATTAAAAGATTTTTGGAGTTTCGGAACATCTGCAATTCCATAGTATACTGCACAGATTTGTTTTTAAATGATTTTTGGAGTTTTTAAACATCAATATAAAAACAGGTCTCTTTCCCAATGTCATTAAGTTAAGTTAGATTAGCTATGGAGAGTCAAGTTAAACACTTGGCCCTCTTTTTTTACGAGAAAAAAAATAAAGAAAATGATGAAAAAGTGTTGACAAAAATCAAAAAATCGTGCGCTCCGTTTCACTCCGCGCTTCCTTTAGGAAGTGAAGGAGGTCATTCAAACATGAATGTAATAATCAAATTTTTGTATTTATATCAAGACAGGCTTTCTTGGAAGCGCTGGTTGGTGGCTATATGAAGTCTTATTATCAAAATGTAATAAGTACCTTTAATAATAAGGTCACCAAAGCTGCTCGGCAAAAGTATGAACTCAATCTCGTATATGATCTTGATAAGGATTTTTCCAGAAATCGGAAACTGGATATGGAAACACTTATAAAGACTATTGTCTTTTCATCCGGCAAGCCTATCAGAGAAGAGTTATTTGACTACTTTGATTTCAGTACTGATACCGCTACTTCCAGTGCTTTTGTTCAGCAGAGGGCTAAGCTGAAACCTGATGCATTTGAATATGTAGTAAAAGAGTTAAATAAAGTTTATCCCTGTAATGAAACTTACAAAGGTTATCACTTGATAGCTGTTGATGGTTCTGATCTATGTATTTCTTATGATGTCAAGGATACTGAAACCTACATACCTCATGGTGATCAAAAAGGGTGTAATCTCATTCATATCAATTCCGCCTTTGATATCCTCAGCAAACGATATGTTGATACCATCATAAAGGGTACCAAACATGCAGGAGAACAATTCTCCATGTATACCATGGCCGAAAGATTTAATGGCAAGGCTATCTTCATTGCCGACAGAAACTATTCTACTTGGAATAATATGGAACACATCATAAGAGCAGGACAGAAGTTTCTTATAAGGGTACAGGATATTCATTCCAGAACGAGTAATCTGCGAAAGTTTAATCTTCCTGATTCTGAATTCGATTTGGATGTTGAAACCATTCTTACTACCAAAGCTACTAACGAAGTGAAAGCTCATCCAGAGAAGTATCGTTTTCTTTCTACTTCCAGTACTTTTGATTTTATCTCCAAAGATGATCCCTATTATCCTGTTAAATACCGTGTTGTTAGATTCAAAATTGATGGCGATGAAGAGTATGAATCCATCATTACTAATCTCGACAGAACTCACTTTCCTGCCGAAGAGATAAAGAAGTTATACAATCTCCGTTGGGGTATTGAGATTTCTTTCCGTCATCTTAAATATTCTGCTGATTTATCTGCCATTCATGCCAGGATTCGCAACAGTGTCCGTCAGGAGATCTGGGCCAGGATACTTCTATACAATCTATGTATGATCATGATTCAGGAAGCCATTAAGCATAAAGCGAAGTCATTGAAGTATGTTTATACCGTAAACATTACTCGTTGTATCCATATTATCCGTGACCTGGTAAAAAGAAAAGGTGGTATTCCACCTGATCTGGAAAAACTCTTGTTGAATGAGTTACTTCCAATCAGACCTGATCGTCTTGACCCTCGCAAAGTTAAGAATCAGTCTGTTGTCTGTTTTAATTATCGTTTTTCCTGATTTAAGTATAATTCATTGCCTTTAAAAAATCAGCACCTTCTGATTCTTTTCGTCATGCTTATTTCTTTCCTTAATGAAAAATCCACAGTCTTTTTCCGTTTTCTGTGGATTCTTCTTTTCTTAACTTAATGACGTTGGTCTCTTTCCATTTTATTCTCTCTCGGAAAATATTAGTCTCCCTGAATGCAAAAACAGCGGGATGATTTCCCGCCGAATATGTTAAGCCCAGGTCTATCGACCAGCCTGTTTATAAAAATATACTAGGTGTGACAAATTTAATAATAGTATTTTCCGCACTATTGAGGATATTGAAATCAATGTTTTCTCTTAAGTAATTCAGATGATCTTCATAATCTTTTCTATCTGGTCCTACAGATAAATCATACAAAATATGATATACCTCTAATAGTCCTATTTGCTGCAAGACCTTATCTATCGTATCTTCATCTAAATATTTTAGATTTTCGAGTATATCTTTTCGATGAATACGGTACGTACCATAATGTAAACATTCTTCAATAAACATATTTAATAACTCTAAATCTTCATCAATAATTGTCTCCAAACAACCTCTTGCTTCCTTTTATATTGTTGCTGTCATAATTCCTGCTCTCTGACTTCTATTATATCATTATTGCACAGCCATTTTAAACAGTAAGATAGTTGTATTCCGACCGGTATGGTATCAATCCATAGCATACTGCACAGATTTGTTTTTAAATGATTTTTGGAGTTTTCGGACATTTGTAACAATCGAAAAAGAACACACTAAATGTGCATTCTCTACAAATTGCCTTAATATTGCCATAAGTCATACCACCTTATATATGGAACATCTTCCTTAAACTCAACAGGAAGCCATACATAGGTAGCTTTGGATGTGTTTTCCGCTGGAAGATTCAGCGACTTGATTATTTCAAGAGCCTCGTTGATCTTACCACTGCTATATAATTCAAACACTGTTTTCACTGTATCATAAGTGATATGCATGGATTCCGGCAGCCATCTGTCGGCCATAGCGATATAAAGGTCTTTCCTGTTTCTGACTTTGAAAACGCAGGAGATCTGTGAATGGAATGACGTATTCGTATCATCACCTACATGCGGATTACCAATAACAGTAAATGGCCCTTCCACACTGCCTGCTACAGCAACTTCGCTTGGATTTGGATAATACCCGCTTGTGCCGCTGGTAATAAGGTAGTGTCTGCCTTCTCTTGTAAAGTGAGCCGGTGCCTCTCTCACATAAGGAACCCCCTCCGGATGAGGAAAGTGAACTGTATAATTACCGGTCACATCCAGATAATCATCTGTCAGTTCTGCACAGATCAGTTCACTGTGTACTTTTTCAAAATACCAATATGCCTTTTCGCCATCTACTACCAGATCAAAATCTCCACAATTGAAACCAAAAGGTCTGAAATGCTCTTCTATTTTCATATACGGACCCAGAAAATTATCTGAAGACAGTATTGTCATAGATTGACTGCCATCTTTCTCCATGATCTTGAGATAACAGATATATTTGCCTGTTTTCTTATTGAAAATGATATGCGGCCTGTCCATGCAACTTGTAGGATGAAGTGTACTGGATTCATCATTTTCAGCAGGAATAATCGTTCCTTCATCCTTCCAATTATATAAATCTTCAGAAGAATAGCATCTTACTCCATTATGCCATATCCCGTTTACACCATCTGTCAGTGTTTTATCTTCTCCATACCAGTAATATATGCCGTTTTCATAGTACATTGAGCCGCCATGAGCCTGAATAGGCTTTCCCTTAGTATCAAGCCATAGCTGTCCAGGCCTGAAACAATCATATTTATTCTGATTCATAAGGCTTCTGGTATCCTTCTTCCAGTGTTTCATGTGTTTTGCGGTCTACCCTGACTTTTCTTATCTTTTCAGGAGCTATTCCCTTTTCGACCCAGTCAATCAACGCCTTCATGCCATCAGAAACCGTTAAACCAGGACCATTGCCCCAGCAGTTACCATGACTGTCACCGGGAGTAATGTACATTCTGCAGAAATCATTCAGTTTTTCTTTTCCAAAATGATTTTCAAGCTTTTTATAGTAATCAATCGTACCTTCCGTAGGGATCAGAGGATCATCCATGCCATGGTCCATAATCAGCTTGCCGCCATGTCTGACAAATGCATCTATCTCGGGATCGTTGCTGAAGCAGTCAGAAAACTTCTGCGCTCCAATATCATATAGTTTCTCCAGCATTTCCTGATCGATTTCCTTATAACTGAATCTCCTGTCTTCCAGGATCCATCTGGCATAATAATCAGCTAAGATGAACGGTTTAATTTTTTTATTATTGAACAAAGGATAGTAATATGCACCTATGGGAATGTTGACATTCCAGTTTTTCGAACCCGCATAATAACCATACCACAGGAAATCTCCTTTTTCAGTATGCGGGCCTTTCCATATTTCATTCATTACTTCTGCATCTGTTTCCGTAATGATTCCTTTCCCAAACGATTTGCCAATAAGCTTGCGGGCATCAAATTCAATTCTTCCCTCGTACTTATAGTATTCTGCATCACCGCCATAAGCCTTATGTACCTCACGAATGAAGAAATCATTTTTCTCTGCAGAGATAAAATTATTGTATTTTTTCATGACAACAAGCGGCCAGAAGCCACCCAGAAGAAACTGATGCCAGTTAATAGCCGGACAAACTGCCCAGACACCGTCATAATCATCTGGATATCTCTGTACTTCCGTCAGGCTCTGTCTGCCGCCACCACTGCCTCCATTCATATATGAATACCTGACTTTACGGCCATGTATTATCTCAGTTACAGCCTTACCGAAAACGGTCATGTCATGAGTTGATCTGTGAAGCCAGTTATCATAGATTTCACGGTCAACACTGCCATCATCCCTGACGGTAAGATCCTTAAGACCCTTCTGATTATTTGCGTTTACTGTAGCAGCTGAAAAACCATTAACTACTGCCAGAGGAACTGTCCAGCCTCTCTGCGTATTATCAGGATATGTCAGATAGCTCTTTCCACCAGTAGCTGTTCCCCCGCCTGCCGTGCCGGCAAAACGGTCATTCCAGGCAACAGGTGTCCATACAGTTATTTCTTCTTCATGCTGACCCGTGGAGTGTGTCATTTCTATTTCATAGAATTCAGGCAGATTATCTATAAGGGTTCTTGAACCCCATATTCTTTCAGCAATATTTGGTTTTTTACCGTAGCAGCCATCTTTATATAAAGTGATTTTCAGCACAGGAAAAATCTCTTCCGGAAACAGTTTCTGTAACTCATGACGTATATATGCTTCATTAGCTCTTTCACTGATGCCTTCAGTTCTTTTTAAAGAGGAAGTATCCATGAAAATGTAATTATCTCTTTCCTGCATCTGTTTTCTCCTGTCCCCAGTTCTTAAAAACAAGTTCTTCAACTTTACTGCTTACATAAGAAGAAGCACCATCAAGGTCACTCCTGTTTGTCATGAATACAGCTTCAAGTCCATCTTCCGGAGAGACAAAGAAGTGTGTTCCAAAAGCTCCGCTCCATCCATAGGTTCCTTTTGTGGCTGCACTATGCGCCTTATCAGGATCCATTCTGATCTTCACTCCTAATCCCCAGGTAAGTCCGGGATCCTTTTCCAGGTATTCATATGCCCCGGGGCTATGTACCAGTTCTATTGTCTGTGACTCAAACACTTTCTTACCATTGTAAACACCGTTGTTCAGCAACATTCTGGCAAAGTGTTCATAATCCTCAGCCGTTGAATACAAACCTCCGGATCCGGCTTCATAACTCTCAGGCACCATATTCATCACACCGTAAAGATCTTCCTTACTGTCCGTTACATTAACAAGTTTTTTCTTCAGTTTATATACATTTACCAGTCTGTTTCTCATATCTTCATTCAGAAAAAATGAAGTACTGTTCATTTCCAGAGGCTGGCATATTTCCCTCTGCATGAATGATTCCAGGCTTTCTCCTGATATGACAGATACCAGATGGCCCAGAACGTTAAAACCGGCCAGAGGTGAATAATTTGTATCTGTTCCGGGCTGAAAATCCAGAAGACTTCTGCTGTATCTTTCAGTATCCTCTTTTAATGAGGATGTCGGCTTCTTTTTGTTTTTATACAGATCCAGTAATCCTATCATGCCCTGCTGAAGACCCGACGAATGTGATAACAGGTCTCTTACCGTTACCGATCTGTTTTTTGTTTCACTTTTCACCTTATCCTTTGAATATGTCAGAAGGTACTTTAACAATTTTAATCTATTCACGGAAAACTCATACTGTCCTGCCAAAGCAACCTTCTGTTCAGCAAATTCCGGCAGATACTTTTCAATCGGATCATCCAGATCAAGTTTTCCCTGTTCAACAAGTTTCATGACGCACATGGCAGTTACAGGCTTACTCATGCTCATCATGCGGAAAACACTGTCATAGCTGACAGGTGTTCCATCTTCCAGGCTGCTGTAACCCCACTTGTTTCTATATGTTATTTCACCGTTTTTATAAACAATAAGTATGGCGTTTGCCAGCACGCCGTCATCAATGTATTTCTGCATTATTTCATTAATCTCATTATTCATGATTAACACCTTTCAATAAAAAGCTGATGGCCTTCTCCACATAATTGTTTCCAGTGATCTTACTTCCAAGACCAAAGCCATGTCCGCCTTCCTGAAAACAGATGAATTCATTTCTGATTCCTCTGTCTTCCAGGGCTTTCTTCATTATGTCTGCATTTATTATTGGGACGGAATCATCATCCAGGCAGTAGGTATAAAAAGTCTGCGGAAATGACTCATCCATATTCATAATTATGTCATATTTTTCAGCTGTTTTCGCAGTATCTGCAGCACCAAACAATCCCGCCATCATGAAATCTCTGACTTTCTGGTTTTCAAAGGTATCAAGAGAGATCAGTGGATACGCTAATAGCAACCCTTTCGGCTGACTGACACCATAATGTGCTGCCCCGACACTGTTTAGAGAAAAGCAGGAGACCAGATGTCCACCCGCGGAAAATCCTGCCAGAAAATACTTCTCATGATCAAGGCTGAATTCTTCATTATCTCCTATGAATTTAATGGCCAGTGCCAGATCTGCCAGAGGCTGAGGCATTAAGCCACTTACAAAACTTTCTGCTGTAGCCACATGATAACTGAGGCAGAAACAGTCGAAGCCCATTTCATTCAGCTTTGCGGCCACAGGTAAGGATTCCACCATCGTACATACACTGCCATATGCACCGCCTGCACAGAGGATAAAGTAATATTCACTTTTCCTGTCATCAGATGGAAGATAAATCAGATTACCTCCGTCTTTTAATTCATAAACATACTGAATTCCTGAAGCAGCAATCTTTGACAAGCGGTTAAGACCATATGAAATGTCTTCAGAATCCCAGGCAGGATACTCTGCCTGCAGATCATTCAGTGTTCTTCTTCCCTGTTCACCGCTGAACTGCTCATTCCACCCAGTAATGAACAGATTTTTCATATCCTTTAATTCGGACAAATCATTAAGCTCTTCCAGAGTAATGTTACCGTTTATTACCATTGATATTTACCGCTGCCCACTTTGTGGCATTCACCTTTCCAGTATATCTCTGCAGTTGTATTGCAGGGAATGTTAACAGAAATTGTATTATTGTTTACTCCCATTTCAATTAACCCGTTTTCTGACAGAATGCTGCGGTAAAGACTGTCAAAGCCATAATCCATGTCAGGGTCAATGACCAGATGTCTGAATCCGGTATCGCCATGAATCCCGCATACTTCATGGAACAGATAGTCATCAACAACCCCAAAGGCATAATGATCATAACTGGTCTGATTTGGTGTACCGTCTGTTTCAATGGCATTCCAGTTTTCCCATATCGTTGTAGCACCCATTTTAACTTCATAGAGCCATGACGGCATTTCATCACTCAAAAGAATGCCCTTAGCCAGATCATGACGTCCGATCTTATCCAGTACATCAAGTATAAACGGTGTCGCAAGGAATCCTGTTGCCAGCCTTCCATTGTTTTCCTCAATCAGTTCAATCAGCTTCTGCTCATATTGTTCTTTCAGTTTACCATCTGTCAAATCGAATGCCAGTGCCAGTATGTATCTTCCCATGTAGGAGTCGTATTCATTATGAATATTCAGCACTTCTTCCTGAATGGCTCTCTTCATTTTCTGACAGATGTCCATGTAATACGTGTTGTCTTCCCCGAGTATCTGCTGAATCTCAGCAAACAGCTTTATTGTCTGATATCCAAACATCGGAGCCGTATACCAGGAAGTCTCTCTGGTTATCTCAAAACCGGGTACTACATGTCCATAGACCAGCCACTCTCCAAAATGAAAGCCGGTATTCCACAGATATCTGTCGTTAGCAGCGTTTTCAATGTTTTCATTACGGCGTGAAGCAGCAGTAAAGATAATATTGTCTGCCCACTTCTTCATCGGCTCATAATATCTTCTGAGAATACCTCTGTCACCGCTGATCTGATAGATGGCATATGGCAGCCAGACCATGGCATCAGACCAGCCTGCTACACCGGCTTTGCGTTCTTCATAATGCTTACCGTCATCCTTAGGCAACATGTCATCAATAATGCCCGTAGGCTTAGAATCGTCAAAATCCTTCATGGTCTTATTAACCACAAACTCATACAGCTTTGTATATGGAGATACGATTGGCACAGCACCGTTATCATACTGATCATGTTTTAACCCATTCAGCCAACTTTCATAAAACGGCAGCATACCCTCATTTAAAAGAGAGGTCTTACCGTAGATGAGGACATCACCGGTCCAACCGGCCTTTTCCCTCTGCGGGCAGTCTGTCGGTATGGACATCGTATTATTTCGTTGCGAATATCTGATGTTTTCATAAAGACGGTTAAATCTTTCGTCAGAACAGCGAAAACTGCCGATATTCTCCTTAGCAGTGGAATAAAGTCTGGCTGTGATGTCAGCTTCAGATATGTTATCAAGTCCGCTTATTCTGACATAACGGAAGCCATGGAAAGTAAACATCGGTTCATACCAGCCTTCTTTACCGTCACAGATGACAATGTCACGCTGTCTTGCGGACAATGCTGCAAAATAGTTTCCATCCCTGTCGAGTACTTCAGTATGTTCAAGTGTAACTTTCTTTTTGGACCCCTCCTTCAGATGTATCCGGCATCTTCCGGCAATGACCTGTCCAAAATCAACAATCAGCTCGTTTTTCGGAGATTTGAATATGTTAACCGGTTGGAACTCTTCAACTGCCTTTACCGGTTCCATTTTCTGTGCACAAAGCTGGCTGTAACCATAATCTTTTATACCAGCTGCTCTGATTTCACCGTATGGTTTCGTGAGATCGATCATTTCCCCTACATACAGGTCTGAATAGATTATATTTGTTTCCTGACATGTTTCTGTTCCGTCAGAACATTTTATTTCGTTACTGCCGTCTTCATAACTGATCATAAGCTGATACAGTAATGCCGGTTTAAGTACATGACTTCCTACTGTGGCAGTCTGCTGATTAAAATACCAGCCGTCTCCCACCAGAAATTCCAGTTCATTTATTCCAGTGTTCAGCATTTCAGTAACATCATAAGTCTGATAATACAGCACACTGGCATAAGCAGTGAATTCAGGTGCGAATTCTCTGTCATCAATTCTCTCACCATTCAGCAAAGGTCTGTAAACCCCGTAACAGGTCGCATACAGTTTCGCTCTTTTAACGGTTTTATTTACAGTGATATTTCTTTTAAATGATAGTACGGGATTCATTATTCCATCCGATAACATGTGATGTTCGTTTCTTTCAAACGGACACTCTATCCATTCTGCTTTCCAGTCAACTGCAAACAAACCTGTTTCAAAATAAGACTGTCCAGTTGCCTGTTCACCATGGTTATTCCATGAAGTGACAGTCACATCGTATCTCTTATTTGATTCAAGCGTGTCTCCTTCATATGGAAGGAAAGATGTTGAACTTCCTTCTCTTTTACCACTGTTCCAGTATTCCCTGCCTTCAGAAGAAACGGTGATCTGCCAGAATACAGTAAACACATTCTGGTAATCTGATACAACATGGAAAGAGAATTCAGGGTCCGTATCTATTGTCGGATGATCCAGATGGTTTATTCTTATATGCCTGATTTCCATGTTGTTAATCCTAATATTTTCTGCTTAAGAGACTTTCACATTCTTCTCTGGTGATTTCTCCGGCATTACATTTAGCCATCAGCTGTGCATCCTTATCATCAAGCTTATAGAATCCCATGACCGCAATCGCTACGATCTGTCCCAAGGCCGGGATAAGCATGTATACGATCCACAGAAGGTTAAGAGCACTCTGCGGCTGCTGAACATTTAATGCAGCAAGTTCTTCGAAACTCTCTGCTTCAACTGCAACCCAGTCAGACAGGCCAAGAATAAACAGGCCGAGAGAAGCGGATATGCTGGTTGTCAGTTTATTGATAAATGCGTTTAATGAGAAGAAGATGCCTGAGCAGTCTTTTCCTGTCTTATATCTGGTATATTCAATTGTATCAGGTGTCAGAAAACTCTTGGCAATAACACCAACGTTACCAGGTACTGCCTGTAATACCAGCAGTATTGTAATAAGCGTAAAGTAATGATATCCGACAAAATAGATCATGGCATAGATGAATGCTCCTGATAAAGCACCAATCATGTATACCTTCTTCTTGCCAAACTTGTTTGTCAGCTTGGTAGTATTCAATTGGGCTATTGTCTGAGGAATGAAGGCCAGAGCAATCGGAATGATCAGGATCAGTGAATCACCATACAGATAATACGATGCATATGTTCCTAATGAGCTTCCTGTCTGCAAGGCACCGTAAATAAGCGTAGAAAGAAGAATGACGAACATGTAACGGTTTGTCTTGACGCATTCTATCATGTCCCTGAAAGTATAGTGTTCAGCACTGCCTTCCTCTTCTGTATTCTTTAATTCAACGTTATGTTCCTTAACACTTGTTGCCAATGGAAGCATCATGATGAAGAAGATAACAGAAGATACGATGGCAACCATTCTCATTGATAATCCTACATGCTCACTTACCAGTGTCATCCAGATGATGCCTGCCAGTACCGTGGCAATAGCAGACATGATTCCTTTCAACTGGAGGATGCTGTCACGTTCTTCGGCATTATCAGTCAGAGAAACGATCATTGAATTCATTGGCACTTCTACTAATGTATATGTCAGGTCATAAAGCAGATAGGTTATCATGAACCAGATGATCTTAACAGTTTCTGAGGCTGACTGTGGCATCAGGAAAAACAGGACAGTAAATATTGGGAACAGGAAGAATGTTGCTCTGTACCATGGCAGATATCTTCCTTCTCCTGCCAGTTTTCCAAAAATCTTGCTGTTCTTAATGTTCAGTTTATCAACCAGAAAGCCGAAAACGACATCATCACAGGCATCAATAATCTTTACTACCAGAATTGCGGCTGATATTTTGACCAGGTTTATCCCCTGAAACAGCAGAAACAAAGTCATGAAGGCTGTAACTATGTATCCCTCCAATGTACGGCCAATATCGCCAATATAATAATTAATACGTTCTTTTTTGGTTGTCTTCCAACCTTCTCGGTTAACAGGTTTCTTTTCTTTCTTTTTCATATTATCCCTTTCTTGACTGCAGATATTCATAACTGCTATAGTATCTGTAACAAGTGTAACACTATAGGTTATTCTAAAAAATAAAAACGGCCCAAACTGTAACAGACAACGCTATTTTCAAGCAAATAGTTGATAACTGAAGATACCATAATGGTATTCATGGTAAGCTTCATATAAGTTTATAGGCATCTCAATCCTACAAATAGTCCTGGTAAGAAGAGTAATAACCTTCTTCATAACGGTAATGTAAGTGTCAGATCTTCTGCGAATACCATCGACTGTATATCTGAGTTTTTTAGCGAAAACCAGCCAATTAAGGTAATCAGGTAAGTGTCTGGTAGAAACACCGTGTTTCTTGTAGATCAGAGTTGCCAACTCCTGATGCAGCTGATTGACATCAGCTAAGGAATTTCCTTTAGGAGTCTTATATATCTGTCTGTTAGCTATGGCTGGTATACTGTCTGAGATCATCATGTTGTCTTTGGCAAAATTGATCAGTGCAGGCTTGCTATCAGTAATGAAGGTAGACCCCTTAGCGAAATAGCGCTTGAATTTAGAAAGTTTATCTTTATCTTCAGGGCCAAGACCGGCTATCTTGAATAATATGTTGTCCTTGTCATCAATGGCTGCCATTATGCACACCTTATGATGAGAGATACCCGAAAGACTCTTTCCAATAGTACTTCCCTTATGTTTGCCTCTTGGCTTTGATATTCTTGGCATATTTTCAGGTTTTGTACCTTTAAGATTGATCTTTACATAGGTAGGATCACATTCAATATCCCCGGAAAGGACAATTCTTTCCTGAATATGACTAACTGCCGAATACAGTTTGTGTCTCATGCTGAAACAGGTCGTTACCGTTAATCCTGTAGCTACAGACTGCTGTTCAAGTGTTAATCCATTCAATTCTCCTGCTATGAATAACATCCAGTCCGCAAAGCCTACTTTTGAGTGTTGAAACAGTGTCTTGGTGGTTGGAAGAAATACTCGGTGGCAGTTCTTACACAGATACTTCTGACGGTTCTTGGGATTAAAACCATTCTTAACTATGTGTTTACTATGACAGTGTGGACATTCCGTGACTTCACCCACAAGGTTATCATAGTTCTCGGTTTCCATTGTGATTCTTTCCTTATATAGCTGGTTTATATAGGAATGGATCATTTCGATTTCAATTGGTGACATTGAGTACAGTTCCTGTTTGGTTATCATATAGTCTTCCTCCACTCGATGACTATATACTAACTGTTGTGTTCATCTGCCACTGTCCATTTTTTTGGCCTTATCAACTATTTGCTTGAAAATAGCGACAGACAAAGGAGTTTGTATCAATGGAAAAACAGAACAGCGCACATCAGCTTGTAATTGCCTCTCTCACGGAAGCTTTATTAATACTCATGGAGAACAAAAAACTCAGTGACATATCCGTCTCTGAGTTATGTGAAAAAGCAGGTGTATCCCGTATATCCTTTTATCGAAATTATGACTACATATCTGACATCCTGACTGACTACCTGTCTAAAGACCTGGAAAACTGGTGGCGGGAAAAATCAGCCATCAGTAGTGACCCTCAGGATTTCTGGAACGAACTTTTTCCACGTCTGAAAAGAAACGAAAAAATCATCCGACTGATTTACAGATCAAATGCTTCATATGTCATAAGAGATCTGATTTTTAATTCATGCGGTCCCAAACTATCCCATAGTGAAAAAGAAGCCTATGCCAGGGCGATGTTAGCCGGAACTATCTATGGCTATACAGATGAATGGATCAGAAGAGGAATGAAGGAATACCCTGAATACCTGTCTCTGCAGAATCTTATTGATACTCTTAAGACAGCAATCTAATAATAATCCAGAAACATATTGATGGTGCAAATTTATACCTTA
>JAFRAB010000023.1 GCA_017405675.1 Erysipelotrichaceae bacterium
ATCCCAGAATTCAGCTTGAACCTATTGGAGAACGAGGATATATAGAACTTGTACCTGTAAAAAAGTTACAATAAAAATTTTTACGAGTGGTATCAGAGATTTATCTTCTTTAGCTTGAAATGGGAGGAAATGAGTGGGCCAGAAAAGTGGGCCTAAACTCTATATATTAGAAAAAGCGCCTAAAATAAGGCAAAAATAGGCCTGAAATCCCGTTTTTCAGACAACCCCTATGCTCCACCAATAACAAACACAGAGGTCATAGACCTCTTTTTGTTGTTTCGCATGTTATAATAATATCGATAAATCAAAATTGTTTCCTTATATGGCTCTAATCACTTTCACCTTATCTTGAGTATGTCTTTGTGAGGATTTTTACTGTATAATAATCAAAGGAACAAAAAAACATTATCGTGCTGATTGAGTTACTTGGAGGATGATAATATGGAAAGCATTCGTTCTTTTATCAGCTTTATTCATGAGTTTAATTGGCTCAGCGTCTTGCTGAGAATAATTTTGGCGGTAATTGCCGGCGGTATTATCGGAAATGAACGTGGTATGTATGGAAGTGCTGCGGGATTACGTACACATATTTTCGTATGCATGGGCGGTGCTCTGACATCACTATGCAGCCTGTATGTTTCAAGAATTTTGGGTTTAAGCGGCGATGTGTTCAGGATCCCGGCTTCGGTTGTATCGGGCATCGGTTTTCTCGGTGCTGGCACCATTCTGGTAAAAAGCGACAGTTCCATAGTCGGACTTACGACAGCTGCCGGGATGTGGGTAACTGCAATAACTGGCATCGCTCTCGGTTATGGGTTCTATACCGGCAGTGTAATCACAACTCTCATCTGCGTTGTCAATGCTACCTTGTTTACGAAGATAGAGCATAACCGTCTGCGTTACATGAGATTTTATATTGAAGTCAGCGACGTTGACATTATCCAGTCAATAGTAAACAAGCTCTATGACCTTCTCAGTGATGATGTCTACATTGATACGATTCCCGCTAAAAGCGGAATCGTCGGCAATGTTGGACTGGAAGTAACGACCACGACGAAGAATGATTTTGACAGGCTCAAAAAGGAACTGAGCAATATTGAGGGAATAAACTATATCGTTCAGTAGAATAATTGTAAAATCAGGGATTCTGAAAGGAATCTTTTTTCTTTTGGGACGAAATTGAGATAAGAACAGAAATGTCTTACTATTATTTATTAAAGAAGACACTGTCTGTTTTGCTATATTTATGTTATATTTTCTTTTGAAGTGTTTTTGAAAAAACAACCCTTAAGAAAGGGGGGAAGTCTATGGATCAGAGTGAAATTATCAACAGCCTGTTGAAACTGCTTTCCGGTATAGGTACCTTTATCTTTGCCTGTGAAGTATTAAGTGAAAATCTTCAGGCCGTCAGTTCAGATAAAATGAAAGGTCTGTTTTCCAGGATCTCTGATAATAAAATAGCCTGTGTCATGGTTGGAGCTTTAACAACAGCTGCCATTCAGTCGTCAAGTGCCACTACCGTAATGGTCATCGGTTTTGTCAGTGCCGGTCTGATTACGCTGAAACAGGCCGCCTGCATTATCTTCGGCAGTGAAATCGGTACAACTCTGACAGCACAGATGGTATCTCTGGGTATGTTTTCCCAGGGTTCAATATCCACCGCAACTATATTTGCTTCTTTAGCCGGTGTCGGTGCCATCCTGAATATATTTGCTAAAAAGGAATCAACCAAGAAAGTTGGCGGCATTCTGATCGGCTTTGGCCTGGTTTTCTCCGGGCTGACCATGATGTCATCTTCCATGGAAGGTTTTGCCCAGATGGATTCCCTTAAAGCTTTCCTGGCTTCCATTAAATCAACAATAGCCATGATAGTTGTCGGTGCTCTGGTTACCGCTCTGGTACAGAGTTCATCAGCCATTACCTCACTGGCCATAACCATGATCGTATCCGGTCTTATTAACATTGAGCAGGGTATCTATATCACCCTTGGTGCCAATGTCGGTACCTGTATTACTGGTTGGATGGCTGCCGTCAAAAGCGGTATCAATGCCCGCAGGGCTTCACTCATCCAGCTTATCTTCAACATTGCCGGTGTAGTATTGTTAGCGGTATTTGATATGATAATCAAAACCTTCAGTGGCGGCAGTGCTTCGGTAGGTATTTTCTTTGCGAATATGTTCAAAGGACTGCCTCAGACACAGCTGTCAATGTTCCATACCATCTTTAATATCGGATCAGTAATAATTGCCTTACCTCTTACTCAGGCGCTGGTCAGTTTTGTTGAGAAATCAATTCCTGACGATGAAAAGGAAAAGAGAAAGAACAGACTGTATTACTTTGATGAGAACATGTTATCAACCCCTACTATTGCGGTTGTCCAGATTAAAAAGGAATTGGTTAACATGGCAGACATCGCCATTAACAATTTCAACACTTCCATCCGTGAAGTGACCACCCAGGATTTCTCAGAAAGTGAATCATTTGAAGAAAGAGAGCAGCAGCTTGAATACCTTAACAGAAACCTGTCTCTGGCTGTATCAAGACTGTCCCGAAAAGTACTGAGTGTCAAGGACCATGAATTCCTTTCCTCATCATATGGAGTTATTAACGATCTTGACAGAGTAAGCTCCTACAGTGGAAAGATCGTCAGATATGCCAGAGTACTGCAGACAGAAAAAAAGAGCTTCTCTCCGGAAGCCGTACATGAGATAAATGTTGTGGCCAATACGATCAATGATCTGTATAAACACGTAATGAAAGTCTATGACACACCTGACCGTCTGGAGCTGGAAAAAGCCCGGGTCAACAGAGACGTAGTTGCTGACCTCGCCAGACAGATGTTTTCCAACAACATTGATCGAATGGATTCCGGCAAATGTGATAATGTTGCCGGCAGCCAGTTTCTGCAGCTGTCAGGTGATCTGGATAAAGTTGCTGAACATCTGTTCAATATCAGCAACAATATCCGGTAAATAACTATCAAATAATATAAGAAAAAGTCGGTTTATGAGACCGGCTTTTTTAATGGATAAAGAAATATACTTTATTATTCATGTTTGTTGATAATAACAAATTCAAATCTGTCAATGTGAGGACTGGGTGTAAAAAGTGAGACTGACAATAGGGAACCATCAAAAACTCAGAAAATAAGTGCTTTTTTTGATATAAGGGTTTGTGTAAAAAAGTATTATAACAGCAGAAGGAAATAAAAGACCCATAAAAGGGTCTTACAATTACAATTCTAAGAGAGCAGGCATCTCTTCTCCCGGTTTACCATAGAAGTACTGAGGCTGTTCAACAAATCCAAATGAAGCATATAACTCTTTTGCCCATTCGTTTTCAGGCTCATAACTCAGCCAGCAATACTTCTTTTTACCGCTTGGCCAGGTTCGAATGAACTCCAGAGCCAGTTCCATTGCTTTTCTTCCGTACCCTCTGCCCTGATATCTTTTATCAATCATTAATCTCCAGATACAGTAATTGTCAAAAATGAAATCCGGATCTCCTTCTTCTTTTTCTTCTTCCGGATACCCAGATCCAATCATCAGAAATCCGACAGGCTTACCATTACGGCATATGGCGAAAGGATAAGGAGTATAACCGTTAGTCAGAGCAACATAAGCTTCTGCTAAAGAGCACAGATTTGATGCCACGAATTCTTTCTGTTTCCTGTTTACGTTTAAATCAAAAAGTACTTTTATGTAATTCTTATAAGTAATCTTTTCCAGGGTAATAATTTCCTTCTTCATCTGCTTAACCTCTACATATTTAGATTTTATCATATCTTACATTTTGTATAAACAAACATTCCAAGATATATTGCTGGATAGTTTATTGTATCCTGCGGAATTCATTTGGCGTAATGCCGGTTATCTGCTTGAATACTCTGCAGAAATGAGAACTGGAAGAGTAACCTAGATATCCGCTGATCTGAGTTATGGTTTTGGAACGGTCTTTTAACAGATCCTCAGCTTTATCGATTTTTATCTGATGAATATATTTATTGAGATCCAGACCATATGTCTTTTTAAACACCGTAGAAAGATGGCTTCTCGACATGTACAGGTGGTCAGCCAGCTCAGAAACCGTGATGGGATCGGAAATATGATGCAGCACGTAATAGTATACTGAAGATCTCAGAGACGAATTATCGGTAAGTCTTTTCACACGCCCAACCTCTGCTGTAAAATCATATACCATGCGATATGTCAGATAGTTTATTTCATCAATGCTCTGAGCGTTTTCGCACTGCTGTATGAAAGAATCACTCATTCTGAAGGCATCTTCGATGCTGACGCCTGCATTTATGGCTGTTCTTGAAAACAGGGCGGCACTTACGATCAGGGTGTTTTTACTTTGCCTGATGAAACTGTTGGCCATGGTACCGGCTCTGACAGTTGGAGCTTCCGTTACCCATCTGTCCAGCATTCCTGTATCGCCGGAGGAAATTATGGAAGTGATCTGCTGCTCGATATTATAGTTTTTGTAGATGTCTGATTCATGAATCAGCTGTCCGTAGTTATAAGGGGTAGTTGAAATCACATCATGGATCTGCAGATCAGATATATTCAGATTTTCATGATTGATTACGTGATTAAGCGTACACATCATCTGCAAAATGCTGTCAAGAGGCATTGGTACAATGGCCTTAAGAGCATCGCTGAATACCTTGTAGTCTTTTGATGACACATTCAGTTCAAAGGCCAGATCGTGAAGTTCCTGTTCAGATGGCATGCCAGCTGAAGATGGTCCGGCAATGATGCGGTAATCGGGACCGTTTATGATGCCGTAGTATCTGAAATGCTCAGTTATATAATAGGAAACGTGTTCTTTCTTGCTGAAGAGTTTATCACGGCACAGCTCCATTGGATCGGCAATCAGTTCGCTGGTGCTGTACATGATTTTTGTGCCGTTATTGTAAATGATCCTGATGGGTAATCCGGACATATCAGACATTTTCTGGCAAAGATATTTTATATCGTAAGTAAGCGTTTTCATAACAAGACAAAAATATCATAAATCAAACATATATGCAAGAAATAACGAAGCATTTTTAGTTAATATAATCATAGATAATGAGGTAATTATATGAAAGCAAAGTTACTAAATAATACCATTTTTGAGAAATCTTTTATGGATTCAAAGGTACAGACTCCGGAAATGAGTCTCAGGGAAAAGATACTGGGCTACATCGTCGGTCCTTTCGGCATGCTGGCCTTAATTGCTGTTGTTAACCAGCTGGCTGAACTTTACTACACTGAGATTTTCTACATTGACGAGATCTTTGGCGTTGGTACCTATCTGGTTATGTCCTGGGCAACCAAGATCATTTCCATGATAGCCGGCTTACTGGTTGCTTATGCCGTAGAGCACAGCGAATCCAGACAGGGAAAGATCAGACCATTCATTCTGACCGGTCAGCTGATCTGTGCCGTTTCCGCATTCTTCATGTTTGAAATACCGGAAATCGGAAATATGGGCAAGCTGATATGGGTATATGTTTTTAACTTCCTCTATAACGGCATCGGCATGACGATGGTAAATCTGAGAACAAATATGCTGACACTGGCAACACGTAAACAGGAAGACCGCAATCAGATCAATCTGTTTGACCGTGTTTCCGCTTATCTTCTGGTTGGAACGGCTGTTACCCTGATTGTCGGATCAGTTCTTTACTATACCATGCTGCATGGACACCCGAAAGGTAACTGGATCCTTCTGATCGGTATCATGTGCCTTATTACAGTTCCGCTTTCAATCATTAATTATTTCTACACCTATGAACGTGTAACCATAGAGGCTGATGAAATAGAGGGCTCCATCACCAACAGAGAAGATATTCACTTCATGGAGAAGGTTAAGGCTCTTTTCAGATGTCATTACTGGGTACTGGCATTCCTGCTGGGAACACTTAATACCATTGTCAGTAATTTACAGGGTTACAATCTCAACACTAACTTCTGTACCATTATTCTTGGCGCCGATGCGGCCAATAACTATAACCTGTTTTATACCATCGCTTCCGGTTTGCCGATGGGAATAGGAGTTCTGGTGATTTATCCGCTCAGTAAGAAACTGACCATCAGAAAGACCACGATACTGTTTTCAGTAATTTCGATCATTGGCTGTGTACTGGGCTTATTTGTTAAGAATAATTTCATCATGGCAACCATTTCATATTTTATTTACAATGTTGGAACATTAGCTAATGTCTACATTCTGAATGCTCTGATATATTCAGCCAACGATGAGGTTGAATACAAGTACAATTTCCGTCCGGAGGGAACAGTTGCCTTAGCCATTACCGGTGCTCTCAGTACCATTGTTTCCGGCGCCTTTTCCGGTGTTTACGAAACCGGTCTGAGCTATTATGGCTATCAGGCTGCAGCTGGTGTCAATCAGGCAGCAGGCGTAATAAACTGGCTTTATTTCATCAGATATATTGTTCCAATCATCCAATGTGTATTGACAATAATCATTCTCTACTTCCTTAACATTGAGGAAAAGCTGCCTGAAATGCAGAAGGAGATACTGGCCAGAAAACCTGTTGATGCTGAATAGGATCAGGAGGTATTTAACATGAAGGTAAAAGACTTAAGAACTGAGTACATGATCGAACCGCTGGGACTGGGAAATCCAAATCCGCGTCTGAGCTGGATAGATGAAGATGTGGAAAAACAGAAAGGGTTTGAACTGTACCTGACAATAAACGGAGAGACACTTCCGGTTATCAGAAAAGAAACAGATACCATGCACTATGACATGATCGAACAGCTGCACAGCCGCGATCAGGTCAGCTGGGCAGTAAGGATCTTTGATGATAAGGGCAATTATTCTGACTTCTCGGAAACTCACTTTGAGATGGGTTTACTGAATCAGGCAGATTTCGTTGCCCAGTGGATCAGCGGTGACTACACCGCCAATGGAAAGGACAGGTATCCTGTCGACTGTTTCCGCAGGCAGTTCAAAGCTGACAGGACCGTAAAGGCCAGGATTTATGCCAGTGCGTGCGGTTTATATGAACTGAAACTGAATGGTGTAAGAGTTTCTGACAGTATTCTGACTCCAGGTTTTACGGATTACCGTAAGAGGATCCAATATCAGACTTACGATGTTACCGGGTTGATCAGCGAGGATAATGTACTTACAGCTGAACTGGCTGATGGCTGGTACAGAGGATCAATTGGAGCCAAGGGAAGAACTAATACGTACGGTAAGATAACCAGACTTTATGTCCAGCTTGAACTTACAGATGAAAGCGGCAGAGTTACAGTTATCTGTTCTGATTCCTCCTTTGACTGGAGCAATGACGGCCCAATCAGATTTGCCGACCTGAAAGACGGTGAGAAAGTTGATTTCAATCTCGTTCCTTCTTACCGTGGTAAGGCCAGACCGGTACCTTTCAAAGCCAATCTGCAGAGTTCTGACAACTATCCTGTCAGGGAAATGGAAGTGTTCACTCCTGCCGAAAAATTCATGTCGGCGACCGGAAAGCAGGTGTTCAGGCTGCCTTATAACATAGCAGGTTATATTTCACTCAGCCTCAGAGCAGCCAGAGGGACTGAAGTAAATCTGGTCATGGGTGAAATGCTCGATGATAACAATGACGTTACACTGAAAAACATTCAGTGCAGACATAAGGGAAAACTTTCTCCTCTGCAGCAGATCACCATCATCTGCAGGGAAGGAATAAATGAATATAAGTCAAAATACTATTTTGGCGGTTTCCGTTACATTTCCGTAGATGCGGACATTGATGTGGAGTGTGACATGATAAGAGGTATCGCTCTGTATACTGCCATGGAAGAAACGGCCTGTTTCCACTGTTCCAGTGAACTGATCAATATATTCTATGAAAATACGTTAAGATCGCTGAAAGGTAATCATATCGACATTCCAACCGACTGTCCGACCAGGGAAAGAATGGGCTGGACCGGTGATTCACAGATATTCTTCAATACAGCCAGCTATCTGGTAAATTATGCCACCTTTGCCCGCAAGCACATTAATGACCTTTTTGACAGACAGTGGGCAAACGGCAGACTGGCTCAGATCGTACCGTTCTCCAACGAGGACTGGTTCATGTGGGTAATGAACGGTTCAGTAGGCTGGGCTGATGCCGGGGTACTGATTCCTTACCGTTACTGGCAGAAATACGGTGACGACAGACTTATGAAGGACAATCTGGATAATATCATCCGTTACGGTCACTTCATGGTCAGCCGTATCGGCAAGTGGGGCGGACCATATGCAAAACCTCTTAAGCTTTCGGCCGAAGGGAAGAAAAATGCAGTAAACTGCGGCCAGTCGTATGGTGAATGGGCTGAACCGAATGATGTTAAGGCCTTTGTCTGGTATGATTTTGCCCAGCCGCATCCGGAGGAATCTACAGCTTATACAGCCTGGATCCTGTCTCTGATCGCTGATATCTGTCATCGATACGGCAGAGAAAAGGAGGAAAAACTGTTCCGTGAAAGATCCGAAAGGACTAAAAAGGCATATCAGGAAATGGTATCAACCCCTGAATTTACACTGGATACAGACCGTCAGGCTAAACTGGTCAGACCTCTGTATATGAATCTGCTTACTGAAAAACAGGCTGAATTTGCGAAAAAAAGACTGATAAAGGCTCTGGATAATTATGGCTGGAGATTGGGAACAGGATTCCTTTCTACCCCGTTCATTCTGAAGGTCCTGGAAGAACAGGATGTCGAAGCGGCATACCGCTTACTGGAAAATGAAGAAATGCCGGGTTGGCTGTTCATGGCTAAAAACAGCACTACCACGATATGGGAAGGCTGGGAAGGTACGCATTCCCAGGCAGGGATCGCCTCGCTGAACCATTATTCCAAGGGTGCTATGGTCGAATGGCTAATGGCAGACATGTGCGGTATCAACGTCAGTGGTGAAAACAGCTTCCTGCTGAAGCCGGTACCCGGCGGTCATGTTACCAGCGCCAAAGCCAGCTATGAGAGTGTTTATGGTCCAATCAGCAGTGAGTGGACCAGAGAAGAAAATAAAGTAAGATATGTATTTGAAATACCGGCCAACACTGTGGCAGAGGTCAGACTTCCGGATGAAAAGGAATTCACCGTTGGTCCGGGAATGCATGAATATGTTAGGAGTACAGATATATGATGGACATTGAAAAAATAATTCAGGAGATGACTTTGGAGGAGAAGATAGCTTTCTGTACCGGTAAGGACATGTGGCATACCAAAGAGTATCCGGCACATGGCATTGAAAGCATCATGATGACAGATGGTCCTCATGGCTTAAGATGTCAGAAGAACACTCAGGATAACCTGGGTTTAAATGAATCATTACCGGCCACCTGTTTTCCAACAGCTGTAACCAGCTGTGCCACCTGGGATCCGGAACTGTTAAGGCAGGAAGGTGAAGCCATTGCTGAGGAAGCCAGGGAATACGGTGTTTCCATTGTCCTGGGTCCTGGTGCCAATATCAAGAGAAATCCTTTGGGCGGCAGAAACTTTGAGTATATGTCCGAAGATCCTGTTTTAGCCGGCAGAATGGCAGCTTCCTTTATCCGCGGAGCGGAGAACAGGGGCGTTGGAACTTCACTGAAGCATTTTGCCTGTAACAATCAGGAATATAAGAGACAGAACGGCAACAGTATCGTTGATGAAAGAGCTCTGCGTGAAATATATCTGAAACCTTTTGAAATAGCAGTTAAGGAAAGTCATCCATCCACGGTAATGTGTTCATATAATCAGATCAACGGAACATATTCCAGCGATAACAGGAAACTGCTGACAGACATATTACGTGATGAATGGGGCTTTGACGGCCTGGTCATGACTGACTGGGGTGCGATGGCTGACCGTATTAAGGGATTTAAAGCCGGCTGTGACCTCAACATGCCCGGAGGTTCCGCATACATGGAGAATAAAGTCCTTAAGGCTGTAAAAGACGGTTCACTTGATGAGAGATTCATAAATGAGAGTGTAAGACGCCTTTTACGTCTGATAGACAGAAAAGTTGAAGAGCATCCTGGTGAAGCTGACTGGAAGAAACATCAGGAACTGGCACTGAAAATTGCCCGTGAAGGGGCTGTATTATTAAAAAACGAGGGTGTTCTGCCTTTAAATAAAAAGGACATCGGCATTATCGGTCACATGGCAAAAGAACTCAGATATCAGGGCTCCGGTTCCAGTCATATCAATCCGACTGAACTGCAGCAGATAACAGATATCTGGAGTGACGTTCCTTACACTGAAGGCGTTGACAATATGGGGAACATCACCAATCTGAATGAAGCCGTAAAGCTGGCTGAAAATGTCTCAACTGCAGTACTGTTCCTTGGTCTGCCTGAAGCTTATGAATCAGAAGCCTTTGACAGAGAACACATGAACCTGCCGCAGGGACACAACACCCTTATAGATGAAATCTGCAAGGTAAATGAGAACGTTGTTGTAGTGTTATATGGCGGTTCTGCCATGCATATACCATGGGCTGATAAGGTGAAGGGCATTCTCTACATGGGTTTGCCGGGTCAGAGCGGTACTCAGGCTACGATTGATGTTCTTGAAGGGACTTATGAACCATCTGGCAGACTGGCAGAAAGCTGGCCGTTAGGCTATGACGATGTAGTCTCCCGTGAAACCTTTGGCCACAGAAATCCTGAATACCGTGAAAGCATATATGTAGGATACCGTTATTATGACAAAGCCGGTATGAAAGTGAGGTATCCGTTTGGCTACGGTCTGTCTTACACCGATTTTACCTATGGCAACATGAAACTGACCGATGATACCGTCAGTGTAGACATAACCAACAGCGGAAAAAGACGCGGCAGTGAAACCGTACAGCTGTATGTGTCACCTGAAGATCAGCTGTTCAGATGCGTCAGAGAACTTAAGGAGTTTAGAAAGGTCTGCCTGGAACCTGGTGAGACCGTTACAGTTTCTTTTAAGATCACAGACAGTTTCTTTGAAGTATACAAAAACGGCTTCAGAAAAGCCGGTGGGAACTATAGGATCGAAATTGGTTCCAACAGCCGTAACATTGCCACTTCGCTTGACTATGCCGTTGAAGGAGAAACGGGACTGTTTGAGGAGTATAAAGGCAGCTGGTATGACACTGTCAGAGGTTTACCAGCACGCAGTGATCTGGAGAAACTGCTTGGCAGCAGGATAAAGGACAATGAAGAACCGCGTAAAGGTTCGTTCACTCTGGATAATTCCTGTCTGGAAATGAAGGACAGTTCACTGGTGATGAGAATTGAATATCTGGTCACCAAAGCCATCATTTCCAAGCCGTTTGCGAAGGAAGAAAGAACACTTGATAATCCATCCTACAAGATGATGCTTACCGCCGCAACTGACTGTCCGCTAAGAGCAACCATTATCAGTTCCAATGGTTCGATGAATGATAATGTTGCCGAAGGTCTTATTGAAATGGCCAACGGACATTTCATCAGAGGCATCGGCAAAATGATGGGTAAGAATTAATATATGAAGAGTAAGAGGTTGTAATGAACTGAACCCCGAAATTAGGACAAAAACCTAATGGAGGGGTTTTTCTTATGAAATTAGCTTATGAAGAAAAATTAGAAATTTACAGATTATGGAAAGAAGAAGGATGGGGAGAAAAAAGAATAGCCAAAAGATTTAGTATCGGTCATTCAAATGCAGGATACATATTTCGTTTAATTGATAAACATGGACCAGAGATAGTAAAACATGATAAGAATAAATATTATTCTCTAGCGTTTAAAGAAGCAGCTGTTAAAAGAGCTTTATTAGGAAAAGAATCAATATTATCTGTTTCTATTGAATTAGGCCTTCCAACAGCCGGATTACTGCATGCCTGGATTAAATCTTATAGGGAAAACGGGTATACTGTAGTTGAAAGGAAACGTGGCAGGCATGGCAAGGAAGAAACAGAAGACAATCGAGGAGTACGAAGCAGAACTGAAAGCCTTGAAGGAAGAGAACCTGAGGCTTACCATCGTGAACGAATACTTAAAAAAAATAGATGCCTTGGTTACGGAAAGAGAGAAGTCAGAAAAGAAGAAATCGCAGCAGTAATCAGCGAACTGAGGCAAGAGTTGAACTACAGTCTGAGGTTCATATTAGAAACCATTAAAGATAATAAAGAACTGCCAGCGATCAGCAGAAGTGATTACTACTACGTGATGTCTAAGAAAGACAAGGATCTCAAGAATGATTCGTTAATGAACCGTATTATCGATATTTATGTCTGTTTTTATCAGAACAGATGATGATATAATCTTTATAAGAAAATAAAGAATTTAAGTAAAAAAAGAGCAATTACATGGATCCTATTAAAGAAGAAGTACAGTACATTAAAGATACGCCCATACGCATAATTCACGACAGTGAAATATCCATGTTCAGAGGAAGACTGCAACCACACTGGCATGAAGAAATCGAAATTGACTGCGTGCTGAACGGGAACGTCAATTATATTATTAACGGCACTAATTATAAGGTTTCCCAGGGTGAGATAGTCGTTGTAGACAGTAACATCATTCATTCCGGCTGCTGCAGCGAAGGGACAACACTGGAAGAAACCAGGGCTGAAGTGCTGACCATTCAGATCAATAAAAGCGTTCTGAACTACGCCAATTATGAGATTCCGGCCTTTCAGGAGCATATAAACAGTGCTGAAGGCCAGGAAATGAAGTCAATCATGCTGGAAATGATGAACAACTATGAGCGTAAGCCTCCTTATTATGAAATGCTTATTAACAGTCTCTGCCTGAAACTATGCTACTGTCTTTTATCACGCCATAGCTCAGACCGCAGCGGTTTTGGACCGTCCGGTAAAGTTAATGACAGTTTAAAACTGGCTCTTCAATACATTGAAAACCACTGTACAGAAGAACTGAAACTGGAAGATATAACAGAACTGACCGGCTATAACACTTCTTATTTTTCACGTATTTTCCATCAGTATACCGGCTTTACCTTTGTGGAATACCTCAACAGATGCCGCGCCAATACAGCGGCCAGGTATCTGATGGAGTCAGATAAAAGTATTTCCGATATTGCGATGGATTCCGGGTTCCCCAATGTCAGTTCTTTCATCACGTTTTTTAAAAGGGAATTTAAGACAACACCGGAGAGATATCGCAGGCTGAATAAGCATTAAAAGTAAAAAAATAATAATTTCTTGTAAAACGTTAGAAAGACAGCATCAGCTGTCTTATTTTATAATAATCATATAGCATAGTTGGCAGAATAATAGGATGTGTTAAAGATACGTTTTTATAATAGGCGCTTCTAGGTAAACACAGAGGGCCAACAGAAAAGAGGAAATATGAAAAAGGAAAAGAAATAGCAGCATCCTGACTGGCAGACTACAGCCAAGGAGCGATTCAGCTACTATCTTGGCTTGATTTCTCCATATACCATGAGCGGTATGATGGGGACATTCCTGACCACTTATCTTCTGCTCTCCGGCATAAAACCGGAGGTATCAGCCGCTTTGCTTCTGGTAATGAAGATCATAGACGGTGTCGATGACCTGTTATTTGGCTGGATCATTGACCGCTACCGTCCTGAGAAGAATCCAAAGCTTAAGAAGATCGTAGGAGAAGGAAGATTTCTGCCATGGTACAAGTTAATATGGCCGATCATGCCTATTGGAATTATCGGTCTTTACTGCATGCCGCTGTCATTAAGCACAACTGCAAAGATTGCCTGGGTTGGTTTCTTCTATCTGATTGCGGATATTGGTTACAGCTTCATGGACATCGCCATGACTTCCATGCAGACTACTCTTACCAGTAATTCCCATGAACGTGATCAGCTGATCATGAAAGGCATGATTACCCTGTTTGTCATCATGATGCCGATCAGTGCCTTAGCCAGTGTTCTTGCCAGCAGTAAAGTAGGCCTGTCATTCAGAACAATAGCGTTTATCTTCGTTTCTCTGGCAATAGTGCTTCTGATACCGATGATAACTCAGGTAAAGGAACATGCCTATACCGGTAAGGATGAGAGCAACCAAAACGTTACTGATGAGAAGTCATCATTCTTCCAGTCACTTCTGGATGCCCTGCATAACAGAAATCTTCTGGCCTTCTATGGTGGCAAGATGCTTCAGACCATGTTGTCAACAACTGATGCCATAGGCATCATAGGTGCGTATTATCTGTTTGGAAATGAACTTGTCATTACCATCCAGGGCATGGTCGGAACTATTCTGGGATTTATCATGATGCTGATTCTGCCGAAAATATATGAGAAACATGACCGTCACAAAATCTACATGACCTTTACTCCGATTGCCATTGCGATAGCCGTCCTGGTTTATATCATGGGACACAAGAACATTGCATTATATATAGTCATGCAGTGTTTGCTGCAGATACCTAAATCCATTGCCGGCGGTTGTGAGAACTTCATGAAGCCGCAGGTTATTGAATACGGCAAGTATAAGACCGGCAAGGATATTACCGGCATCCAGGCTTCTCTTTCTACTTTTGCCCAGATCTTTTCCAATGCCTTCCCGGGTTCAATTGCCTTAACGATTCTGGCTGCAGCAGGATGGCAGACAGTACAGGCGGAAAGCTTCAAGGAGTTAGTAGAAATGGGTATTACTCAGCCAGAAGGTGCCATTAAGGCCTTATGGTTCATTACAGCAGGATTGCCAATCATCGGCTATGTTCTGCTATATATCTGTAACCTCTTCTACAACCTTAATGATAAGGATGTTGATATCATGATCCGCTACAATAACGGTGAGATCAGCAGAGAAGAGTGTGACCAGTTACTCTCAAAGAAATATTAAATCAGGACACAGACAATTATGAGACTGAAACTTTACTTAGCAATCAGAAACGCTAAAAAATACATTAAGAAGCATAACCATCCCGGAAGGATGATAGCTACAGAAGAAGATTATGAAAAATGGCGTCAGAGAAACCGTAACATGGACCGTGACTGCCTTACTGCTGATGAGAAACTGAAAAAAGGATTGAAGGTTGAGAAGATCGATCTGCCTCATACTTCCGGCTGGCGTATCAGTAAGGAAGGTAATCCAGAGGATAAGATACTTTATCATATTCACGGCGGGGGATTCATCAATGGCTGTACGAAGATGGCATTTTCCTTCCTTGCCTATGTTGTGAATAACTGGGGATATAATGTGTACTCAACAGATTACCGTCTGGCGCCTGATAATCAGTGCATCGATTCGATAACGGACTGTGAAGACGGCTATAAATATCTTCTTGAACACTATTCTCCTGAGAATATCATTCTGATGGGTGAATCAGCCGGAGGAAATCTGGTATTAGGCCTGCCTCATAAGCTGAGAGATGATGGCCTGCCTTTCCCTGGGGGAATTGTTTCTGATTCACCGGTCGTGCAGTTTGTTCACTATCCTTACAGTTATTATGAGAATGCCTGTAAGACTGACTTCGGAATCATCTTCGGCATTAATGAAGCCGTTCTGGCTGTTTATCAGGGAGATCTTCCGGTAGATCATCCGTATCTTTCTCCTTTATGCGGAGATCTCAGCGGTTATCCGCCGGTCTATCTGGATGCTTCAGACAGGGAAAGCTTAAGAGATGAGGCAAGAATGATGTATGTCAGGCTTAAGGAAGAAGGATGTGATGTAGAGTATCATGAGTTTAAGGATTTCTTCCATGCCCAGATGCCTAACATAAAATCACGTTCCACCCGTAAGGAGCAGCATCCCTGTATCCTGGCCTTCATACATAAAGTATTTCATGAGGTGAAATAATGATACAGAAACCTGTTATTGACCTGCATACTCATACCATAGCTTCCGGACACGCCTACGGTACCGTCAGGGAAAATGCCCTTGGGGCAAAGGAGAAAGGCTTATCGGGTCTTGGTATCAGTGATCATGCCTATCCCAATGATCTGTCTCAGTTTGTACCGTCTTTCGGCAACATGCATGCCATACCGCGTACTCTCTATGGGGTCAATATCTATTATGGCATTGAAAACAATGTGGAAAACGACGGTTCAATGACCTTGGAGGGCTTATACCTTGCCATGCTTGATTACTGCATTGTCGGAATTCACGGGACCCGTTATGAGAATCAGGGAATCGAAAAGAACACAGACAATCTGATAAAGTGCCTGCAGAATCCCAAGACATTCTTTGTTTCTCATCCTGATGATGGTTACTTTCCTTTGGACTATGAAAGACTTGTTCTGGCTGCTAAGGAATATGGAGTTGCCCTGGAAGTAAATAACAGTCATGTAAAGCATCCATGGAGGAAGGGAACTCTGGAAAACATCCGGACCTATCTGGATTTATGCATGAAGTACCGAGTCAATATATTTGTCGGTTCAGATGCTCATGATCCCAGCCAGATCGGTGATTTTGATACCGCTTTGGCTTTGCTGGATGAGTTTGGCTTTGATGAAGATCTGATCATCAATACCAGTGAAGAGAAATTCAGAAAGTTTATCAATTATAGAGAATAGGATACGCAGAGGATTGACAATATGGTTGATATATTTAAGCTTACTATCCCGCAGCTGACGGAAGATGAAGAAAGAACAGCATATATTTACGTTCCGGACCGTTTTAAGGATCATCCTGAAGAACGTTATCCTGTCCTTTACATGTTTGACGGGCATAATCTTTTCTTTGATGAAACAGCCTCTTTTGGCAAGAGTTGGGGAATGAAGAAATATCTGGATGAGCATGATACTCCTTTGATCGTGGCTTCCGTAGCCTGTAACTTTCATAAGGAATCCTACCGCCTTGGCGGAAGGTTTTCCGAATACAGTCCTTTCTCCTTTGAAGATCCCATGATTGGCAGTATTAAAGGAAGAGGGAGTATAACCATGGACTGGATGGTAAATGAGTTTAAGTCTCTGATCGATAAAAAATATCCGACCATCCCTGACAGAAAGCATACTTTTATTGGCGGCAGTTCTATGGGCGGCCTGATGACTTTATACGCCGTTTTGGAATATAACCAGTACTTTTCAAGGGGAGCTGCAGTATCTCCTGCCGTGTATTTTTCCTTTGAGAATGTTAAGGAAATAATCAGATCAGCAACTATAGAGAAGGATACCGTTCTGTATATTGATTACGGTGAAAAAGAACTGTTTGACAGCCGAGCGGAAAAAGATTTCAGAGACATGGTATATCTGCTGCAGGAAAAAAGAGTACTTCTTGAAAGCAGAATCGTTCCCAGCGGCATTCATTCTGAAGTAACCTGGGAAAAACAACTTCCTTTCTTAATTGATGTGTTGTTTTATGAACTGTAACTCTAAAAAAAGGTAAAGGATATTAAAATCAGAAACTCATGTTTCTGGTTTTTTGTTTGTAATATAAACTTAAAGATGGCAGAAATTTACTTGACAAATCAGGTTTTCTACAAGTCATTAATTGCAGAAGATCTTCATGCCTACATGGCCATGCTGCTGAGAAAGGCAATCAGCTGCGGTGAACTGCTTAAGTCAGAAATCATCATAGATTAATTGGGAATTACAGGCAGCCGTAATGGCTGTTTTTCCGTGCGAAGGCGGAACAATCAAACAGAAAAGAAACAGAATATTACAACAGGGAAACAATTACGCTTTTTCCTATGATATAATCAATATGACTATATGTAATATTAATAATATTCTGGGGGTAAACGATGCTTTTAGATGTTTGGAAGGCTGCTGAACTGATTGTCGGCAAAGGCCGTAATAACTTCACGATGAACCGCGGCAGCTTCCGTTATCGTCAAAGGATCTATACAAGGAAAAAACTTGTAAAAGATGGAATTGAACAGTTAAGTGATGGTTTTAACCTCCTTTTTCATGATGACCGCAATTCAGTGTATAAGCTTAATGTTGTGGAAAAACAGGGAAAGGTCCATGTTGAACTGCTTGCTGAAAAACAGGAGTGGAACCGTTACTGGATAAGCATACCCGCAGTAAAGGATGAACATATCTATGGCTGCGGTGAAACCTATTCTGAGTTTGACCTGAAAGGGCAGAAAGTAAGAATATGGGTTGCAGAACATCAGAATGCCTTGCGCATTTCCGATAAGATAATCAGAGAAAAAATATCAGGAAAGCGTCCTGATTTCAAACTGCCGTTCCGCCGATACGAATCATATTATGTCCAGCCGACCTTTGTTTCTACCAGAGGTTTTTATGTGCATACAGACTGTCACCGCTATGCTGAATTTGATTTCAGAAAACCGGACAGAATTATTCTGCATCTGCAGGAAAAACCTTCTTTTATATGCGAAGAAGCAACAGGTTACGGTGAACTGTCGGAGAAGCTGACAGGATTATTGGGCAGACAGAAGGAACTGCCGGACTGGATCTATGACGGGGCCATACTGGCCATGCAGGGCGGTACGGAAATACTGGAAGAAAAACTGCAGAAAGCCATAGACAGCGGCATTAAGGTATGCGGTATCTGGTCGCAGGACTGGTGCGGGTGCCGCAGGACCGGGTTCGGTTATCAGGTAATGTGGAACTGGCAGTGGGACAGTGAACTGTATCCGGGGCTGGATAAGAAGATCCGGGAGTGGAAGGAAAAGGGAGTTCACTTCCTGGGGTATATCAATCCGTTTCTGGCTCTGGAAAAAGATCTGTATAAGGAAGCTTCAGCTAAGGGATACTGTGTTAAGACTGGAGATGGGAAGGACTATCTGGTAAAGATAACTACTTTCCCGGCCGCCATGATCGACTTTACCAATCCGGAAGCTTATCAATGGTATAAGAGCATAATTAAAAACAACATGATAGGTTTTGGCTTAAGCGGCTGGATGGCAGATTTCGGAGAATATCTGCCGGTTGATGCTGTACTGTACAGTGGGGAAGATGCAGCAGCCATCCATAATGACTGGCCGGCTATATGGGCCAGGATGAATGAGGAAGCCATCAGGGAATGCGGTAAGGAAAAGGAAGTATTCTTCTTTACCAGGGCCGGTTATACCGGAACCCTGAAGCATTCCGCCATGATGTGGACCGGTGACCAGCATGTTGACTGGTCCATGGATGACGGTTTGCCTTCCGTCATTCCGGCTACGCTGTCTCTGGCCATGAGCGGTTTCGGGGTGACCCATTCCGATGCCGGTGGCTATACGACAGTCATGCATATCAAGCGCAGCAGGGAACTGTTAATGCGCTGGGAAGAAATGAATGCCTTCTCACCACTGCTGCGTACTCATGAAGGCAACCAGCCGGTAAATGATTTCCAGTTTGACGGTGATGATGAAGCCTTAGCGCATATGGCCAGAATGAGCCGTATCCATTACTCGCTTAAGAATTATCTGAAAGCACTGGTAAAGGAAAACGCACAGAAAGGCATACCGGTAATGAGACCTGTTTTCTATCATTACGATGAAGAATGGGCATACCGTGAAAAGACAGAATATCTGTTGGGAAGAGACATGCTGGTAGCTCCTGTTTACAGGGAAGGTGCCAACAAGCGTCAGGTAGTTTTACCTGATGATGAATGGATTCATCTGTTCAGCGGTCAGCAATACGGCAAAGGCAGCTTTGAAATAGAGGCACCAATTGGCTATCCGCCGGTATTTGTCCGTAAGAAGACCGTACAGGAACAGTGGTATAAAGAGTTGCAGGAGGGGTTGAAATAATGAATGCACAGAAACCGCGTGAGGAACGCGCATGGTCAAAAATCAGCTACGGATTTGCGGATATCTACGGGGGCGGAGCCTTTGTCGTTATCAGTACGTTCTTCACGGTCTTTTTAACAAAAGCTTTAGGCATGCCTCCGGCATTGGCCGGAACCATTCCGCTGATCGGAAAGTTCTGGGATGCCGTCAATGACCCGATCATGGGTGGTCTGGCTGACCGTACCAGGTCAAAATACGGAGCCAAGCGCTTCTGGCTGTTAGTCGGCAGTATCGCTTCAGCCATTACTTTCATTGCCTTGTGGATACCGTTTAAGGCCGGAGGTTCCGTGATCGGACAGTATGTTTTCTATGTCATCATGTATCTTCTGTTTTCGACCGGAGCTACTCTTGTCATGGTACCGTATAACAGCTTATTGCCAGACATGATCAGTGACTATACCTTAAGAGCCCGCTATACATCCATCCGCATGATGTTCTCATCATTCGGTGCCATCATAGCCGGTCTGATCCCAACTTTACTGATAAAGGATAATACCAATGCGAAGCAGTATCTGACTGTAGCATTGATATTCGCCTTCATTTTCTTTGTGTCAGTATTCCTGACCTTCTTAGGCAGCTGGGAAAAGCAGAAACCTGTTCAGAAGACATCTATCAAGGAAGCCTTCATTGAATCAATAACCGTATTCAGGAGCCGTTCTTTCCGTCTGTTAACTGCCATCTTCATCTTCGGACAGGGAGCTGCTGACTTTCTGACAGGTCTGGCAGTTTACTATGTCGACGATGTTCTTAATGCCTATGGCGGCGGTAACTTCACCATTCTGATGGGTGTGCTGTTAGTCGCACAGTTTCTGGGAATGATCCTGTTTGCCCCGATCATGGCCAAAACGTCAAAAAAGGCACCGATTCTGATTGGTACCCCGGTACGTATCATAGCCACACTGGCCATGCTGCTGTTCTCCCATGAAGGAGCTAACTTTACGATTATACTGGCTCTGGCGTTTGTCATTGGTCTGGGAATGGCTGGTACTTCAACAACGATATATGCCGTTCTGGCTGACATGGCTGACGTTGATGAACTCATCACCTCAGTCAGCCGTCCAAGCACCTGCTCAGGCATGGCAACCTTTGCCCGTCAGATCGCCAATGGTCTGACTTCAGCACTGATAGGTCTGTTAATGGCCATTGCCGGTTACGATGAGGTCCTGGCAGCTTCCGGAGCCCGTCAGTCTGCTGCCACACAGCACGGCATCGCTCTGATCTTTGTCTTCGGTCAGGTCATCTTCATGATCATCACAGTTCTGTTTACCTACAGATTCCCGGTTACCAAGAAGGAATTTGACATTGTTCATAAGGAGATCCAGCGCCGTAAGGGTGAAGATGATTCCGTGATCACACCGGAAGAAATCAAGGTATGTGAAGAAGTAACAGGCATGTCCTATGACCGTTTATGGGATACAGACAATGCCTTCAAAATAGGGAAATAATAAAAGGAGTTAATATATGAAGTATTTTTTAGACAGTGCAAAATTAGATGAAATCAAAGAAGCATACCACACTTTTGGTATTGACGGTGTTACCACCAATCCCCGTCATATTCAAAGTTCAGGCAAGCCGTTCCTGAAGGCCATTCAGGATATAGCTGAATGGATAAAGGAAGAGAGTATTGAAGGCTATGAAACATTCCCTGTTTCCGTGGAGATAAATCCGCATCTGGACGATGCCGAAGAAATGATCAGTGAAGCCAGAAAGATTTCAGCCATGTGCTCCAATTTCGTTATCAAGATCCCTTCAACTGAAGCAGGCATTACAGCCGCCCGTTTACTGGAAAAAGAGGGTATCCGTACTAATCTGACTCTGGTATTCTCACCTTCACAGGCTATCTTACCGGCTAAGAACGGTTCACTGTTTGTTTCACCGTTTATCGGCTGGAAGGAAGCAAACGGGGAAGACTGCCGCAAGTACATTGAAGATATCGTAACGATTTATAAGAACTACGGTTTCTATGGCAAGACCCAGATCATCTGCGCCGCTGTCCGTACTCCTAAGCAGTTTGTTGACTGTGCCGTAGCCGGAGCTGACATTGTTACGGCCGGATTAGCTGTTTACAAGGATTCCATCAAGCATCCATACACCAGACAGGGCCTTGAGACCTTCCAGGATGCCTGGGATAAGACAGCCAAAGAATAGAAGGGCATAACATGAAAATCGGTTTTGTCGGATTAGGAATCATGGGCGAATCGATGTGTGAAAACATCATCCGCAAGCATGATGACAGTGTATATGTCTATGACCTTGACAGTAAGAAAGTTGAAAAGCTGGCTGCCTTAGGGGGTATCGCCTGTGCTAGTTCCAGGGAAGTTGCGGAAAATGTTGAGGTATTTATCACAATGGTTCCGAAATCCCAGCACAGCAGGGCAGTATATGATGAGATCATCCCGGTATTGCATAAGGGCGTAACATGCATTGACATGAGTACGATCGATCCAAGCGTATCGGTTGAAATATCTGAAAAGGTCAAGGCTACCGGAGCTTCATTCATTGATGCCCCGGTCGTCAAAAGCAAGCCGGCGGCCATTGCCGGTAAATTAGGCATCTATGTGGGCGGAACACGAGAAGATTATCTGTCCATGAAGCCGATCCTGCGGTACATGGGTGAAAACATCATCCGCATGGGTGATAACGGCAAGGGTCTGGTCATGAAGATCTGCCACAACGCTCTGGTATCGCAGATCCAGAACGGGGTAAATGAGACATCCACCTTAGCCCGGGCTAACGGTATAGACATTCTGACTTTTGCCCAGGCCATCTCATATGGAGGAGCCGGAAACTGGTATCTGGATTCCAAGAAGGATGCCTTAGCCAGAGAAGACTATACGACAGCTTTCTCAGTTGAGAATGAACACAAGGATGTTCATATCTGCCTGGATCTGGCTGCCCAGTGCGGGGTCAGGATGCCCGGTGAGGAAAATGCAGCCCGTGTTTATGACAGGGCTTTGGAAATGGGGTTAGGCAAGGAAGACTTCTGTGCCACAATAAAGGTGATACGCAATGAAAAGATTGATGAATTAAGAGCCAGGAATGATTTTCCTGTATATGAATTAACAGACAGCCGTTTCAAACCGTACGGCCGTGTATTTGACCGTCTTGATCCGACGGAAATAATGAACTTCATGGAAAAGAACACCATTATCCCTGAGGAGGGAAACATCTATGTGCCTTCCTTTGCGGAAATGGAGAAACTGCCGATCATAAAGGAGATCCAGACTTTGTATTTCGGAGGACTGGAGATCCAGGCCGGTTACTGCAATGGCAGAAACAGTACCTTCAACGGATTCGAATATCATAAGTCAGCGGAAATAAACATCGCTGTTTCCGATTTTGTGCTGACACTGGGACACAGCTGGGAGATATCCGATGAACTTACCTATTCCGTTGAACAGCCGGAAGTATTCTTCGTTGAAAAGGGTACGGTATATGAAATGTACGGCACTACCTTACACCTCTCTCCGATCAGAGTCTGTGACGAAGGATTCCGTGATGTCATCATTCTGCCGAGAGGTACCAATACGCCATTATCTGATGAAGAAAAAGCTGAAAGAGACAGAGCAGCCCGGGCAGGCGATCCGGAAGCCCGTCTGTTACTGTTGAAACGGAAATATGTCATCTCCCATCCGGAAAGAGAACCTCTGATCAAGCAGGGAGCTCATCCGGGTGTGCTGGGTCCGAATAAGGAACTTCATTACTGATGGAGGTAAATAAAAATGAAACAGTTTCAAACCGCCTATCTGCCGATAGGTGTTCCGACCTTCCATCTGGAAAGCGCCCAGAAAGCTTTTGAAGATTCGGCTGCCTTACTGAGAAGTTTTGACCCAGATGTAGCTGTTCCAAAAGAAATGTTACTGTCAGTTGCCAAACTGAATGAGTTTATGGATACGATCGATCCTGATCTGATCGTTCTGCAGAATGTCACATTTGCCAATGCGGCCTATGCTTCTGAAGTTCTGCTGCGTTTCAGGGATGTACCGATCCTGCTATGGACATTAAGAGAACCGGTCATTGACGGGGGCAGACTGCGTCTGAACTCTCTTACCGGAGCCTATTCCGCAGCCAATGCCATCAGGCATTTCCGTCAGGAACCGTTTACGTATGTGTTCGGTGCACCGGCTGAGGAAAAGGTCAGGGAAAAAGTAGGGGCAACTGTCGCAGCAGCCAGATTACGCCATGATATGAAATCATTGAGAATGGCCGCCATCGGGCATACACCTGAAGGGTTTGGTTTCGGCCGCGTTCTGGATCTGGAACTGATGGATACCTTTGGCGTTCATCTGGAAGCAATTGAAGCCAGAGAACTGATCATGAAGGCTCAGACCTTTACCGATGAGGAATGTGAAAGCTATCTTGATAAAGCCATGGGCTGCATGCGCGGACTGGAAAAGACTCCGGAAAAGAACAGAAAAGATTTTGCCAGACTGCTGAAAGCCTATCGGGAATACGTAACCAATAATCATATCGGAGCGATAGCTTCAAGATGCTGGCCTGATTTCTTTACTTCCTATGGAACACCGGTATGTGCCGTACTGGCCATGCTGAATGACATGGGCGTGGCCGCCAGCTGTGAAACAGACGGCTATGGTGCCTTGTCAATGTATATGGGCATGAAGCTGACTGATAGGGCTGTCTTCTTCGGTGATCCGGTGTCCATGAATGAAGAGGAAAATACCATTTCATTCTGGCACTGCGGTACGGCTGCCTGCTCCTTAGCGAGGGAAGATACCGGGGCTGCCGTTGGTGAACACTGCAACAGACATATCGGACCAACCATGGAATTCGGCTGCCGTCCTAACGATAAGGCTACCATCTTCAGGATCGGACGTACTCCTGAAGGAAAATTCCGTTTCTTCCTGAGTACAGGTAAGATCCTGGATAAGCCTCAGCAGTTCTTAGGAACTTCACTGGTCGTAGAAACGGATACCAGGGCTGAAGACATCATCACCAGGAGTGTCGCAGACGGCTGGGAACCTCATTATGTAGTCGTATACGGGGATGTAAGCAGGGAACTGGAGATCCTGGGTGACATGCTGAACATACCGGTCTGCCATTATTAGAAAACTGATAAAAAGGTGCTTATTCAGAGCACCTTTTTGTATGATTTTATTTTTATAATTATTATTAGATTATTCCATAACTGTTATATGCAAGTAAAAAGCCATCCTGAGATGGCTTTCAATGTTTTATACCTGAGGATTTAATCCATGTGGCCGTCAGTATACATGGAGAACTTGTCTGTTGGCAGATCTTCGATGTTTTCCAGTATCTTACGGTTATCAGCACTGGCCAGCTGTTTGGTTCTGGCTTTGGTGATTTCGATTTCAGTCTTTCTTCTGGAAGGACCGCCAACGCATCCGCCCGGACAGAACATGCCTTCGATGAAGTCTTCAGTCAGCTTGCCGTGTTTTAACAACAGGAGAGCTTTCTTGCATTCAGCTCCGCCGGAAGCACGGTACAGCTTGATGTTCTCTGTTTCTTCGCCAAGTTCCTTCATTACTTCCAGAACGGCATTGGCTACGCCGCCGCTGGATGCGAACTTCTTGCCGAAGAGGCTTGATTCCTGATCAAAGTCATCAGCCGGTTCGAAGGTAACATTGCAGGAGTTCATCAGGATCTGCAGTTCTCCGAAAGTGATTACATAGTCAGCATTGCCCGGGATATCCTCATTCTGAGCTTCCTTCTTCTTGGCAACGCATGGACCGATGAATACGGTCTTGGCATATGGCTTGATGACCTTCAGATAACGGCTGGTTGCACACATTGGTGAAACTGTCTTGGACTTGTTCTTTTCATAAATGTCAGGATAATTCTTTCTGATCATTTCAACGAAGGCAGGGCAGCATGAAGTGGTCAGCTTGTTGCCTTCCTCGATGGCTTCGATCCATTCTCTGGCTTCATAGGCAGCGGTCAGGTCAGCACCCAGGCCTACTTCAACCATATCCGCAAAACCGATCTTCTTAAGAGCCTGACGTATGGAAGCCAGGTTGGCGTCACCGAACTGTCCTTCAATACTCGGAGCAACCATGGCGATGACTTCCTTGCCGGACTTGATTTCATTGATGATGTCAACAAGGTAAACCTTGGAGCCGATGGCACCGAACGGGCAGTTGTGAATGCAGTGACCGCAGTTTACACACTTTTCCTCATCTATATTGGCGATACCGAATTCATTGTAGGTAATTGCATCCATCGGGCAGGCCTTCTTACAAGGTCTTTCAACATGGATAATGGCCCCATAAGGACATGCATTGGCACACATGCCGCATTCCTTACACTTGGTCGGGTCAATTTTCATGTGGCTGTCGCCTGGTGAAATGGCGCCGAAACGGCAGGAATTCAGGCAGGCTTTACCCAGACAGAAGCGGCACATATCAGTTACCATGTAAGTGGCAATCGGACACTCGTCGCAGGCCGGTTCAATGATCTGAACGATATTGCGGCTCTTTGGGTTGGTGGATACGTTCTTGCCCATGGCAAGCTTTACTCTTTCCCTGACGATTTCTCTTTCCTTATAGACACAGCATCTCCAGCTAGGCTTCGGACCAGGGAACATTCTGAGGATCATTTCGTCAACGGCTTCCTGAGTCAGATTATCAGCCCAGGCCAGCTTGCAGACTTCTTCCTTGATGGTATTTTTCAGCTTCAGTATCTCAGCATCACTACTAATCATTTATTGTTTCCATCCTTTTCTTAATATGATTATAGCATCTAATCAGCTTTCCTGTGACAGGGATTGCAGATATTCATGCATTGCTTCAGCCGTTTTCTTGCTGGCAGCTACGGCTTCAACTACGGTCTTGGCCCCTGATACGACGTCGCCGGAAGTGAAGACGCCCGGCCTGGTCGTATGACCGTTTTCATCGGCGATCAACAGGCCTCTCTTGTCTGTTTCCAGGCCTTTGGTAGTGGAAGTAAGTCTGTTCATGGCTCCCTGCGAGACGGAAACGATGACACTGTCGCACGGATATTTCTTTTCGCTGCCTTCCACGGTAACCAGTTTTCCTTCATCGTTTACGACAGTATCCTGGAAAATGACGCCGTCATCGCAGATCTCGACAGGAGCTTTGTTGAATTCAAATTCCACGCCTTCCAGCTTGGCGTATGAGAACTCATACTGGGAAGCGGAAACGGTATCTCTTCTGGCAAAGCATGTAACATGACGTGAGCCGTGACGGATAGCTGTTCTGGCAACGTCCATGGCTGCATTGCCGACACCGATGATGATGACTCTGTCACCCAGATGATAGACATCAGGTGAATTCAGATAGTCAATGCCGAAGTGAACATGGCCTAGTGATTCGCCCTTGATGCCCAGAGTCTTAGGCTTCCAGGTTCCGGTTCCGACGAATACAGCCTTGTAGCCGTCTCTGAACAGGTCGTCAATGGTGATGGAAGTGCCGATGGTTGTGTTAGGACGTACCTTGATGCCTTTTAAGCGCAGGTGGCGGTATTCAAAGTCGTCAAGGACAGCTTTCGGAAGTCTGAATTCCGGTATGCCGTATCTCAAGACACCGCCGATCTTATCCTTGATTTCAAAGATGGTAACTTCGTAGCCGTAGCGTGCCAGAATGACAGCGATGGTCAGGCCGGCCGGACCGGATCCGACGATGGCTACCTTGATGCCGTTGGAAGGCTTCGGACCTTCAACCATCTGGTTGGCGTAGGTCGTGGAAATATACTGCTCGATCATTGAGAAGTGAACAGGGATTCCCTTACGCCCTAAGACACAGTGACCTTCACACTGATTTTCATGATTGCAGACCAGTGAGCAGACCGTAGTAAGCGGGTTGTTGTAGAACAGCATCTTGCCGGCTTCGTTAAGCTTGTTTTCTCTCAGCAGTCTGATGGCTTCCGGAATGTTGGTGTTTATCGGACATCCTTTGCGGCACTGCGGTATCTTGCACTGCAGACACTTGTTGGCTTCATCCATTACATGTAATGCCATTTAATATCTCCTTTCCTAAAGATTATTATATTTATTGGTTTTTTCTATCATTTCATCAACCAGTTCTCTTATCTGTGATTCAGAAAGACGATGATTGATGAGAGGGTCATTTTCAAAAGCCCGATACAGGAAATCGCGGTTTCGGTTAACGGTGGCCTGATAAACTCTTTCATGATTTACGACATGAGGCAGGATCAGGTTTTTTATGTCTTCAGGCAGTTGTCCTGCATAGACCGGTGTGACCTTATTGAAGGTAAACAGGGCATTGGTTTCTACGACGGCATCCTTATCCATGTTGGCAATCTGTCCGGCATAGTTAGGCAGGTTGACATTTGATACCATGTTGCCTAAGCCGCAGAGCGCTTTGATCAGCTGAACGCCTTCTTCACCGGTTGACTTCAGTTCGATGTGTTCTTCCCCACGGTACAGTCTGCCGCTGCGGGCCAGTCTCTGTTTAAGATCATCCTTGCGGTAGGAGACCGGTGTCAGAGTGAATTTCCACTGCCGGGCTGTTTCAGGATTTAACAGATAGGTATCACCCGGCATGAATTCAGCCAGATGTCTGTCTCCCGCAGCCGCGATGTTGTGATACTTTCTGAACAGATCAAACTTGACGCGGTGTCCGCAGGAGAAGTAGGAGTTCATCCAGTTGTCACTGGTGAATTCGTAGCCTTCTTCAAAGTGTACATCAACATATCTCGCATATATCGGGAAGATGTCGATGTCACGGTAGGAAGCGGAGGTAAACCAGGTAAAGTGGTTAATGCCTATGACATTGGTATACAGATCCTTTCTCTTTATGCCCGTAATGTTCAGCTCTTCGGATAATATTGAAGCCAGTACTTCCTGGGTGTTGAATACCTCATGACAGCATCCGAAGGCTTTGATCTGCGGGAAGGTTTTATACAGAGTCTTAACGCAGATGGACATCGGATTGGTATAGTTGATGACCCAGGCTTCAGGAGCGTATTCCTTAATTGCCTCAGCGATCTCTATGAACATCGGGATGGTACGGATGGCTCGGATGTAGCCGCCCGGACCGGCTGTATCACCAACGGACTGGTAAATGCCGTATTTTTCCGGGGTATGGACATCGGATTCCATTTCATCGAAAGTGCCCGGAAGAATGGAGATTACCGCAAAGTCAGCACCGGTAAGGGCTTCCTGCAGTGAATCTACGGAAACATAGGTAAAGTCGGACTGACAGGCCGGATCTTTCTTCAGATCGTTGCCGATTTTTGCATTGATCTCAGAAGCCTTATGATCGATATCATACAGCCTGATGGTTCCGGCCAGCTGCGGTTCCAGGGCCAGATCCGTCATGAAAGTCCAGGCCCAGCCGCGTGAGCCCCCGCCGATATAGGCTATGTTAATTATCTTCTGATTGTTTTTCATTTCTTTCTCCATATGCATAATCACAAATGTCAGATGTATGAGTACACATGAAATATCTCACCTTTATTGTACAATATAAAGACTTTTAAATGAAAAAATAATGTTATAATGAAATCGAGGAGATTTAATATGAAAACAATAAATGCTGAAATGACAAAAGCTGTTCGCAGACCTATCAGAGTAGTTCAGTATGGCGGCGGTAACTTTTTACGTGCTTTCGTAGACTATTTCTTTGACCTGGCCAATGAAAAGGGCCTTTTTAATGGCAGTATCGTCATTGTTGAATCATTACCAAACAGTAATGTTGACAGATTCAAAGGTCAGGACTGTCAGTATACCTTACAGTTAAGAGGCAATATCAACGGTGAAAAATACGTTGAAACCAGAGTAATCACTTCCTTAGCCAAGGCTGTAACGGTATTCCACGACTACGATGAATATATCGCCTTAGCCAGAGAAGAAGAACTGAAGTTCTTTGTTTCCAATACCACTGAGGCCGGCATCGTTTTCAATGCCAACGACAAGTTTGAAGACAAATTCCATGTTACTTTCCCGGCCAAGCTGACTCAGTTCCTGTATGAAAGATATGCTGCCTTCAACGGTGACAGAAACAAGGGCCTGATCATGCTGCCTGTTGAGCTGATCGACGACAACGGCATCGTACTTAAGAAATATGTTCTTGACTATGCTGAAATGTGGAATCTCCCTGAAGATTTCCGTAACTGGCTGCAGGAAGCCTGTGTCTTTACCAGCACTCTGGTTGACAGAATCGTTCCGGGCTATCCGAGAGATGAAAAGGACGAAATCTGCGCTCAGTTAAGTTATAACGATGACCTGCTGGACACAGCTGAACCGTTTGCCTTATGGGTAATCGAATCTCCGGTTGACATCAGAGAAGAACTGCCTCTGGACAAGGCTCTGAAAGGCAAGACCAACATGGATATCATCTTCACTGACAACCAGAAGCCATATAAGCAGAGAAAGGTAAGAATTCTGAACGGCGCTCATACTTCATTCGTTCTGGCCAGCTATCTGGCAGGACATGACACGGTCAAGGAATCCATGGATGATGCTCTGGTAAGAGACTTCATGAATGATACCATTCAGAAGGAAATCATTCCGACTCTGACTCTGCCTGTTGATGAACTGAAACGGTTCGCTGACGCTGTTGTTGACAGATTCAACAATCCGTTCATCAAGCATGCCTTACTGTCAATTTCACTGAACTCCGTATCAAAGTGGAGAGCAAGATGCATGCCTTCATTACTGGGCTATGTTGAAAAGTTCGGTAAGCTGCCTAAGAATCTCAGCTTCTCAATTGCTGCCTTACTGGCATTCTATAAGGGAACTGAAATCAAAGACGGCGCCCTGATCGGCCACAGAGGCGAAGAAGAATACAGGATCATGGATGATCCGGAAGTTCTGGAATTCTTCAAGGAGAACAGTGATCTTCCAGCTGAAGAGCTTGTTAACAAATATTTAAGCAACGTTGCCTTCCACGGTCAGGATCTGACTCAGGTAGAAGGTCTGGCTGCTGAAGTTACCAGAGGTCTGGAAAACATCAGAAAATACGGTGCTGCCAAGGCCATGGAGATGATTTAATGAAACAATATATCATAATACATGAACACGATAATGTCGCTGTGGCACTGGTACCTCTGCCAAAGGGTTTTGTTCTGGCAGACGGAACAGTACTGAATGAGGACATCGAATTAGGTCACAAGATCGCCTTAAAGGACATCAATGCCGGTGAACCTGTCATCAAATACGATAACCTCATTGGTTTTGCCAAAGAAGACATTAAGCGCGGTGATCATGTTCACGTTCATAACATAAAGACTTCTCTGGGAGACAATAATGAATATACCTATGAACCGGAAGAAATCCCAGATGTAAAAGTTGACGAGGAATACTTTGAAGGCTTCTTAAGAGAAGACGGCAGAGCAGGTGTCAGAAATGAGATCTGGATCATGCCTACGGTCGGATGCGTCAACTCCGTTGTCAAGAAGATGGAAGCAGAAGCTCAGAAGTTTGTTTCCGGTTCCCTGGAAGGCATCATAGCCTTTAACCATCCATACGGCTGCAGTCAGATGGGTGATGACCAGGAAAATACCAGACAGATCCTGGCTGACCTGATCAAACATCCGAATGCCGGCGGCGTTCTGGTCGTCGGACTGGGATGTGAAAACTCCAACATTGAAGAAATAAAGAAGCATCTTGGCGAATATGATGAAAAACACATCAAGTTCATGATCTGCCAGGAGCATGAAGATGAAATTGAATACGGTCTTTCCATTCTTGAGGAATTAAGCGAATATGTTAAGACCTTCAAGAGAGAAAAGCTCTCTACAAGCAAGCTGGTAGTCGGTTTGAAGTGCGGCGGCTCTGATGGCTTAAGCGGCATTACCGCCAATCCGACCGTCGGACGTTTCTCTGACATACTGATTGCCAGAGGCGGAACTACCATTCTTACGGAAGTTCCGGAAATGTTCGGTGCTGAACAGCGTCTTATGAACAGATGTGTCAATACGGCCGTCTTTGACAAGACCGTTTCACTGATCAACAATTTCAAGGATTACTTCCGCAGTAATCATCAGACCATCTATGAAAACCCTTCACCTGGTAATAAGAAGGGCGGTATATCAACTCTGGAAGACAAGTCCAACGGCTGTATCCAGAAGTCAGGTTCAAGCCGAGTCATTGATGTTCTGGAATACGGCGATACCGTAAAGCAGGCCGGACTGAATCTGTTAAGCGCCCCGGGCAATGACCTGGTCGCTTCCACAGCCTTAGCTGCTGCCGGTGCCCAGATCATTCTGTTCACTACCGGCAGAGGCACACCGTTTGCTTCACCGGTACCTACCATCAAGATCTCATCAAACACCAGACTTTATGAAAAGAAGACCAACTGGATCGACTTCAACTCCGGGGAACTGGTTGATGATGAAGACATGACCTTACAGCAGATTGGCATGAAGTTATATGATCTGGTCATGGAAACAGCTTCCGGCAAGCAGGTGAGGGCCGAGCAGGAAGGCTACCATGATCTGGCAATATTCAAACAGGGTGTCACATTATAGGAGGAAAAAATGGAATTACGAACCGCAAGTGGTCCTAAGGACGTTAAAACTTACGATACTACCCGTCTGAGAGACGAATTTCTGATTCAGGATCTGTTTAACGCAGATGATATCAAATACATTTATTCACACATCGACCGCATCATTGTCGGCGGTGCCAAGCCTGTAAAGGAACAGCTGGAAATCAAGGCCGGGGATGAGCTGCGTGCCGAATACTTCCTGGAAAGAAGAGAGATGGGCATCATCAACATCGGAGGTGCCGGTACGGTTACCGTTGACGGCAAAGTCTATCCGATGAACTATAAGGATGGCTTATACATCGGCAGAGGCTCAAAGAAAATCGTTCTGGCTTCTGATGACTGTGAAAAACCGGCCAAGTTCTATTTCAACAGTGTTCCGGCTCATAAGGAATATCCGACTGTACTTATCCATCCTGAAGACTGTGTCTTCCAGGAGCTGGGCTCACTGGCTACCTGTAACCACAGAACCATCAGAAAGTACATACTTCCTGGCCAGGTTGAATCCTGCCAGCTGGTAATGGGCATGACTACCTTGGTAGAAGGCAGCGTCTGGAATACTATGCCTTGCCATACCCATGACAGAAGAATGGAAGTCTATCTGTATTTCGAATTAGGTGAAGATGACGTTGTGTTCCATGTAATGGGTGAACCGACTGAAACCAGACATATCGTCATGAGAAATGAAGAAGCCGTCATTTCACCGTCATGGTCAGTACACTGTGCTTCCGCTACCAGAAACTATACTTTCATCTGGGGCATGTGCGGTGAAAATCAGGACTTTGACGACATGGACGGCGTAGCCATGAAAGATATCAGATAGGAATAAATAACATAAAAGCATGAAGAATCTGCTGTTTTCCATAAATATCGTTCTGCCTCTGGCCATACTGCTGGGGATGGGATACTTATTCAAGAAACAGGGTTTGTTTACTGACAGTTTCATAAAAGCAGGGAATAAACTCTGCTTTTATGTGCTTCTTTCCTGCTCACTGTTCAAGAATCTGTATGATTCGGTGCTGGATGAAGTCCCGTATAAGCTGATCATCTTTGTCGTTGTCAGCATCTTTATGGAATTCCTCCTTGGCATTTTCTTTGCCAAAGCCATCAGTGATAAGAAGAATCAGGAAGGGGTAATAGTACAGGGAGTCTTCAGAAGCAATTTCGCCTATATCGGAATACCTTTATCCACGATGATGTTTACCGAGAGTCAGCTGATCACCGATACCAGCAATGAGATATCCATCATTACGATATTCGTCATTCCGTTGTTCAATACGCTGGCCGTTATGGCTCTGACGTATCTGAATGAACATAAATCAGGTGAAAAACTGCTGGTCACTTCTTTAAGGAATCTGGCCAAGAACCCATGCATCATTTCTGTCACTCTGGGCATAGCAGTACTGTTTTTCCGCATGGCGGTACCGTCTGCAGGATTCTTCATCAAGAATAATCTTGGGTTCCTGTATAAGGTTCTGGGATATCTGGCTTCCATGTCAACACCGTTTGCGCTGTTAATGGTTGGGGCGGGACTTAACTTCTCGCACAGCCTGACCAACATAAGGAAGCTGTCTATGACCGTACTGGTCAAGAATCTGATCTTCCCGGGAATCATTCTGCTTGTTGCAGCATTGATGAAGACCTTTACGCAGGTTGACTTTGCGGTCATGATTTCCGTTTTCGCATCTCCTACGGCCGTAGCGAGTGCGGTAATGGCCAGTGAGATGAATGGAGATGGGGAACTGGCTAATGAGATCGTCGTTTATACGACGCTGTTCTCCATAATAAGCTTGGTAGTAATAATATATGCATTAAAGACTGCGGGGTGTTTATGAGACTTAAATTAGGCATAAGAGGGCACGATGTACCCGGTGCACCTTTTGAAAGCATTGATGAATTCATTAAGGAGTATAAGCAGTTTGATCTGGAGTATCTGCAGCTGGTCTATAAGAAAGCTTTCAAGGGCTTTGAAATGGAACCGCATTTCCTGCTGGAACTGGCGGATAAGCTGAAAGACAATGACATTAAAGTGGCCATGATCGGTGCCTACTTTAACATGATCCACCCTGATGACAACAAGAGGATCGACGGCATCGAGTATTTCAAGCAGTGCATGGAAACGGCCGCCGTATTTGACTGCGAAGTAGTAGGTTCGGAAACAGGCAGTGCCAATGGCGACAAATGGACCTATAATCCATATAACCATACGGAAGAAGCCTTCAACAGGGTCGTCGATACCGTCAGAGGTCTGAAGGCCTACGGCCGAAACTTCAGTGCCAGACCGATCATTGAAGGGGCCTATGCCCATACCGTTCATACCCCTGAGCAGCTGAAGGAACTGGTCGATAAGACCGAGATCCGCGATGTTACTATCGATGTATACAATTTTCTGAACATTGACAACTATCAGGAAGCTGACGCCATCTTTGACCGCAGTCTGGAACTGTTCGGTGATCTGATCAAGGTCTTCCATGTCAAGGACTTCAACGTCGTTGAAGGAAAACTTGTTCAGTGCGGTATCGGTCAGGGCATCATGAACTGGAAATATTTCATTCCAAGAATAATTAAGGAATGCCCAAATGCCACTCTGATCCTGGAAGGAGTTACCGGAAAGGATATCCAACCGTCAATTGAATTTATAAGGAGCCTGGAAAATGAATGAAATAATTAATAAATATATAGATAAATATATGGACTACTTTACACCTTATAAGAAAGGTGTCTGGTGTTATGAAGACGGCATTCTGATGACTGCCATCTATGACATGTACAAAGCCACCGGCGACAGGAAATACTATGATTTTGTATATAAGTTCTATGACGGCATGATAAGTGAAGACGGTGTCATTAAGAACTATGAACCGACCAAGTATTCAATCGACGATGTCTGCCCTGGTATCGGCCTTATGAAACTGTACCGCGACACACCTGAGGAACGCTTTAAGAAGGCTCTTGATGAAATGTACGGACAGATGCAGAATCATCCTCGTACTAAGGAAGGTTCTTTCTGGCACAAGCAGATCTATCCTAATCAGGTGTGGATGGACGGCATTTACATGGGTGTTCTCTACATCGCCATGTACGCAAAGCAGTTCGGTATTGAGGAAACCGTAAAGGATGTTGATAAACAGCTTCATACCCTGGTAGCCAGACTGTATGACGAAGACAGAAAGCTGTTCGTTCATGCCTATGACGAAGCAAAGGTAATGCAGTGGGCCGATAAGGAAACCGGCAAGTCACCTAACGTCTGGGCCAGAGCCTGCGGCTGGGTCATGATGGCCATGGCTGATATCTATGAGGAACTGGGCCTTGATATCTGTAAGGATATCCTGGTCAAGGAAATCGAAGGGCTCAAGCCATATCTGGAAGACGGCATGCTGTATCAGCTGGTCGACATCAGAAGAGAACACAACTATCTGGAAACTTCCGGTTCCGTCATGATGGCCTATGCCATCTTCAAGGGTAAAAAGCTGGGCATGATCGATGATGACAGCTTAGGCCACAAGATCTTTGATACCGTACTTACCAAGCAGTTTGACGGACGCAACCTGTACAATATCTGTCAGGTAGGCGGTCTGGATAACTATAAGAGAGATGGCTCATTTGAATACTACATGTCTGAGAACATCTCTGTTAATGAAGTAAAGGGTGTAGCGCCATTCATCATGGCCTACAGTGAAATATACTGATGAAAATCATATTCATGGGCGATTCGACCATGCAGTTCAACGATGAGACCACCTGGCCGCAGGTCGGCTGGCCTCAGGCTCTGAAAGGTAAGTTCAGAGATGATGTCGAACTGCTGAACTTTGCCAAAAACGGCAGGAGTACCAAATCATTCATCAATCTGGGAAACTTTGAAAACGCCCTGCAGCATGTTGATGAAAACAGCATCGTCTTATTGGAATTCGGCCATAACGACGAACATGACTATGATCCGGAAAGATTTACCAGACCGGAATACGAATATCGCGACAATCTGATCTACATGGTCGAAAGCTGCCGCAGAAAAGGAGCCTACGTAATGTTGCTGACACCGGTCTTCAGAAGAAAGTTTCATGAAGACGGAACAATCGACTGGAGCTGTCACGAAGGATACAGGGAAGCGATGATCAGGGTCGGTAAGGATACCGGAACAGATGTCATAGACATGACGGGTCTAACAGCCGCCATGTTGCAGGAAATGGGATTTGACCAGGCCAGGGAGCTCTACATGAATTTCGATGCCGGTATTTATCCTAATTATCCTGAGGGAATGAACGATAACACACATCTGCGCATGAAGGGTGCCGAAAAGATCGCCGGCATCTTCCTGGAGCAGATCAGAAACAACCAGAAATTTGAGGGACTGCTAAATGATTAATGTAATACATGTATCACCGGTATCTGTCAGCTTTGAAGTGGAGAACGATTCACCGTTCTACGCTCCTGAAGCTTTTGACGTCTATGTCAACGGTCAGTTCTGCCGCAGGGAAAACCGCAATGTCTTTACCGTTTTCGATTTACAGCCGGACACGGAATATGAATTTAAAGCAGGCGAAGAGGTACTGAAGGTCAGAACCCTGAAGGTAAACAGAATTGTTAATGTTCTTGATCACGGCATTGAAAACGACGGCAGCGTGCTGGTCAACGAAAAGATCCAGAAACTGCTGGATGCCAGCGATAATGATCTGATCGTTTTCCCGGAAGGCCAGTACTACTGTGCTCCGCTGAACATCCGTTCAAATACCTGTATCTATCTTAAAAAAGGTGCCGAGATCGTCGGCAGCAACAACCGCTGGGATTATCCGGTAATTCCGGCCTATACCGAAGACGGCAAGGCTGTAAATGCCAGCTGGGAAGGGGAACCGAATGATTCGTTCATGTCTCTGATCTCCAGCTTTGACAGCCATGACATCATGTTAATAGGTGAAGGAACCATCAACGGCAATGCCGACAAGGCAGACTGGTGGGTCGATCACCGTACCATGAGGGGAGCCTGGAGACCTAACAACTTCTTCGTCAACAGATGTGAGAACGTCTCTCTGGTAGGATTAAGCATCATCAACTCACCGTGCTGGAACCTGCATCCTTTCTATTCCGATAAGCTTGATTTCATCAACCTTACCCTGAGATCGGTTCCGACCAGCCCTAATACTGACGGATTCGATCCGGAGAGCTGCAGCAACATGAGACTGCTGGGGACTCAGATCTTTGTCGGTGATGACTGCATCGCCATCAAATCAGGCAAGAAGATCATGGCTGATAAGTTCTACCGTCCGACTGAGAATCTGGAGATCCGCAACTGCTTCATGGGTGATGGCCACGGTGCCGTGGTATTCGGTTCGGAATCCAGCTGCGGCATTAAGAACGTCACCGTTTCCAAGTGTATATTCAAGAATACCGACCGCGGCCTGAGGATCAAGACCAAGCGCGGCAGAGGCAATAAGGCCGTTATCGAAAACGTCAGCTTTGACAACATCCTGATGGATGGCGTACTGGCTGGGTTCGTCATTAACATGTTCTATTATCTTGATCATGACGGCTATGATGACTACGCTGACAGCAAGGAACCAAGAGAAGTAACGGAGATGACTCCGCATGTCGGCGAATTCCTCTTCAAGAACATCAGATGTCTTAATACCAGAGGCTGTGCCGGTTACTTCTACGGTCTGCCGGAAAGCCCAATCGACAAGATCACCCTGAAAGACATCGAAGTTACCTTCGATCACGAGTTCAAGGATTTTGTCAAGCCGGCCATGATCCATAACTGTGAAAGAGTCAACAACGGGGGCTTCTACTTCTATAACGTCAAGGAAAAAGAGGCCGAGAACGTCTCCATTGAGGGAGAAATATTACATTTTTAAAAAACCAGTCAACATTTGTGAAAAATCGATGGTTTCTAGCAAGCAAATAGTATATAATTTTAAGTGCAGAAGTAAGCGTTTTCATTAACTGATTGAAATGGAAAGGAAGAGCTATGTCAAATTTAGTATTGAAAGATATAAACAAGATCTATCCTAACGGTTTTCACGCGGTTCATAATTTCAACCTGGAAATCAAAGATGGCGAGTTTATAGTTTTTGTCGGGCCGTCTGGCTGCGGAAAATCAACAACATTGAGAATGATTGCGGGCCTTGAGGAGATTTCCAAGGGTGACTTCCTGATCAACGGTGTCAGAGCAAACGAAAAATCACCGGTTGAAAGAGGAATTGCCATGGTATTCCAGTCATATGCGTTGTACCCGCATTTATCTGTATACGATAACCTGGCCTTCGGTCTGACCCTTGAAGGCGTTGACGAAGAAGTCATCGAGGAAAAGGTTCAGAAGATCGCTGCCATTCTTGGTCTGACTGATTATCTCGACAGAAAGCCAAGAGCCCTGTCAGGTGGTCAGAGACAGAGAGTTGCCGTAGGCAGAGCCATCATCAGACAGGTAGACATATTCCTGATGGACGAACCGCTGTCCAACCTGGACGCCAAGCAGAGAGTTACGATGCGTTCTGAAATCACTCAGATCCACAGATCAACTCATGCCACGACCATCTATGTAACTCATGACCAGACAGAAGCCATGACCATGGCTGACCGTATTGTTGTCATGAAGGACGGATATGTTCAGCAGATCGGTACACCTGAAGAACTGTACTTTGATCCTTGCAACCTGTTCGTAGGCGGCTTCATCGGTGAACCTCCAATGAACTTCATTACCGGTAAGATAAACGGTAAGGAAATCACATTTGACAAGAATAAGAACGTCCTTGACGGATCAAAGACCAGATATAAATTAAGAGACGGTGAGATCTATTTCGGATTCAGACCGGAGAACATCTCCATGAAACCGGTAGAAAATGCCTATAAGATCCACGCGCTGGCAACCCTCACTGAGATGCTGGGTGACTCAACCAACATCTACATTGAGATAGATGGCGACACCGTTATCCTGAAGGTTGACCCGCATGATGCACCTGAAATGGACGAAGAATTTGATTTCTATCTGCCATATGACAAGGTATATCTGTTTGACAGGGAAACTGAAAAGGTTCTTGACCGCAAATAACATATGAGTTTCAAACAATACCGTACACTTGACCTGGTGATATTCATTGGGATGTATGCCCTGTGTGAATTCCTGGTCATAAAAGGGGCAACGGTCTGGTTTGATGAACCGTATTCCATTTCAATAATGTTACCGCTGTTACTGATAGTAATGATGCGCTGGGACCGCTATGCGGTGATTCATGCCGTTGTATACGCCATACTGTTCGTATTCTATCAGGGCGGAAGCTTACAGCAGTATCTGATCTACATAATTGGCAATCTGGGCTTCATGGCCACGCTGATTTATGTATATAAGGTCGGTAAGGACAGGATAAGAAAAACCTTCTTCGATTCCGCTGTGTATCTGGTGATTGGGTTTGTGACCATGGAAGTATCCAGAGGTCTGGCCTCAATGATCATCTCACATACGGGTCCGATGGTTATTCTGCAGTTTCTGATGACCGACATGTTATCACTGGTATTTGGTCTGCTGGTGATGATTACCGTAAGAAAGGCCGAAGGCCTGTTCCAGGACCAGAAACAATATCTTTTGCAAATTAATTCTCAAGAAAAACAAGATGGAGGATGGAAAGATGAATGATGAATATCTAGTTTATAACGAAGAACTGAAATGTTATGAACTTGATCCTGAGCAGAAAGTCAGGGACGACGTCGAAAAGAACCGCTGGAAGCTGAACTGGCAGCGGATAGTAAAGGACTGGAGACTGTACCTGATGCTTGTTCCAATGATTCTGGTATTCCTGTTCTGGAGATACCTGCCAATGTATGAATTATTGGGCTGCTTCAAGATCACGGAAGTAGGTAAGAAAGTTGCCGAAATGAACTGGTGCGGATTCGCCAACTTCAAGGCTCTGATGTTCGGCGGCACAACACAGACAACGGCATTCTGGAGAGCTTTCAGAAATACCTTCCTGCTTAGCTTCTATGGCCTGCTGTTCGGTTTCCCGATGCCGATCGTACTGGCCCTGTTCTTCAATGAAATCAAGTCAAATATTCTTAGAAGCGTTTACCAGGTACTGACATATCTGCCGAAGTTCATGTCAACCGTTGTTATGACCACTCTGGTAACCATGTTATTAAAGCAGGGTGACCTGGTATCAAGCACCGGTATCGTAGCTTCAGCTCTGGCTAAACTGGGACTCATTACCCAAGAGGCGGCAAATGCCGGTCTGCTGAATAATCCTGATTATTTCAGGACGATTTATCAGATCTCAGGTATATGGGAAGGCGCCGGTTATGACTCCATCGTTTACTTTGCGGCCATCATCGCTATCTCTCCGACTTCCTATGAAGCTGCACAGATCGACGGTGCCGGCAAGATGGCTCAGATGAGATACGTCGTAATTCCGAGTATCCTGTCAACGGTCGTAATAATGCTTATCAACAGAATCGGTTCATTGCTGTCAATAGGTTATGAAAAGGTAATGCTGTTATACAAGGCCAACACCTTCGTTACGGCTGACGTTGTATCAACATTCGCTTACCGTTTAGGTCTGGAAGGCGGTGCTCAGGCTATTGCCTCAGCTGCTGAAATGATCAATAACATTACCGGTATGATCCTGGTTATCGGAGCTAACTCCATCGCCAGAAAAGCCAGCGATGTATCATTATACTAATGGGGGTATCCGTTTATGAAACGTAAACTTGAAGTAAGTGAATTAATATTCAAAATCATAAGTTATACATTCCTGACCATATTCTCATTAGCCTGTCTGTATCCATTCATATATGCTGTAAGCTCCTCAATTTCCGGTGCTCACGCTGTTGACTACAATGAAGTCATCCTGTTCCCTAAGGACATCCAGTTTGATGCCTTCAAGTCAATCTTCGGAAACAACCAGTTCTGGAATGCTTACACAAATACACTGTTCTTAACAGTATACGGTACTATCTGGGCAATCGGTGTATCAATCCTCGGCGGTTATGCACTGTCCAAGAAGAGGCTGTTATTCAGATCAGGATTCAACTTCTTCCTGGTATTCACCATGTGGTTCTCTGCCGGTATCGTTCCGCAGTATCTGAACTACCTGCAGACTCAGAAAGTATTCGCTGCTGTTGGTATAACCGACGTTAAGTGGCTGATCGTTATTGCCATGGGTATGGCTGCCATGAACATCATCCTGCTGAGAAATGCCTTCGAAGGCGTATCCAGCGAAATTGAAGAGGCAGCTATCGTTGACGGCGCTACCGAATTCCAGGTCTTAACAAAGGTATACATTCCTATGTCACAGTCAACAATTGCCACAGTTGCTCTGTTCTTCGGTATTTCCAGATGGAACGGTTACTTCTGGGCAAGACAGATGATCGCTGCCAGCGGCTCACCAAACGAACAGCCTCTGCAGGTATTCATCAGACTGTTGCTTGAAGACTACACCAACCTAGAGACATTAGCTTCATGGACAGCTCCATACTCTCCAAACTCAGCTATCTATGCTCTGATCGTTGTAGCCATCATCCCTATTCTCGTTATTTATCCTTTCATCCAGAAGTATTTCGCCAAGGGCGTTAACATGGGCGGTGTTAAGGAATAAATAAGAACATTATTTTACAGGAAGGAAAGAAAATGAAAAAATCACTCAAATTAATTGCCTTAGTGATGGCAGTATTGATGATGCTCGTTGGCTGCAGTGGCGGCGGACAGGGCGGCGGCGATACTCCATCAGGCGGGGACAAGCCTTCTTCATTAGACTATGAAAAGGGTACAGAATTAAGAGTTGCCGCTGGTTACAACAGCGACAAGACCGGTATCAGCTTCACAAACGCTGACGTAACCGGTTCAGGTATCACTCTTGCTGACGGTAAGACTTACCAGACAGGCGACTTCAAGCCAACATGGCAGCACTTATCTGAAAAGTTAGGAATCACTTTCATCGACAAGTATTCCGGACAGCAGGCTTCCAAGGAATTCCCTGTTTGGGAAAACCAGTTAGACCAGGTTGACATCGTTACCGGTACAACAGCTTTATTAAACGCTGCAGGTGCCAAGGGAACATTAGTTAACTTAGCTGAATACTTAGATGTAATGCCTAACTTCAAGGCTTACTTAGCACAGAACCAGATCGCAAGATTATCAATCACTGGCGATACTTCAAATGGTGCCATTTACTTCTCACCATATTTCGACGGTAACGATGATATCGAAAGAATGCCTCTGGTAAGAGCTGATTTCGTTAAGAAGTTACTGGATACAAATGGCTTCACAGGCGCTAACAGACCTTTAGCAGCATATGTATATCAGCCATATGTAACAGAAGACTACTCAGTTGAATCATTAACAGCAGACGGCACTGGCACTCAGACCATCACCAAGAAGGTCGGCGGCGCTAACAACATCATCGCCAAGATGAATGCTCAGCCATTAACAGGTGACCAGGCTGTCAAGATGTTCCAGGATTACATCGATGAAACATATGCGGGCGTTTATGCCAACAGATCTGATCTGTTCTTAGGTTACGATGCAGCCTGGGACGCTGATGAAATGGTAGCATTATTAAGATGCGCTGTTGCTTCATTAAATGACAATGATGGCAACGCAATTGCTGGTTTATACTCTCGTGAAACTACTAACTTACAGAGAGAAGTTGACCTCATCAGATTTGCCGGACACTTATTCGGCGTAAGAGGTCTGGAATCCAGACAGGAATCCTTATACTTCGATAAGGCTGGTCAGTTACATGATGCAAGACAGGAAGCTGATGCATACCTGGCAGTTGAAAGACTGAATCAGTTAGTTAAGGAAGGCTTAATTGCCGTAACTGGTTCTGTTAACTCAGGTAACTACCTCGAAAAGGATGCTGGCTTAATGTCATATGACTACAACCAGACTCAGACAATCATGAACAACACCAAGCTGGACAACGCAGCAGGTGAAGAATACACAGTTATCCTTGTTCCAGTAGCTAAGTGGGACGATGGCGACGGCGCTAAGTTCATGAGATTCACTGAATCATGGAGATCTGCAAAGACTGAAGGTTGGGCATTAACTGTTGCCGGCTGTGCAGCTGATACAAACAAGTTACATGCAGCATTAACACTGATCGACTATGCATTCTCAGTACAGGGCCAGATCACTATGTCTTATGGTCCGGATGAATTCATCAAGGTTAAGGATGCTTCAGTTGAAGTTAAGACCTGGGACGATGTTGCCAAGAAGTATGAAACATTCGACTTCAACGGTACACAGATGCCAGTAGTAGCTGATGCTACATTCGCAGAATGCCAGAAGTTAACAGGCGGTAACTATACTAACTATGCAAGACAGTATTTAGGTTCAACCCTGAACGGCTTCCCTAAGTCACAGGCATTCGAATATCAGATGACTCATGCAATCGGTAAGAAGGGTGCTGCCATCATGTCTGCAGCTATCTCTAAGGGTATCCTGAAGCATCCATTACTGACTGTTAATACAGCCAATATGTGGTATACACAGGTTCCAACCGTATTCCCAACAACTGCTGAACAGACTAACACTCTGAACGGCTACACTGACTTAAGCACAAGATTCTCAACATCAAAGGGTGGCGAAAATGAATTCTACAACATCATCCTCAACGGATATGGTTCAATCGCCGGTGCTGAAACAAGTGCACAGGGCTATGCTGATTTCGTTAAGAACAGCTGGTCAGGTCAGGCTTACTTATTAATTAAGCAGGCTCAGTGGAAAGTCTTAAGCGACTACTACAATTCAAACCATTAATTTAAAAAAATAAAAATCTCTGGTACCACGCCAGTGGTACCAGAGATGCATTCCTGAGAGGTGATATTATGTTTAAACCGCAAATGAAATTTCAGAAAATCTTATTTATCGCTTTAATGATTTTGTCAGGAGTAGTATTTGTTTACTCACTGGGAATAATGACAGATCTTTATGGCCTGTACCAGACTCAGGCACTTGGCGGTGTCCCGGGTTCACAGATCTTTAACGATATGCAGGGTTATAACCATAACATGGTGCTGATTTCAATCGCACTTATTATAATCAGCTGTCTGCCGTTTGTATTTGCTTCCAACACCAGAAGAAAATACTACATCGGTAACACAGTTGCTACATACATTCAGGCATGTGCCTTTGTAGGAGCAGCAGTATATCTGGCAATAAATGTACTGAAGTTCAGAAGTCAGTTTGTAAATACAGTTGACTTCGCATACTATCAGACAATAGCTGAAGCCATGAACTTCATGTATACGGATTCTACCGCCTACTTCATGGTCGGACTGGTAATTGCCGTATTGCTGATTGCAGGCGCGGCTGCTGCTGTATACAACTTAACTTGGAAAAATAAACTGGTTAAACAAGAAGACGCAATATTGAAAGGAGAAGTGAAATAATGGATAAAGAGAGAATCAAGCTTGACAGAATGCGCTATGTCAAAGACTCCACTCCATCAAATCTCGCAATACTTGCAGTTGTTTTTGACATTTTATACTTTGTTTTGATATATAAAATCAATGATGAATTCTTCTATAATTTCTCAATCGGCGTATCAGTAGTCGCCAACCTGCTGGTAATGCTGTTTGGTTTCTGGTGCTCAATTGAGGTTAAGAACTACCATGGTAAGTTCGGTTATCTGATGATCTTCCTTGGAATCGTTCAGATCGCCAGAATCTTCGTCTTCCCGATGCGTGCACATGCTGCCGTATCAACGGCAGGCGAACGGGCCGTACAGGTAATGAGCAATACTCAGTTCATCCTGTCCATTGCCTATCTGGTACTTTCAGCTGCCTGCTTCATCGGCGGCGGACTGTTAAGCATGAAGAATTCAAAGACATTACAGGATCACCTGGCATCATTAGAGAAGTAACAGAGAGGTAATATTTATGGCAAGTCTATCATTACAGCATATAGATAAGATTTATGACAATAATGTTCAAGCTGTCTATGACTTCAATATTGATATCAAGGATGGTGAATTCATTGTCTTCGTAGGTCCTTCAGGATGCGGCAAGTCCACTACACTGAGAATGATTGCCGGTCTGGAAGATATTTCCGCCGGTAAGTTATACATCGATGACAAGGACTGCACAACACTCCCTGCCAAGGACAGAGATATCGCCATGGTTTTCCAGAACTATGCGTTATACGGACACATGACAATTTATGAAAACATGGCCTTCTCACTGATGCTGGCCAAGGAAGATAAATATGTCATTCATGAAAAAGTCATGGCTGCCGCTGAGATCCTGGGTCTGACTCAGGTACTTAACAGAAAGCCTAATCAGCTGTCTGGCGGTCAGAGACAGAGAGTTGCGATGGGTCGTGCCATCGTAAGAAACCCTAAGGTCTTCTTATTCGACGAACCGTTATCTAACCTTGACGCCAAGTTAAGAGGATCAACAAGAAGAGAAATCAAACTGTTACATAAGAGATTAGGCACAACCATGATTTATGTAACTCATGACCAGACAGAAGCTTTGACCCTGGCTGACAGAATCGTCTGCATGTCCATGGGACATGTTCAGCAGATCGGTACTCCGCTGGAACTGTATGACCATCCAAAGAATCTGTTCGTAGCTTCATTCATCGGCTTACCTCCAATGAACCTGTTCAACCTGAAGGTAGAAGGCGGCAAGTACTATGTTGAAGGCGTCGAGACTCATGTTCCGGCAAGAGTCGAAGAGGCCATCAGGAAGTCAGATAAGAAGGAATTCGTAATTGGTATCAGACCTGAGGACATCAGACTGGGTAATGACTTCGTTCTCGATGTTAACCTCAATGAAAATACCGGTCACTTCACTCTGACCCATGGTAAGTTATTTGGTAAGACATCTGTTGCCAAGTTCAGAGACTGGCAGAGATTCGACATCGGAGATCAGGTTAAGGTTTCCTTCGATGAGGAAAAGGTACACCTGTTCGATGCCGAAACAACGGAAGCATTAATATAGGGAGGAACAATACATGGCTGAAAAAAGAAATAAAGGTTTTAAGGAATCCTGGCGTAAATTTATTGTTTCACTGAAAAAGAGACCTCATAACATTCCACTGTGCATGATGGCAATCGCATTCGTTGTATATTCATTCAATCTTACCAAGATTTCCAATACGACAGCTGTTATCAACAGACCAATGATGGGTCTGTGTGAATTCGTAATCATGCTGTTCTCCATTCTGGCATTCGTATGCTTCCTCAATGCTTATCCAAAGAGACAGAAGCCGATCCTGCCAATGGTTATCCTGCTGTATTTATTACAGGCAATTATCATTGCAGCTGACTTCATGTATCTGAAGAGAATTCAGGAAGGTCTGAAATCAATCGAGATCACAGCTGCCAGAATGTTCATTCCAAAGGCTCAGGCAATGCTGACAGTACACATCGTTCTGGTAATCATTACCGTTATTCTGATTGCCCTGATTCCTGTTCTCGGCAAATTACTCAGCAAGATCGATACTTCAGTTACTCTGGCTGAAAACAAGGATGTCAATATCGAACTGACAGACGATAATTAAAATAATAGTATGGCAAAAGAAAAAGACAAGACAGTAACACAAAGTGAGAAGGACTACTATAAGTTAAATACTGAAGCAGCAGACCGCCTCGCCAAAGCCCACAAGGGACAGGTGAGAAAAGTTTCTGATGAGGAAATTAACAAATATAAGAGTTCAAAACTGGGCTCCCTGCCTGTTTGGGTAAAGGCTCTGTTCATAAAATTCTGGTTTGCTGGTGCTGCTTGTTTTTTCTTTTACTGGGGACTGTCAGGCTATATACCTAACTGGCTTGACCAGATGCTGGTCTTAGGAGTCGGCTTGGGTATTCTGACTGATATTCTGACCAATAACGTATTAAGATTCTTCAGCGGTGAGGATAAGGAGTATTATCCGTACATGATGTTTCCTTCAGGAAAATACTGGACGTTTGTGGCTAACATAGCTTATGCGTTCCTGCTTCTGTTTCTCACCATACAGATATACAGAATCATACCGGTTGGTGTTGAACCTTTATTGTTCGGCATCGTCTATACGGCATTTGACATGCTGTTCATCACTTTAAAACACAAAATCATCAGTGCAACAGGGAGGAAAGTAAATGAAGGATAAAATTGTAGCATTCGGTGAAATAATGCTGAGACTGACTCCTCCTGATTATACGACCATCAGTGAGGCCAAGAATTTCATTGCCAACTACGGCGGTGCTGAAGCCAATGTACTGGTTTCCCTGTCACATCTGGGACACGGCACCGACTTCATTACCAGAGTACCGGACAATCAGCTTGGTGAATCAGCTATCATGCATCTGAAAAGACACAGTGTCGGCACTTCACACATTCTGAGAGGATCATCAAACCTGGGAATGTACTTTGTTGAAACGGGCTTTGGCGGACGTCCAAGCAAGGTCCTTTACAACAGAGCTCACAGTGCCATCACCAGAATTGATGTTGATGAACTGGATTACGATGAAATCTTCAGAGATGCTGACTGGTTCCATATTTCCGGCATTACCCTGGCCATCCATGAGAAGTGCAGGGCAGTAGCCTACAAGTGTCTGGAGGCCTGTGAAAAACATGGCGTAAAGGTATCATTTGACTTCAACTACCGTTCTAAACTGTGGACCATTGAAGAAGCCAAACCTCATTTCCAGAAGGTCATACAGTATGTAGACGTTCTGTTCGCCAACTACTTCGACATCAATACGATGCTGGAAATTGAAGCAGACCCGATGCTGGAAACCATGGAAGAAAAGAGACTCGATGTTGCCAAGAAACTGATGGCTAAAACACATATTCAGTATGTGTTCGGTACTGACCGTATCGTGCATACCGCTACGGATAACTCATTATCCAGCTACTGCATCAACAAGGACGGTATCAGTTTCAAGGAAGGACCGCTCAGATTCAGCATTTATGACAGGATTGGCGGCGGTGATGCCTTCTCAAGCGGTATCATCCACGGTCTGCTGAAGGACTTCGCTCATCCTAAATATGCGCTGAAGTTCGGTCTGGCAACCTCAGTTCTGAAACATACGGTATACGGTGACGCTTCCACCTTATCTGAAGAAGAAGTTACCGAATTCATTAATTCAAACGGCAACGCAGCCGTACAAAGATAGGAGAGTAAACATATGCGCGAATTTATGGGAAAGGATTTCCTGTTATCCAACGAAACAGCCAAGCATTTATATCATGATTACGCAGCCAAGATGCCGATCATTGACTATCACTGCCACATTTCACAGAAGGAAATCTATGAAGACAGACAGTTTAACACCATCACTGAAGTATGGCTGGGCGGCGACCACTATAAGTGGAGACAGATGCGTGCCAACGGCATAGATGAAAAGTATATTACCGGCGATGCCAGCGACCTGGAAAAGTTCAAGGCCTGGGCTAAGACGCTTTCACATCTGATCGGCAATCCTCTTTATCACTGGTCACATCTGGAATTACAGAGATATTTCAACATTTACGAACCGTTAACGGAAGACAATGCTGAAGACATCTTCAACAGATGTAATGAAGTATTAAAGACTTTAAAAGTAAGAAAGATTCTGGAAGATTCCAAGGTCAACATCGTATGTACAACAGATGATCCATGCGATGATCTGCATTATCACCAGCTGATTAAGGAAGACAAGACCTTAAAGACAGTTGTCGTTCCTTGTTTCAGACCTGATAAGGCCAACAACATTGAAAAGGTTGATTACCTTGATTACATTGCCAGACTTGAAGGCGTCGTAGGCAGAAAGATCAATACTTTCGCCGAACTGTGCGGGGCAATTGATGAAAGAATTGAATTCTTCGCTTCAATGGGCTGCCGCGCCAGCGACCATGCTCTGGAATACATCATGTACAATCCGGCCAGTCCAGAAGAGATCGAAAGGATCTTCGCCAAGAGATTAGCTGGGGAAAAGGTTACCAGAGAAGAAGAACTGAAGTTCAAGACCGCATTCATGAGTCATGTGGCTTCCGTATATCATAAGCTGGGCTGGGCAATGCAGCTGCACTATGGCTGTAAGCGTGACAATAACACGGACATGTTCAACAAGCTTGGACCTGATACCGGTTATGATACAATCAACAACTATGCACCGTCTGCTGAAATGGCTGACTTCCTGGACAGCCTGAACCGTGAAGGCAACCTGCCTAAGACCATCATTTACTCACTGAACCCTGCTGACAACGCAGCCATCGTAACAACGATGAACTGCTTCCAGGGTGACGGTATCAGAGGAAAGATGCAGCACGGCAGTGCCTGGTGGTTCAATGACCACAAGATCGGCATGCAGGAACAGATGCAGACACTGGCTAATGACGGTATGCTTGCCAACTTCGTAGGCATGCTGACAGACTCCAGAAGCTTCCTGTCATACACCAGACATGAATACTTCAGAAGGATCCTGTGCGATTTCATCGGTACATTAGTTGAAAACGGTGAATATCCGGCTGATGAAAAGCTGCTGAAGGAAATCGTTGAAGACATTTCATACAACAACGCCGTAAACTACTTAGGTTTCAATGATTAGCATAGAGGGGAAAGAGTACAGCACTCTGAAGCAGGCTCTGGATGCCATAGACGGTGATAAGGTAATTGAGATCGACGGCTGTGTGCATGAACAGGTCGTCATCAACAAGCCGAATATCACTGTCAGAGGCGGAACTATTGAATATGGTCTGGGAGCTTATGAAATACTGTCCGACGGGCTCAAAAGAGGCACTTTCAGGACCTTTACCGTATTTGTAGATGCAGATAACGTGACCTTTGAAAACGTCACTGTAATCAACAGTAACGGCTACAACGAAGGCCAGGCCATTGCCTTAATGATCGACGGCAATGACTTCAGGGCTGTCAACTCGGTTATTTCCTCATATCAGGATACCCTGTTTCTGGGACCGCTGCCTGAAAGCGAATATGAAAAGGGCGGTTTCAGAGGACCGCTGGAACACAGGGAAAGAGTATTCCGCAAAGCCGTATTTGAGCACTGCCTCATAGAAGGTTCAGTTGACTTCATTTTCGGTGGGGGACAGGGTTACTTCCGTGACTGTGAAATAAGATCGCGCAACATACACCGCGAGATAAATGGTTACGTATGTGCGCCGAATACCCCGGCAGACAGACCTTACGGCTTCATATTTGATCACTGTGATTTCACCAGTGAGGAAAACATGGAGAATTCCGTATATCTGGCCAGACCATGGCGTGACTATGGCAAATGTCTGATCGTCAACAGTCATTTCGGAAAGCACATAAGAAAAGAAGGATACAGTGACTGGGATAAGAAACATGCCCAGAAGACCTGTGAATTTAAGGAATTAAAAAACTCATCTGATAATCATACCGAGAGGGTAGAATGGATGAAGCAGGTGAGTGATCTAGATTTGGAATTTATAGACTCATTAAGCAAGGAGGAAAGATGATGAGAGATATCCGTAAAATTATCCATGACATTGGAATTGTCCCGGTTATTGCCCTGGACAGAGTTGAAGATGCAGCACCGTTAGCCAGAGCCTTATGCAACGGCGGCTTACCGGTAGCTGAAGTAACCTACAGAACAGCAGCTGCTCATGACGCCATGATTGAAATGAAGAAAGCATGCCCGCAGATGCTGATAGGTGCCGGAACAGTTCTTACCAAAGAACAGATTGATTCTGCTCTGGATGCAGGTGCTGAATTTATCGTTTCACCTGGCACTAATCCTGTAACTATCGCATACTGTCAGGAAAAGGGCGTTCCTATTCTTCCAGGCACAGCTAATGGAGCAGATATTGAAACTGCCATGTCATTTGGTATTGATCTGGTAAAATTCTTCCCGGCTGAACCTTTAGGCGGACTGAAGATGATCAAGGCCCTGTCAGCTCCATATAACAAAATCAAATTCATGCCTACTGGCGGAATCAAGGAAGCTAACTGTCTCGATTATCTGAATGATCCTGTTATCCATGCCATCGGCGGTACCTGGATGATCGATAAGAAAGCTATCGATGCCGGTGATTTCGACAAGATCGAAGCCCTGACCAGAGGCGCAGTCAATAAGATGCTGGGTATCTACATCAAGCATGTCGGCGTTAATGAAGAAAACGGCAACGGCCTGGCTCTGGCAGAACAGTTTGCCAAGTTCTTCGGCGGCAATGTCAGAGAAACTTCAAAAGGCTGGTTCGGATCAGAATATGTTGAAGTAATGGCTGAAGACAAGAAGAAGGGCAGATTCGGACATATCGGCTTAGGTACCAACAATGTTGACAGAGCCAAGAGATATTTCGAAGCTCAGGGCTATGAATTCGATGAAGAAAGTGCAACTTATGATGCCAAGGGCAACATGAAGTTCATCTACTTCAAGGATGAGATCGGTGGATTCGCAATCCATCTTGTTCTGTAATTTGGTTATTAAATGGTAAAGGAGAATATTAGACCATGAAAGTTGTAACAATGGGTGAAATCATGCTGAGATTATCCACCCCGGGAAACTCACGCTTTGTACAGACTGATACATTTGATGCCTGCTATGGCGGCGGTGAAGCCAACGTAGCCGTATCATTAGCTAACTACGGTCATGAAGCATACTTTGTGTCAAAGGTTCCTGCTCATGAAATCGGACAGTGCGCCATTAATGCCTTAAGAAGATACGGTGTTCATACCGATTATGTAGCCAGAGGCGGCGACAGATTAGGTATTTACTATCTGGAGACAGGTGCTTCCATGAGACCTTCAAAGGTTATCTATGACAGAGCACATGCTGCCATCGCAGAAGCCAAGCCTGAAGACTTCGATTTCGACAAGATCTTTGAAGGTGCTGACTGGTTCCACTGGTCAGGAATTACACCGGCTATTTCCGATGCTTCTGCCAAGAACCTGGAACTGGCCCTGATCGCTGCCAAGAAGGCTGGCGCTACCGTTTCCGTAGACCTGAACTTCCGTAAGAAATTATGGACTTCTGAAAAAGCCATCTCCATCATGAGACCTCTGATGAAGTATGTTGATGTCTGCATCGGCAACGAAGAAGATGCTGAATTATGCCTGGGCTTCAAGCCAAAGGCTGACGTTACTGCAGGTAACACTGACGCTGAAGGCTACAAGGAAATCTTCAAGCAGATGGCTGAAGAATTCGGCTTCAAGTATGTTATTTCAACCTTAAGAGAATCATTCTCTGCTACTCATAACGGCTGGAAGGCTCTGATCTATAACGGCGAAGAATTCTATGAATCAAAGCGTTATGACATCTTCCCGATCATCGACAGAGTAGGCGGCGGTGACTCATTCTCCGGCGGTGTTATCCATGGTTTGTTAACAATGAAGACTCAGGGCGAAGCTCTGGAATTCGCAGTTGCAGCAAGTGCCTTAAAGCACACGATTCCTACCGACTTCAACCTTGTATCTGAGGCTGAAGTAAAGGCTCTGGCAGGCGGAGACGCCAGCGGACGTGTTCAGAGATAAGGAGCGCAATATGGAAGGATTCTCAATGAAAGATTTCCGTCTGGACGGCAAGGTAGCTCTGGTTACCGGTGCTTCTGACGGAATCGGATTCGCAATGGCCTGCGGTCTGGCTGAGGCCGGTGCTACGATCGTTTTCAATGGCAGAAGCCAGGAAAAAATCGATGCAGCTGTAGCCAGATATGCTGAAAACGGTTATAAGGCTGTCGGTTTCGTCTGTGATGTAACTGATGAAGAAGCCGTTAAGGCAATGGTTAAGAAGATCAATGAGGAAATTGGCGTTATCGATATCCTGATCAACAATGCAGGAATCATCAAACGTATTCCAATGACTGAAATGAGTGTTGAAGACTTCAGAAAAGTCGTTGATACTGACCTGAATGCTCCATTCATCTGTGCCAAGGCCGTATTACCTGGCATGATCGCAAAGGGACATGGCAAGATCATCAACATCTGCTCCATGATGTCTGAATTAGGCAGAGAGACAGTATCTGCATATGCAGCTGCCAAGGGCGGCCTGAAGATGCTGACCAGAAACATCTGTGCTGAATACGGCCATGCCAACATTCAGTGCAACGGTATCGGACCTGGATACATTGCTACCAAGCAGACAGCTCCGTTAAGAGAGCCTCAGCCTGACGGTTCAAGACATCCGTTTGACCAGTTCATCATTGCCAAGACTCCGGCTGAAAGATGGGGCGTAGCTGAAGACCTGATGGGACCGGCAGTGTTCCTGGCTTCTGATGCTTCAAACTTCGTTAACGGACATATCCTGTATGTCGATGGCGGTATCCTCGCTTACATCGGCAAGCAGCCTTAAAAACAATTGAATTGAATACAAAAAGGAAGTGATCGATCAAACCACTTCCTTTTGTTTTTCTAAGGTTTCCTCTGGCCTTTAGTTTTGCTCAGCAGTTTCAGTTTTCGCGGAGCTTTTCTGATGGTAACAGACTCTGTTGTGGTTCCAATCAGTACACCGTCGCCATAGATGCCTGCGGTATCTTTTTTAACGGAAACGGTAATGCTCTTGTCATCTGTTACTACCAGCGGGTAGACACCCTGAGCCTGGGAACATATCGGCGTGATACCGAATACTCCGGTATCTTCTTCCAGCAGAGGTCCGGAAGCCGACAGATTATAGGCCGATGATCCTGTTGGTGTACAGATGATCAGACCGTCACAGCGGACACTATAGCGATACAGACCGTCAACGATCAGATCAAGATCAGCTGACTGTCCCTGGTTGATCTTGCCGACAACCACATCATTGATGGCCAGGTGTTCCTTGCCATCGGCAGGACAGCTTAACAGCGTTCTTTCCGCGATGACCCCGTTTCTGACACGGGCATCAAAATCGCTGATTTCTTCCCGTTTCAGCAGGCAGAGGTAACCAAGCCTGCCGCAGTTAATGCCAGTCAGGACCTTGTCGTGCTGAATGGCCAGCTGGGCTGCCTTGAGAAGGGTACCATCGCCTCCCAGGGAAACGATCATATCTGCATCTGCGACTTTTTCACATAGTATGTGTCCGGCTGCAAGGAGACTTTTTCTGATCTCTGCAACAGTGTCGGGATCAGTATAGGTCCCAGCAAAGATAAACAGTTTCATTATTTACTGCTGAGGTATTCGTCAATTGACTTGGCTGCGAGCTTACCGGCACCCATGGCACTGATAACAGTTGCAGCACCGGTTACGGCATCACCGCCGGCATAAACGCCTTCTCTTGAGGTCAGGCCGTCTTCGTTAACGATGATTCCGCCATGCTTATTAACTTCAAGACCCTTGGTAGTATCTTTGATTAATGGGTTAGGTGAAGTACCGATAGCCATGATGACTGTATTAACATCCAGCACGAATTCTGAACCAGGGATTTCAACTGGTCTTCTTCTGCCTGAAGCATCAGGTTCACCAAGTTCCATCTTGATGCACTTGATACCGGTAACGAAACCGTTCTTAGGGTCTCTTGGATCATCAGGGTTGTTATAGCCGAGGATCTCAACAGGGTTGTTCAGCAGTCTGAAATCGATGCCTTCTTCTTCAGCATGTTCAACTTCTTCTTTTCTGGCCGGTAATTCTTCCATTGAACGTCTGTAAACGATATAGACGTTTTCAGCACCCAGCCTTAAGGCTGTTCTGGCAGCGTCCATGGCAACGTTACCGCCGCCGACTACTGCGACATTGCCACCCTTCATGATTGGGGTAACAGGGCTGTCAAGATATGACTTCATGAGGTTGCTTCTGGTGAGGAACTCGTTGGCTGAATAAACGCCCTTGAGTGATTCACCAGGGATGTTCATGAAACGAGGCAGGCCGGCACCTGAACCTACGAATACGGCTTCATAGCCCATTTCGAACAGTTCATCGATGGTCAGGGTCTTACCGATAACAACGTTGGTATCGATGTCAACACCGAGAGCCTTCAGAGTTTCAACTTCCTTGGCAACGATCTTCTTAGGTAATCTGAATTCAGGGATACCATATACTAATACGCCGCCTGCTGTATGCAGAGCTTCATATACGGCAACCTTGTAGCCTTTCTTGGCCAGGTCACCGGCACAGGTTAATCCTGAAGGACCTGAACCGACGATGGCAACCTTGTGCCCGTTGAATTCAGGAGCTTCCGGCTTGGCAGTAACGTGTTCGTTATGATAGTCAGCGACAAATCTTTCCAGTCTGCCGATGCCTACAGGTTCGAAACGGATACCTAATGTGCACTTTGATTCGCACTGTGATTCCTGCGGACATACACGGCCGCAGACAGCCGGTAATGATGAAGTCTGGTTGATGATCTGGTAAGCTTCTTCAAAGTTACCGACCTTGACCTGAGAAATGAATTCAGGAATGTGAATGTTTACAGGACAGCCGCTGACACATGGCTGATTCTTGCAGTTAAGACAGCGGTTTGCTTCATCCATGGCAATTTCTGCCGTGTATCCTAAAGCAACTTCCTGGAAATTATGAGCTCTTACTTCCGGTGCCTGGTTAGGCATTGGATTTTTCTTAGGAACGATAGCCATTATCTTACCTCCTTAAAGAGATTGCATGCTTCTTCATATGCATGTCTTTCAAAGTCCATGTACATTCTGTTTCTGGACATTGCTTCATCGAAATCTACTTCATAACCGTTGAAGTCTGGACCGTCTACGCAGGCAAACTTGGTAACTCTCTTGCCATCCTGGTTGAGGGTCAGACGGCAGCAGCCGCACATGCCGGTTCCATCGATCATGATAGGGTTCATTGATACGGTTACCGGAATGTTGAATGGCTTGGCTGTAGCTACGACGAACTTCATCATGATCAGTGGTCCGATCGTGATGATCTCATCGAAGGTTTCTCCGTTTTCCAGCATTTCCTTCAGAGGAACGGTAACGTTACCGTGTCTGCCGTATGAACCGTCATCAGTCATGACATATAACTTGTCAGAGCAGGCTTTGAATTCATCTTCCAGAATGACGATGTCCTTGTTACGGAAACCGATAATGGAAGTAACTTCAGCACCTAAACGGTGGAATTCCTGAGCAACAGGCATGGCAATGGCACAGCCGACACCACCGCCGACGATGCATACTTTCTTTATGCCTTCAGTATGAGTGGCAACACCTAAAGGACCGACGAAGTCCTGGAGGTATTCTCCTGCATTTTTATGGTTAAGTTTTTCGGTCGTTCCGCCAACGATCTGGAAAATGATCTTGACTGTTCCTTTTTCCCGGTCGGTTCCGGCAACGGTCAGAGGGATTCTTTCGCCTTCTTCATCAACTCTTAAGATGATGAACTGACCAGGTTTTGCCTTTCTGGCAACGAGCGGAGCCTCGATTTCCATCTGTGTGACAGTGGCATTCAGAGGTTTCTTGGTAATGATTTTATACATCTGAAATCCATCCTTTCCTTTCAGTATTTTCTGCTTTATCTTATAAGCAGACTATATACCAAACCTACTTTATAATAACATAATAGAGCATCTTAAAATTGTCTTTTTTTTCACAAAGTCTGATTTTCAGTTGAATTGAGCAGTTACATATTGCTAAAATTTGTATGGGAACCAGGAATAATGGTTCATGTATAATTCACAAGGAGGGGTATTATGTTCGATTATACAGGAAAAGTTGTTGCTATCACTGGTGCATCTTCTGGTCTTGGCAAGCAGATGGCTGAAGGCTATGCAGAACAGGGCGCTAACCTCGTTTTATTAGCAAGAAGAGTTGAGAGACTCGAAGCAAGCGCAAAGGAATGGAGTGAAAAGTATCACGTAGACGTACTTCCGGTAGCCTGCGACGTTACTAATGCCGATTCAATCAAGGCTGCCGTTGATGCAGTTAAGGAACATTTCGGACATTGTGAAGTAATCGTTAACGATGCCGGCGGTGAAAAGGGTACAGGTACACCATTAGTTGATTATAAGAGAGAAGACTGGGACTTCACACTTAACCTTGACCTGACATCAGTATTTGCTGTTACACAGGCATTTGTTAATTTCATGAAGGAAGCCATGGCTGCAGGCAAGCAGACTTACGGCCGTGTCATCAATATTGCTTCAATCTACGGTTTAGTTGGCAACACAGCCATTCCTACAATCGCATATCATACAACAAAGGGTGCCGTTGTTAACTTCTCAAGAGGAGCAGCTGCTGAATTAGCTACTTCAAATATCACAGTTAACACCATCTGTCCGGGTTACTTCTACACTGAACTGACTACTCAGACTCTGGATTCTGATTACTTCCAGCAGTTTGCCAACCAGTCTGTTCCAATGAAGAGATATGGCAGACCAGGCGAACTGAATTCTGTAGCCATCTTCTTAGGTGCTGAAGAATCAAGTTACGTTACCGGCCAGACAATCGCTGTTGACGGCGGTTACACCTGCGTATAAAAGGTAAACACAGAAAATGAAAAGTCCTGACTGATGTCAGGATTTTTTTGTGTGGCTTTTATCCGCGTAGCACCTACTTACAAATTTCTGTTAATTTGTTGTATATTGTTTTTATGATATATTGCGTTGAGGACGACAGATCAATCAGAGAACTGATTGTATATACCCTGAAGATTTCCGGTTTTGAAGCAGAAGGCTTTGAAGATGCTTCCGGGTTTTTTACGGCTCTTAATCAGAACATTCCGCAGCTGATAATGCTGGATGTCATGCTGCCTGATAAAAGCGGACTGGAGATCCTTAATGAATTGAAAAGCAGTATGGAATACCGTGACATACCGATAATAATGGAAACCGCCAAAACAACGGAATTTGACAAGGTCATCGGTCTGGATTCGGGAGCTGACGACTATCTGTCAAAGCCTTTTGGCATGATGGAAATGGTTTCCAGAGTTAAGGCTGTTTTAAGAAGAAATAATCAGACCCCACATGAAGAACAGCTTGTCTATCGGGGCATAAAGATGGATCCTTTAAGAAGGACCGTAACGATAAACGGGGAACAGGTGGATCTGACGCTGAAGGAATTTGATCTGCTGCAGTGCTTCATGAGTAATCCGGGAATAGTCTTTTCCCGTGAACAGTTACTGGATAAAGTCTGGGGAACCAATTATCTGGGCGAATCCCGCACTATTGACGTGCATGTCGGTACCTTACGCAGCAAACTGGGAGAATATGGCAACGACATCAGAACCGTGCATGGTGTCGGTTACAGTCTGAAGGAGAGCCACCATGGCCAGTAAGATCTTCAAGAGTATCCTTACAGTCGCCTTCATCGTCCTGATTGCCACCACTGTTTTCGTTGTCAATGAAGCATATCGGAGTTTTACAACATCGCAATCCGAAGTTCTTAAGGCTGAAACCCAGGTAATAGCGCATGGTGTTACCAGATTTGGATTGAGTTTTCTTGATGGTCTGGACAAGTCAGACTACCGTATTACAGTTGTTGATAATAAGGGCAATGTCATCTACGATAACAGCGGCTCCGACATAACAGCCATGGACAATCACCTTAACAGAGAAGAGATCATGGAAGCTATGAATACCGGTTACGGCAATGTCATCAGACAGTCTACGACCTTAATGGAAAAGGCCATCTATACTGCGATTCTTTTACCGGACGGTAATATCATAAGATTGTCCAGTACCTATCCGTCACTCATTAACGTGCTTTCAATGGTCGTGCAGCCGTTATTGCGGGTGCTGATCCTGATTTCCGGACTGTCTCTGCTGTTTGCCTATCATCTTACCAACCGTATCGTACAGCCTCTTAATGACCTGAATATCGATACACCGGTAGAAGGGGAATACTATAAGGAGATAAAGCCGATCATGGAAAAGATATCTTCGCAGCAGAAGATGATCAGCCATGATAAGGAAATACTGAAAAGAAGCAGACAGGAATTTGAAACTATTACGGCCAACATGAATGAAGGACTTATACTGCTTAACAGTGATGGCATCATCGTTGAGATCAATCAGGCTGCTGAAAACATTCTCGGTACCGGTGTAAACATTGTAGGTTCAAGTCTTGATTCCATGCCATTGCATGAGTATTTTGACGGTCTGGTCAGGGAAGCACCGCACAGCCAGCGGGCTACCCGTAAAACCAGGATCAACGGTAAACGGTATATTCTGGAAGCCAGTCCGCTTATTTTCGAGGGTGAACTGATCGGTACGGCACTGCTTATTTTTGATGATTCCTACAGGGAAGCCAACGAACTGATGCGCAGGGAATTTGCCTCCAATGTTTCCCATGAGCTTAAAACACCTCTGCAGGCCATTTCCGGTTATGCGGAACTGTTGAGAAACGATCTGGTCAGGGAAGAGGACCGTGAAGGCTGCGTTGATAAGATCTTTGAGGAATCAAACCGCATGATGAGACTTGTTGAGGATGTTATCAGGCTGTCGCATCTGGATGATGAATCAGCCGTAATTCAGAAGGAAAGACTGGATCTGTACCGGCTGTGTCAGCAGTATGTGGAAACCCTCCAGGGACAGAATACCAACGATGTCAGTGTTTCCATTGAGGGCGAACAGTCATATGTCTACGGGAACCGTGATCTGCTGGAAAGCATTATTCACAATCTCTGTGACAATGCCATCAAATATAACAGGGAAAACGGAAGTGTCATTGTTTCAGTAACTAATGACGACAAGAATGTCTTCCTTAAGGTGTCAGATACCGGTATCGGTATCGCTGAACAGGATCAGGAACAGATATTCGAAAGATTCTACCGTGTTGACAGAAGCCGTTCAAAGGCAGTCGGCGGAACCGGACTTGGTCTTTCCATCGTCAAACACGCCTGCATTCTCAATGACGGTACGATCGTCGTACAGTCCCGTCTGGGACAGGGTTCAACTTTTACCGCTACCTTCCCGAAAGCATGAATAACTAAACATCAGACTGCGTGAGCAGTCTTTTCTGTGCAATAAAAAATCTGCCGTCAGGCAGATTATGTAGATACGTTTATAAAAAGTTTTATGCTGATTGGCTGTTCTGCTGCTTTTCCATGCGGGTCCAGTTAAACAGACTGTAGATATCGTTAATGAGATATACCCGATTGCTGAGGAACAGCGGCACGTTGGTAAAGTCACCGTTCAGCATCGGTACTCCCCACATGATCAGACGGGTAATGGCGTTGACGATGAAGAAGTAATTGAATACAGTATAGGCCTTGGCCATGAAGTAGAAAGCCAGTATTGTCACACACATGCCGAAGGTTGAAACCACCAGCAGATTGGAATTGAAGTATTTCAGCATCAGATAATAAGGAACGCTCATAACAACCTGTGACAGGATCGGTATCAATAGCTGTCTGGCGGTAGGGGACTTGATGCTGACATCATCGCTTTCATCGTTCTGGCGGCCTTTCAGCCAGTTAATTAATCCGTATATGGAAATAGGCAGAACGATGAACAGTACGGTGATAACCTCACTGTAATAGCGTGTCGTAAAGGAAATGTACAGATAGATAAGGTTTCCTATGATCCCGAAGTAGTAGTTGGATATTTTGCCTTTGGCTGACAGGACCGAATTAAGAATGTTGCAGAAACCGTTGATCAGGGACGGGATGGTACTGTGGGTTATAAAACTGACAGCTGCCGTTACCGAAAGTCCGAGTGTCAGGATCAGTTTTTCAAATAGGGTCCAGTCCCTAAAGTAGTTTTTCATATAGTCTCCATTTATGTAATACACTGAAGATTATAGCATAAATAACAGATTAATACTGTTTCAGCACTCTATCAGCTGGCCGCTTTTTACTGGGTTCTGACTGCTGAAAAATCTGGTATTTTACAATTCCTTTACCAATATTTTCTTGACGTTTCACGCCTATCTGTTATTTTATTGTTAAGTAGTTGGGAGAATATTTATATGAGTACTACACAAATTATTGAAAACCTGTTAAAGCTTTCTGCAGGTATAGGCATATATCTGATAGCCTTTAAGATAATAAGCAGCAATCTGGAAGCTGTCAGTTCAGACGGACTGAAAAAGGTCTTTACCAGAATTTCCGAGAGCAAGCTGGTCGGCATGATCATCGGTGCTCTGGCCACCATTCTGATTCAGAGTTCCAGTGCTGTTACAGTCATGACCATCGGCTTCGTCAATGCCGGTATCATGTCACTGCGTCAGGCAGCCACGATCATTTTCGGCGGTGAAATCGGTACGACCATCTCCGGTCAGATCGTTGCCCTGGGCTTATTTGAATCCGACTTTGTAAGTCTTAATACCATCTTTTCATCCTTTGCCGGACTGGGAATAATCATTTCTTCCGTGGCTAAGGGTGATAACGGCAAGAAGATCGGTCAGATCCTTTCCGGCTTCGGTATGCTGTTCTGCGGCCTGAACATGATGTCCTCATCAATGAGCTCCTTTGCCCAGATGGAAGAACTGCGTCTGTTCCTGGCTTCCGTTAAAAGCGGTATGCTGCTGATCGTTGCCGGTGCAGTAATCACGGCTATCATACACAGCTCCGCAGCGATGACTTCAATTGCCATTACAATGGTTGCAGCCGGACTTATTAATCTGGAACAGGGTATTTACATCACTTTAGGTGCTAACGTTGGAACCTGCTTTACCGGCTTAATGGCTGCAATGTCCAGCAATACCAACTCCAAGCGTACATCACTGATCCAGCTGATATTCAATACCGGCGGTGCTCTGATCGTATATATCGTTGATACCATCGTCAAGAGCGTTTCCGGCGGAAACATGTCAGCCGGCATTCTTTTCGCCAGAATGTTCTCAGCTCCGCATGTTCAGCTGGCCATGTTCCATACGATCTTCAATATCGTATCCGTAGCCGTTGTACTGCCGCTTACTGACATGCTGGTCAATCTGTCTGTTAAGCTGATTCCTGACAGGGATGAGGCCATTGAAGGCGAAAGATTCTACTTTGTTGATGAAAACATGCTGAGATCACCGTCACTGGCTGTTTCTCAGGTTATGAAGGAAATTATCAACATGACAGAAATCGCCATGAAGAATTTCAACACTGCCATAGACATGGTGAAAACTCAGGATTTCTCCGGTATGGAGGAGTTCAGAGCTTATGAAAAAGAGCTTAACTTCCTGAACAGAAATCTGGTTGAATATGTTGTCAAACTGTCATCAACACCTGGTTTGTCACAGAAGGATGAGATCTTCCTTTCCACAACGCACAGAACCATCGCTGATATTGAGAGAATCGGTGACTACAGTGAAAACATTACCGAATATGCGGCAAATCTGAAGAACCGGGAAGCCAGTTTCTCTGAAATGGCCATGAAGGAAGTCAGTGACCTGACCGAAATCGTAAATGATCTGTATGAGAAAACCATGGACTGTTACGAAAACGACAACAACAACAGTTTCATGATTGCCATGAATCTGGAAGATGAGATCGATGAACTGACTAAGCAGATGACTGATAACCACATTGAACGTCTTAATAACGGGCAGTGTACAGCAGCAGCCGGAGCTCAGTTCATAAAGCTGGCTAATGACGTGGAAAGAATTGGCGACCATCTCATTAACCTGATTGACCATGACTATAAGACATCACACTAGGAGAGTTTTATGAAAACAATGCTTTGGAATCTTCTCGGCAGTTTAGGCGTTTCTAAGAAAATCAGAAAAAACCTGTTTCTGGCGCTGATTACCATCTTATATGCCCTGATCGGCTATGTACTGTGGCTGGTAATTGGAGAGCGTCTGTTTCCTGAACACAGAGACTGGATGTGGATGCTGTGCTTTGTCTGTTTTTCTGCCTTTTTCCCGGGATTCCTGTCGGGAATAATCTATCTCTACAAATACGAGTGATCAGGTCAGAATGCATCTGACAGAATGAAATTATGTAAAGTGCTGTAATCAGCACTTTTCTTGTGATTCAAAGCACAGGGCATATCAACAACATTTTGGAATAAGAACGGATATAATACAGTTATTACTCAGAAAGATAATATACGACTATGGATGACAGATTTGAACTGGAAAGAACAGTCGGTTCCAGATACCGTAATATCATGCATATAAATAGCAATGAAGAGGAACAGGCATAACTTTAGTCTGTTAAAGTCAGAGGTGCTATAATTAAGTTGAAATAAATAAGGAGATAACGAATATGATTAAGATTTATGGAATGCCTACATGCCCGTACTGTGATTTTATCTATGAACAGATCAAGGACCGTAAAGACGAATTTGAGTATATCAATATTGGTGAACACATCAGCAATCTCAGTGCTTTCATGAAGCTCAGAGACAGCAGTCCTGTCTTTGATCACTGCAAGGAGATCAATGACGTTGGCGTACCTGCCTTTGTGTTTGAGGACGGTACCGTATCAATTCGCCCGGCCGATGCCGGACTGATAAGCTACAGCACCACGCTTTCCTGCTCCATCGATGATCACAAGCAGGGAAAAATGGGCTGCTAGTCAGAAAGATAAGAAAAAAGAGGATATTGAAGTGAACCATTGAAAATGGACAATAAATAAAAAAGGAATACCCTCTTGTACAATGAAAGTACAGGAGGGTTTTAATATGGCAGGAAAACCAAACAAGAAGTATTCAGCGGAATTCAAGAAAGAAGCAGTAGAGAAGTATCTTAGAGGGGAAATAGGAGGGCTGATAACTGCCTGCAGAGCAGCACAGACGGGTCTTAAGATACTGACATAATATGGCTGCTGCAGCTTCCTGCTCTCTGACTGTATCTTTTCAGTCAATTGTGAGTAAAAGAAAACCCTCTTGTATCGGAGGGTTTCTCTGTTTTTATAATCCGTAGAAATATGTGCTGACCCAGCTATCGAGATTGTCTCTTATTTGATCGTATGTCTTGTTCTCACTGCCGACATAGAAATCCAGGAGTGTAATGTAGTAACAGTATTCTCCTTTTTTCCGCAGTATGTGATGTTCTCCGCCTTTTATGTTAGCGTTGGCTGTGAAAAGCAGTTCAAAACCGGTAAATTCAGTCTTGCCGATTTTAACTGTTATGTCTTTATCCTCAAGGTTTGTATAAGTCCCTGCGGCAGATTCGACTCTGCTGGCTCTTTTATCAGCCATGAAGTTTTTGACCTCTATGGTATTATTCCGGTCTTTGACTTCTTCGATTGACATGATCCAGTTAAAGGCATCCTGGTTAAAACTGTTTCCTTCATAGCTCTGAGCAAGCAATTCAACGATCATGTTGTTCGTAATAAATGCATCAAGATTTTCCGGCTTTATCTGAGTGCGGTAGTTGCTGCTGCCATTATCCACTTCATGCATGCCGGCCCGCTCCATCTTGAAACCGATTCCGAGGTATTCATTCTTGTATACGCCGGTTTCAACGGTACCGAGTCCGAATTCAACTTCTTTCTCCGGTTCCTTTTCAGATGATCCGCAGCCTGTTAATGTCAGCACCATAAGAAGTGCCAGGGTGAGTGTTAATAGTTTTTTCATCGTGTTTTCCCCCATTTTCTTTATGTTTTATATACCAGATAATTTTAACATAAATGGCAGGGGATATGCTGTTGATATGAGTTCTTAATGCTAAAAGGAGCGGTTAATTGTTTGCCATATTATGTTCTGATCTGATTTATTCTGTATTAAATACTGAATATATGTGTTCATTCGACAATTGAAGGTGTGAAAATCATATAAACTGAACGTTTTTTCTGGCCAGAAATGTTTGTTAATGTTGTTTTGCTGAATAAAGAAAGAAAAATTATTCAGTCATTTATGCTTTTTTTATCAATAATTTATATATAAAATATAGTAAAATATATACAGAAGAATAGGTGCTGATAATTTGATTATGGTTTATGTGGTAAGTTTAACGCTTATCAGAAAATTATATTCATAATAATTAAAAGCAATAACAATCGGTCATAAATGATGAATGTCTTTCATTTTGACCGGTTGAATGAGCCATTACATTTGTGTGAAAGGGGAGACGCTAATGTATAGAGTATTAAGAAACTTCGTTATCAGTCTGATAGCAGTATTAATGCTTTTCCATTCGCTGTCATTTGATGGACTTAGGATCGCTGCAGAAGAGAACGGTTCAGAGAATGTTACAGAGTATGTTAATCAGGAAGAGCCTGCTACAGAAATCGTAACAGAGGAACCAGCTGCTGCAGAACAGGAAACTGTGGCTGAAGCAGTTGAGGAAGTCACGATTATGCCGACAGAATACACTGCGGAACTGAGGGAAGTTCTGGTTAAGGCAACTGTGGCAGAGGGAACTTTCAAGGAAGAAGTCGAACTGGCAGTAGATCCGATTCATAAGGGCACTGATGAGTATCAGGCTGCAGAGGAAACTCTGAAGAATGACGGTGCTGATTTTGATGACATGATCGCTTTCGACATTTACTTTAAAGTAAAAGCTACAGGTGAAAGAATTGAACCTGATGAAAACGTAAAGGTGGAACTTTCATTGAGAGAAGAAGCCTTTGCGGAAGCAGAAGCAGAGAAGATCGATGCCGAAACAGTAAATGTAACCCATATTACTGAAGAAAATGAGGTAGTAAAGGTAGCAGATACAGCTGATGAGACAGCTGGAAAAGTTGAGGTTACTGCTACAGCAGAAAAGGTAGAAGCAGTTGAGGCTACATTCACAGTAGAAAGCTTCTCAACATTCGTACTGACCTGGAAAAATGCATCTGATCAGGAAGAAAAGGCAACGATCCACTATGGAACGTATACAGATGGCAGTTTCGTTGAATTTGCTGAAGAGACCATCGTATTGGATACAGGAGCAACTAACGTAAGTATTGCCAACACTTTTGAAGGTTATACTTATCTTTCTGCTGTATACTGTGAACCTGGTCAGACAATCGCTGAAGGTGTTGACATGGGTGAGGTTCTTTTCAAAAATGGAAATACCTGGGAAGCCGATACATATGTCTCTGACGAGACAACCCATACTACCGATACTGTAAGAAAAACAATAGTAAATGGTGCAAATATTTACGCCATATACTTTAAACCGGAAAAACCAAATCCTCAGGGAGGAGGAGATGAGAACATTCCATCACCTGAAACCACGAAAACCGTAAAGGTAAATGATGATGGAACAGCCACAATTACCCTGGACATTGTCGGTAAGACAGTTCAGTCAGATGAGTCTCATTATGCCAATGTTCTGATCATTCTGGATGCTACTGTCAGTATGGATGGAGCAAAGTGGACAAACGCAAAGGCTGCAATGAAAGCTCTGATTGAAACACTCAGTGAAGGCGACAATGCTGGTAATGCCGGTAAGATAGACTATGCTCTGGTTACTTTCGGCCGTTCTGCAACAGTTGTTCAGAACTGGACAAAAGATAACGCAACATTCAAGACAACATGTGCAAATATAAGCATGGTTACCACTTCCGGTACTAACTGGGAAGCCGGCATGCGTGGCGGTTTATACGGTGTATTAAATAACATGCCAGATAATGATCCTACATATGTCATATTCCTGACAGATGGTGACCCTAACACATGGTATTGGACCACTGAGGATATTGGTTCTAGTATTCCTAACACTTGGCCTACTCAGCGCGTAAGTCAGGATAATATAGGAGATGAAGATTTCTATGGTGCTTCTGATACTTATATGCGTCCTGGATATCAGGGAAACAGTTCTACAGCTGCTGACCGTTCAAAAGATGAAGCCAAGAAGATAGCCACCGGCAGATACCTCTATGGTATTTACTGCGGAGATTCCGGTACGACACCTTCAGGAACATCTTTTAACAGACTTGTTGACGTTATCACCGGAGAAGGCCAGGGCGGTCAGAAGGCGATTTCCGCAAATGCAGATACAATCGAAAGTGAATTCAAGGCCATTGCTGAAACAATTCTTAACAACCTGGGTGCCAACAACGTAACTGTAGATGATGGTGTTCCAGAGCTGTCATCAGTAAGTACATCCGTAAGCGGCGCAGCTGACGGATTCAAGTACTACATCAAGGAAAAAGGTGCTGCTGATTTCTCAGAATGGACAGACCATCCGGGAACAGCCTACAGTGAAAATAACGGTGTTACCTGGGATCTGGGAAATGCCGGAACACTGAAGGACGGTACAACATACAGACTGCAGTTCAAGGTATGGCCAAGTCAGGAAGCCTATGACTTAATTGCCGACCTGAATAACGGTACAGTGGCATGGGACAGTCTGTCTGATGATGTTAAGAGTCAGATCAACAAATCCGGAAATACCTATACATTAAAGACAAATACACATCTTAATACCACATATACATTTAACGGAAAAACATATACCGATCCGGGAAATCCTGGTACTGGTGCTATGCCTCTGGTATCATCACAGATGAATGTCAGAAAGGCTTTCGCTCATGCAATTAACGATACAAGCCCATATTCAAAACTGAATTTCTACCTGACAGTAGACGGCAAGTATTACATGAGTGACGGATCATTATCCGAAACCGTACCGACAAAGGACAGCACAGGATATTATACAGTTAAGCTGCCGGTTGACGAATCACTTAGCGGTGAGGCTTTCTGGGCTCCGGAAAACTGGACAGGCAGTGTTTACATCGCACCTGGTTTCATGAATGGAACTACTGTTCTTGAAAAAGGACATAAGTATTCATTATATGAAGTCATTACTGAGGGCGATGAATACGAATATGAATTTACTCCACAGACAGTACGTCCAATGGTAATTGACGGAACTCTGACATTCTTAGTATTAAAGGATAAGTACAACACTAACGAGAAGAATGCTAAGGAATACACAATTGAAGGTGAAACATACTATGTAGCATCTGAAAACAACGGTGAACTTGTAGGTACCAACCGTAAGACAGCTGAATTAGACATCACGAAGATAATTGTCGATAACAGAAAGACTGGTACGATGACTGAGGCTGACATGAACAAGGAAACATTCACCTACAGAGTAAAGCTTACTGTTGATAAGGATGCAGACATAACAGGTATTACCGCTTACGAATATGTACAGAGAACTGGCGAAGGCAGATTCACGATCTTCGGTTATCAGCGGAATGACGATGCAGATATCAGAGCATTTGATGAAGATGTCACAAAGTTCTCCGGCAAGACATTCGGTGCATTTACAGTTACTACACCTGGTGGCGGAGCTACATTAGCACATGTATTCAAGGAAGATGGAGATAAATTAACCGCAACCATCGATATCACCCTGAAGCCTAATGAAATCATCCGTTTCACTAACCTGCCAAGCGGTACACAGTATGAAATTGAAGAAGTATACGCCAACTTAAGACAGGCAGACCCAAGCCGAAACGCTGATGCAGTTCCTTCAACGGATGTCGCCAGCAATCTGGCTGCTCAGGGCTATGCAACTACGACAATTAAGACAAAACACGGTACTGCTACAGGATCTGTAGAAGGGACCAAGGTCACAGGTACCATCGTAGATCTGGATACCCGTTATTATAACCAGTTCACAAATGAAACGAGTGACTTCGTTGATGTTGAACTGAAGGGTACCAAGAAACTGAGCGGTTACACATGGATCACAAATGAAAGATATTATTTCAATCTTGAAGCGGATGGTGAAGCACCATTGCCTGGCATCAACGGCAGAACAAGATTCTATCTGACACCAACTGCTGATGAAGTTGGTACAGCTGCTGAAAAGACGTATTCTTTCGGCAAGATCAGATTCACTGCTGCCGGTACATATAAATATACTGTCAAGGAAGATAATGCCGGAACAACAGTAGGCGGAATCGTCTATGATGTTGCAAAGGAAATCACCATTGTCATCAAGGAAAATGATGATAAGACTCTTACGGTAGAAAGTGTAACCGGTACAGATACTGTCTGGGATGGTGAAAAACTTGTTGCCACAACAACAATGACCAACAAGGCAGAGGAAACTGAAGTTTCTGCCAATAAGGCATGGAAGAACGCCGATGGAACAACAACAGCACCAAGCGGTGCAAGCGTTGTGTTCAGTGTCTTCAACGCTGCAGATATGGAAAAGGCCATCAAGGCAGTAACATTAGACGGTACTGCTGATGAAAATGGAGAAACAAAAGCCTGGACAGCTACTTTCAGTAATCTTCCAAAATATACATATGAAGAAGTATCTGAAACAGTAACAGGAGATGACGGTAAGGAAACTGTTAAATATTCACGCAAGGAAACTGCAATTGAATACAAGATCAAGGAAACAACGACATATCCTGACTATAAGGTAAGTCCTGAGGATGGCGTTGCGGACGGTGGAACAATTACCAACAGCAGAGAAGTAGCAAAATTAAAGCTTACGAAGGTCGTTGTTGGTGATGTAACAGTACCGGCAGATGCAACATTCACGGTAACCGGACCAAGTGACTTTGGAACAAAGACCGTTAAGTACTCCGAAATGACAGATAACGTTTATGATTTCGGAACAGTACCAACAGGAACATACAGTGTAACTGAAAAAGATGCTGAAGTAGATGGTTATACATTGAAAACCACAATATCTGATCCTGTGACTGTTACAAATGACAGCAGCGGTGAATTAAAGGTAACTAATGAATACACCAGAAAAACCGGAACATTAAAACTGAAGAAGGTCGTTGTTGGTGATGCTACGGTACCGGCAGATACAACATTCACGGTAACCGGACCAAGTGACTTTGGAACAAAGACCGTTAAGTACTCCGAAATGAAAGATAACGTTTACGATTTCGGGAAAGTACCGACAGGAACATACAGTGTAACTGAAAATGGTGCTGATAAAGTAGAAGGTTATACTTTGGAAACCACAATATCTGATCCAGTGACAGTTACAGAGGATGGAACTGCTGAATTGACAGTAACTAACACATACACCAAGAAGCTTTACAAGGTCACGGTAATCAAGACATTCGTAATTGATGATGTGACGAAGATTCCTGCTGATTTCGCAATTGCTTACAGCATTGATGGCGTAGCTCAGCCTGATCTCACATTAAAGAATGCTGAAAGGGTAAGCGACACTGAGTACAAATGGGTTATCGAAAATGTTCCATATGCATCTAAAGTAGCATTCAAAGAAAAGAACTATGATGTAGCAGGATATGCACTTGTATCAGCAATGCTTGGTTGTGAAATTGTAATCGGAGATGAAGATGTTACTTGGACATTCAATAACGTGTATGAACGCAATAAATACGATGTCACAGTGACAAAGGAATTCAGCGGCATCACTGCCGAAATGATACCTGAAGAATTCCAGATCAGTATCACAGTAGATGGAAAAGAGATCCAGGTATTAAAGGTTACTGATAAAGATGTCGTTGTAGAAGGCCTGAAGTACACCTGGAAATTAAATGAAAAGATTCCTTATGAAACAGAGATCAAGGCTACAGAAAGCGGATACGATGTCTTCGGTGCTACATTATCAGAAGATGCAGTCAAGGAAGCAACATTAGTAGTTGGCACTGGTGAAAATGTCATGGCACTTACAAACCCATACACAATCAATACATTTAATGTAGAAGTTACAAAGGAATGGGATGACAGTGATGACCGGGATGGCTTCAGAGCTAAGCTTGGCGCAACAGTACAGCTGTACAAGCAGTTAGCAGGTGAAAATACCAAGACAAGAGTAGGTGATATTGTAACAGTAGGCACAGGCGCTGACTGGAGCAATATCTGGAAAGACTTACCGGCATACGAAAACGGAAAACTCGTTACATATTCAGTAGAAGAAACTTATGCAGATAAGACACTGAAGTATGAAATGACAATAGGTGATCCTGTTAAGTATACAGGTAAGGAAAAAGAGACGATCGCAATCAAGAATACTCATGTAAGAGAAAGAATCAACGTTCCAGTAGAAAAAATCTGGGAAGGCGATGAAGATTACCTTGAATACAGACCTGAAAAGATCACTGTAGTCTTAGTAGCTGACGGTAAGGAAACTAACATGACTGTTGAACTGAACAAGGACAACGAATGGAAGGGTTCCTTCAATGATCTTGAAAAGTACAGTGCCGGTAAGGAAATTGATTATACAGTAAAGGAAATCGATGTACCTGCATATTACCAGTCAGGAAAACCTGCTGGCAGTAAGACAGAAGGATACAAGATCACTAATACATTCGCACCGATTCTGTTTGACCCACCTGTAGTAAAGACAATCGTAGGTGACAAGAACGATACAACAGCCACATTCGAATTCGAAATGGTAGCTGTTACAGAAGGCGCACCAATGCCTAAGGGAGCAGCTGATGGTAAGATCACTATTACACTTCCGGCAGATGGCAAGCCATACGAATTCGGTGAAGTATTAATTACTGAAGTTGGTAAGTACGAATACATCATCAGAGAAGTAGCCGGTACAGATCCTAATTACGCATATGACGCTACAGAATACCATCTGTTATTCGATGTAGATGTCAATGCAGAAAATGAATTAGTATGTCAGTTAACAGTATCTGACGGTGAAACAGAAACAATCGTTCCTTGGAAAGAACTGTCAGGATTCCCATTCGAGTTTGAAAACGAATACAGAGACTATGTAACTCTGGAAATCGAAAAGGTATGGGATGATGGCAACGATGCACAGAAGCTGAGACCTGAAGAGATCGAAGTAGAAGTACTCGCTAATGGTGAAGTGATCTTCACAGTAGTTCTGAACGAAGAGAACGAATGGAAGTATGAAGAAGTTCTGCCATTCAGTGATGACAACTTTAAGCCGGTAACTTACAGTGTAAACGAAAAGAAAGTACCGGAAGGATACACAGTAAGCTACAGCCAGAATGAATACAAGTTCACAGTAACCAACACAGTCACACCACCTGAGACAAGCGATGCAAGCGGTATTAACATGTGGTTAGCTGTATTCGGTATATCATTAACTAATTCATTAGGATTAGCATATGTATCACTGAAGAGAAAGAAAGAAGAACAGTTCTAAGAACTTCTGAAAACGGAGCAGATATGAACTAGACAATAAAACCCCATTTCAGATTCAGATCGAAGTGGGGTTTTATTTAAGATTCGTATTATTCATGATGAAGGAGGCTGCAATGAAAGCAGTAATATATATTCACGGACAGTTCGGAAGTCCTGATGAAGCAGATCATTACCGAAACCTTTTTCCCGGTTATGATGTGATCGGGCTGGACTATAAGGGAACCAAGCCATGGGAAACTGCAGAGGAAATAAAAGACGCAATCGCAGAGTACAGAAACAGTTATGATGAAATAATCGTGATTGCCAACAGTATCGGTGCCTATTATCTGATGAATGCCGTGGTTGAAAGCGATGTTGATCATGCTTATTTCATATCTCCGATAGTAGACATGGAAAAGGTGATCACAGACATGATGCTGTGGGCTAATGTCAGCGAAGAAGAACTTCAGGAAAAAGGAATCATCAAACAGGAAAACGGCGAAGATCTTTCCTGGGAATATCTCTGCTATGTTAGAGAACACCCGTTAAGCTGGCATGTTCCAACTGATATTCTATATGGGGGCAGGGATTTCCTGACATCTATTGAAACGATTACTTCTTTTGCCGGGAAACATAATACCAGCCTGACAATTATGGAAGATGGTGAACACTGGTTTCATACCATCCAGCAAATGGCATTTCTTGATCGGTGGATCAGTTCACTAAAGCAGGAATAGTGAACTAAAAACATACACGAAGTGTATGAATAAATGAATAATGATATAAGACTTGAATTAAGCGGTTTTAAAGATTATTATTGTAGTTGCTGTGATAATTTAATTATTCACAGACGACGCAATCTGAAGGAGGAGTTAAAATGGCTGCTAAAAAAACAACTGAAGAAACTGCTGAAAAGAAAACAGCGGAAAAGACAACCGCGGAAAAGAAAACTGCAGTGAAGAAAACTGCGGAAAAGAAGACAGCAGAAAAGAAAACTGCCGTGAAAAAAACGATTAAAACAACAAAAACTGTTACGGATAAAAAGACTGTTAAGAAGGAAGCCGTGGAAGCTGCGGCTGATGAGATCATCGCTGCTGCCAATCAGCAGGTGATGACCCAGGAACCTGAATCACCGCGGCGAAGCATTGCCTTTATCGGATCGGAATGTTATCCGTTTGTAAAGACCGGCGGACTTGGAGACGTC
>JAFRAB010000024.1 GCA_017405675.1 Erysipelotrichaceae bacterium
AATGAGCATTAAAAAACTTATTACAATTTGCTTGGCTTTCCTGCTTCTGGCTGGTTTAGCCGGATGTTCAAGCAAACCTGCTGATGGCGGAAAAGACGAAAAAGTCGCTGTTACCGTTACAGTATGGGGTCCACAGGAAGATCAGTCTGATGACAACGGCAAGTGGTTACAGACTCAGTGCGAAGCTTTCGCAGCTGAACACCCTGAATGGGAGATCACATTCAATTACGGTGTCTGCTCAGAAGGCGATGCTAAGACTAACGTTACTACAGACCCTGCAGCTGCTGCAGACGTCTACATGTATGCCAACGACCAGATCCCTGATCTTCTCAAGTCGGGTGCTTTAGCTGAATTAGGTGGCAACACTCTTGCAGCAATCAAGGAAAACAACTCTCAGACTACTGTCAACACCGTTTCTTATGACGGCCAGGTCGTAGGTCTTCCATACACTGCAAATACCTGGTTCATGTTCTTCAACAAGGAAAAATTCACGATCGAAGATATCAAGAGTCTGGATAAGATGCTTGAACTTGGCAGGGTTGCTTTCCCATTGGAAAACTCATGGTATATCGCTTCATTCTATGTAGCTAACGGTTGTACAATGTTCGGTGAAAACGGTGATGATGCTGCTGCCGGTTTTGATTTCTCTGGCGACAAGGCTGTAGCTGTAACAAATTATCTTGTTGACCTCGCTGCAAATCCTAACTTCGTAAGCGGTGATGTTTCTACCGGAAACGATATCGATGCTTTCTTCTCTGGAACATGGGATTATCAGAAGGCTAAAGATGCTTACGGCGACAACTTAGGCATCGCTCCGGCTCCTTGCTTCACAATCAACGGTGAAGAAAAGCAGATGAAGGCATTTGCTGGCTCTAAGGCTGTAGGTGTAAATCCTCAGACTGCTTTATATGCTGAACATCCTGAAATCGCTGTTGCATTAGCTGCTTACTTAGGCAATACTGCATCTCAGCAGGCTCATTATGACAAGAGAAACATCATCCCGACTGACAAGAATATCAATGTCGGTGAAGATGCTCTGGCAAAGGCTCAGATGGATACAATGGCATATGCTTCCATCGTTCAGCCGTTACAGGCTGACATGAGCAACTGGTGGACACCAGCTGAATCAATGGGTAAAGAGATCGTAGCCGGTACTGTTACTCATGACAACGCTGCCGAAAAGACGGAAGCAATGAACAACTCATTGAACAATCCGGGCGTACAGTAAAAATTATTTGTTTTATGTATGACCGCAGTCGTTTTTGATTGCGGTCATACTTCAATTTAAATAACTAACATCAGGGGAGGTTATTTATGGAGAAAAATAAGATTAGCGTCATAAATGCATTGAAATATGGCGATTTGACAACCAGATTATCAGCTATATTAATGGGCCTGGGGATAATCACACATAAACAGGCAGTAAAAGGTATTTTAATTTTACTTTGTGAAATCGCTTTTGTATTCTATATGATCGGAACAGGATTCCACTCACTGGCCATGCTTCCATCACTTGGTGATCGGGAATCGGAGAAAGTGTGGAACGAGGCAAAACAGATCTATGAATATACGATCGGTGACAACTCGCAGCAGATTCTGCTTGCCGGGGTAATCACATGTTTTGTCATAGCTGCGATCGTATTGCTGTGGATTCTGCAGATGAAACATTCATACAGTCTGCAGAAAAAAATTGAAAAGGGTGAACATGTTCCGACTTTCAAGGAAGATATCAAGAGTCTTTTTGACAAGAAGCTTTATATCACGCTCATGACTCTGCCATGTCTTGGTATACTGATCTTTAATATCGTTCCTTTGGTCTACATGATTTCAATGGCATTTACCACCTATTCAAAGGAAGGAGACCATCTTATCCTGTTTGACTGGAACGGCCTGACACAGTTTGGCCGTGTATTGAACATGAACGGCAATATCGGCCGTCAGTTCTGGCAGGTATTAAGATGGACTGTAGTCTGGGCAGTCTTTGCGACCTTCCTTAACTACATTATGGGTATGATCCTGGCGATGATCATCAACAGAAAAGACACCAAAGGAAAGGCTTTCTGGAGATTCTGCTTTGTGCTCTCCATTGCCGTACCGCAGTTTGTCACGCTGATGATCATGAACATCATGCTTCAGCCATCAGGCGCTATCAATGTTCTGCTAAAGAATCT
>JAFRAB010000025.1 GCA_017405675.1 Erysipelotrichaceae bacterium
CCACAGACTCACTCTCCTTGAAGTAGACAAGCCACAGTTTGTATAAGAGTAGTACAGGCTTTTCTACTCATCATTCTATCAAAGGATTAGAAAGGATTGTGATATTCATGTACTTACAAGGTACATGTGTATCATACAAGAATAATATGAAAGATTGTTTGGAAGTAATCAATACACGCAGCTCAATTCGCAAGTATACTGATCAGGCCATCTCTCCTGAGGTATGCCGTACTCTGGTTGAAGCCGGTTTAAAGGCTCCGACCGCCACCAACAAGCAGGAGATCCATATTACGGTAGTAAGTAAAGATAATCCTATTCAGTGCGAGATTCAGAAGGATCTGAATCCTGATGCTCAGGTCAGCTTCTTCTATAATGCTCCGCTGACATTCTATCTGTCCGCAGATGAAAGCTTCAGATGGAGCCCGGTCGATGCCGGTATTGCCGTAGAGAACATTCATCTGGCCGCCAAGGCCTTAGGTCTGGGCAGTGTCATTCTGGGCTGCATGGAAAGAACGCTTAACGGCGAAAAGAAAAAGGAATACGCTGAAAAGCTGGCTTTTCCTGAAGGATATAAGTTCTATGTTGCCATCGCTGTAGGTTATCCTGATACCGAAAAGCCTCAGCACAGCATTAACTTCGATAAGGACGTTTCAGTCATTTAACGGTAAATAAAAAACCTTAGATTTTCGATTTCTAAGGTTTTTTTGTGCTTTATCAGAATGTCAGCGTATCCAGTTTCGCTGTCAGTTCATGAATATGGTTTTTGGCATTTTCAATTTCTGAACGTCCCAGTTCGGTATCGAAACCGTTACGTCTGATGGTCCTTCTCATGATTCTGGTATAACCGACCAGCTTGGCTTTGTCAGCGATATCCTGAATCTCTTCTTCGCTCTTGCCTTCAAAATACAGGTGCAGCATCTTGTTCCAGATCTGTCCGCCCATTTCATACGGGATACCGAGGAAATCCATCATGTTCTGATGATTCATTTCACTGTAGCCCTGGTAGGCATTGAAGATGGAGGCAAATTCGAAGACCGGATGGCCATGGCATAAGGTATCCATGTCGATCAGCAGCACTTCGCCGTTCTGCAGCATGATGTTCTTCAGGTGGTAGTCACCGTGGATCATATGCAGATCATCAGGTACGGCTGCGACAAGGTCATGCAGCTTATTGTAATCTTCAGCCGGCAGATAGTCCTTCAGGAAATCAGCCCAGCCGCAGACGACTGTTTTCATGTCAGGCATTGATTCAGGCTTTACGACCGTGCCATGGATCTTTTTCAGCAGTTCCACAGCCATGGCAACTACCTGATCCAGAGAATCAGGATCTTCCTGGATCAGCTTGGCAAAGGTCTTGGCATTTAACAGTTCAAAGACAGAACCGTAGACATCGCCGACCTTGACAACATCATATGGGATGGCAGTCGGAATGCCGAGGATCAGAGCCGTTCTGGCCAGTTCTCTTTCTCTCTTGATGTCATCAAGAGCATTCCGGTCATGGTAGACCTTAAGAACGGTATCAGGGTCAATGCGGTAAACCTTGCCGTTGGCACCCTGACCGATTATTTCACAGCCGTCAATGGAAACACTGCGGTAAGCTCTGGTTACGGTCATCATTTCCGTAAAGCCGGTAATGTCAAATATCTCGTAGACTTCACTGCTGACGTTTTTAACGACCAGATCAGGATATTCCTTCTTAAGACGCAGTATGATACGTAAGCCGGCACTGGAGATGTATTCCAGTTCAGAAGCATCAACGATGATGCCGGCAGCAGCTGCTTCCTCACGGGCCTTGGTAATTTCCCGTTCCACAGCCGGTGCATTATTGGAATCGATGTGACCGATCAGACCGATCGTCAGAACGCCGTTTTCTAGTTTTGTGTTAATCAGCTCCATGTTTATTCCTCCCCGAAAACCTTATATACCAGGTATCTGTATTCCCGATAGGCAGCCGTATGTGCCAGTTCAGATGTGTATTCCAGAACTTTCTTGTAATACCAGCCCTGTTTCTTTGGGTCCTGCTGATGGAAATCGACCCACATGTCATTTCCTTTTTCCACATACATGCGGTAGAAAGAACGCATGTTGGAAAGTTTGTCAGCCAGCCACAGGATCTTGACATCGTGGCTGTCAGAATAGTGCAGAAGATCAAGAGATTCTTCCTTGCGGATCTGCCAGGATTCTTCCGGCAGAATGTCACGGCGTTTGTTTTCGGTTTCCGAAGCTACCAGCAGGGCGACTTTATCGCCGAAAGTTTCCCTGATATCTTCCAGTGAGATATCGGCATCCTCGACCGTATCATGCAGCATGGCAGCTGCCATGGTTTCCTGACTGGAAGTCATGGAAGCTACGATGGTAGCGACTTCCATCGGGTGAAGGATGAAGGGGATGGTAGTGGCTTTTCTGGTAACGCCGTTATGAGCTTTCAGGGCAAACAGCAGTGCCTTATTAAATAATACCTGATCCATCATATTAAATCTCTTTCTTTATTCTCAGAATATTCTGACCGTCTTTATATTCGTATGTTATTTCATCCATGGTCTTTCTGACCAGATATATTCCCAATCCGCCGATCTGACGCTGTTCAGCATTCAGAGTGACATCCGGGACATCAGCTGACAGAGGATCATATGGAATGCCGTTATCGATGAAGGTAATTATAACCGCCATCGGATCCTTTTCCACTTCAACTCTGACCGTAGCCGGTCCGGTATCCGGATGATAGGCATATTTGGCAATGTTACTGAAGAGTTCATCGATGGCAACGTCGATCTGGGTCTGCGCTCTTAAAGGGCAGTCCAGTGCTTCCAGTTTTTCATCAACAAACCGGGTGACAGCTGGTACGTTGTCGATTATGGCTTCAACTGTAAGTTCATGCATGTTACCACCTCCATTGTAACGTAAGGCCAGCATTGTAATATCGTCAAACTGCGGGGCTTCACCGACAAAGTCATCAATGTCTTTCTTGAGGCCGTTTAGCAGCTGATCGAGTGGCAGGTTAATGTTTCTGTTCAGTAAATCGAGCATGCGGTCCAGACCGAACAGTTCATTCAGAGTGCTGGTAGATTCAGGGACACCGTCACTGTAGACAAACAGGGCATCGCCAGGGTTGAGCTGAATATCATATGAGTAATATTGGGCATCAGCCATGCCGCCTAATACCAGTCCGTGTCTGTCTTTCAGTATTTCATAATTCTTGCCGCCGGTCCGCAGGCATGGATACTCATGACCGCCATTGGAAGCTATCAGCTTTCCGGTCTTTATATCAAGAATGCCTAACCAGACAGTAATGAACATGTCGAGAGGGTTATCCTTTATGATGCGGTTATTGACCATGCTCAGGATGGTAGCTGGATCAGTGATGCCAACCGATGTGAGGTTGGAGATCAGGATCTTGCAGGCCATCATGAACAGTGCAGCCGGAATTCCCTTGCCGGAAACATCGGCTACGACCAGAGCCAGATGATCGTCATCGACCAGGAAGAAATCGTAGAAGTCACCGCCGACTTCCTTAGCCGGTATGACTGAAGCGTAAATGTCAAATTCTTTTTTATCAGGATAAGGAGGGAAGACGGAAGGGAGAGTACCGCGCTGGATCTGCGCTGCAACGTTCAGTTCCGAATTGATCCTTTCGCGTTCGGCCGTAGCCTTGGTCATGTTTTCAACATACTGACCGATCTCTTTTTCCATCTCCGCGAAGATGAGGGAGAGCGATTCGATCTCATCATTGGTGTTGATCTCCAGGGCCTGGAAATGATATTCATCAGGCAGGCCGTCATCCTTATCGGCAATATAATTTCTGGCTGCCTGGTTCATGTCCAGGATCGGCTTGACCACTTTCTTTTTCAGACGGCGGTCAATGAAATAGAATACGACCAGGGTAATTGACAGTAACAGTCCCAGAAACTGAAACAGGAAACTGACAGCAGAATCATCAGCCTGGTACATGTCGATTTCGGTCATGACCATGGTGGTTGTATCTTCATCCTCAGCCACTTTGGTATAACTGGTACATAAATAGCCATTAGCATCCCTTTCCAGTGAGTACGGGATATCGGAATCAAAGAGGGAATTCTCGCCCGGTGTGTGGACAATCGTGCTGTTATTCTCCAGTTTATACCAGTAACCGGTAGGTTCCGTACGGTCTGAACTGTAGATGTTTATTAATCTTTCGGATCCCTTGTCATAGGTGACCAGGGAGATTTTCATTAACTTGTTTTCTCTGGCTATTTTGGCCAGCAGGATCTGTATGTCAACCATCTTGTTGTCGATGGCATCGGCATACAGCAGGCGGTATTCCCGGGTGTCTTTCCGGGCTATCTGTTCAGGAGTCAGCCACTTGTATATTTCATATACCTCATTATGATAATGCAGAGCATCTTCTTCCTTGATAATGATGGCAGCTGTCTTGGAAATGTTATAGGCAATGCCGGCATACTGATTGATGAGGGCATTGGAATAAAGCCTGAAGCCGAAGATAATAGCTGCCGTGCTTAACACAAGGGAAAAGGCCAGGATGGTGTTGAACATCTTGGTGCTCAGAGATATCTGTTTTCTTGTTTTTGGCTGTTTACTGAAGAGTGAGCCTAATGGCATGATATTTACCTGTTTATTCTGATATTAAGCCGAAATGGAGCAGAGCCTTTTCGATTCCGTCATCATCAACGGTAGCTGTAACATAGTCGGCTTTCCGTTTTAATACTTCGCTGCCGTTGCCCATGGCAACACCGATTCCGGCAAAGCGCAGCATAGCCATGTCATTTTCACCGTCACCGAAGGCCATGGTCTGCGATCTGGTGATGTTTTCCTTGTCAAGGAACTTCTGAATGCCGGCATCCTTGCCGCCGGTCTTGGCGATGATGTCGATTCCGGTATCGTTCCAGCTGGTGATGACGCACTTGTCCAGCAGGTCATCCAGTTTCCGGCGCACGCCCTTGTCTACGAAGGCCAGACACTGGTAGATCTTTTCACCCTGATATTCACCGATATCAGGAATGGTGCCGTGAGTTGACAGCTGAGTCTGAATGACGACATCGTCAACGTAGTTGATGTATCTCTTTTCCTTGCCGATCAGAACGAACGGGATCTTTCCGGCCTTGAAGATGTTGACCAGAACTTCCACTTCGTCTGGTGCGATCTCATTGCCGGCAAACATCTTCTTGTCCTTGTCAAGGCAGATGTTTCCGTTAAGAGTGAGGTAGCCGTCAAAGTCAATTTCGTGAATAGGCAGCTTTTCCATTTCAACCAGGTCTCTGCCGGTAGCGATAACGCATTTTACACCGGTTTCCTGGACTTTCTTTATGGCACGGATGGTACTTTCCGGAATACGTCCGGTAGTGTGGGAAAGCAGGGTACCGTCAATGTCAAAGAAAATGACTCTGGTGTCAGGAACTTCATCATCTGATACTCTTAAGATCTCAAAGAGATCGGTGAAGCCTGTCATTTCGAAGACGTCCATTATGACATCGTTAACGTGAGAGAAACGTATGCTGATCTGGTTCCCCAGCAGCTTCTTCAAAGTGAGGAGAACACGCAGACCTGATGATGAAATATAGACAACTTCACGGAAATCAAACTCAATGTTCATTCCCGGTTCAATTGCCTGTTGGACGGCCTGTTCGAATTCGTTAGACGTATTACTGTCAATACGGCCATAAGGCTTCAGTATCAGATAGTCATTTCTTATTTCCTTATCCAGTTTCATATTATTCTTCTACCCCCTGTTCAACCGGTTCAGTTTTTTCCACTGTCAGGATATCAGTAAAGCCTGTAACCTCAAAAACATCCATGACATCGCTGTTAGGATTCAGCACGCGCATCGTGCCCTGCTTGTTCATGGCTTTCTGAGCCAGCAGCAGGACTCTTAATCCGGCTGATGAGATATAGGCGAGATCCGTTAAGTCAAAGGTCAGATCTGTAAGTGAATCCAGATCCTGAAACAGTGATTCCTCCAGCTCAGGAGATGTATAGGAATCCAGACGGCCTGTAAGCTTGATGTTAAGTGAATGATCTGTCAGCTGTTTTTCTATTTGCATAATACGCCTCCCACTGCTTTATTTTATAGTCGGGTTATTCCCGGAAAAATCTTATCTATTATAATAATTATATATGTATTTTCCGTCTTATGAAAGTTTTTCAGCAACATAAAAACGGGGCAGAAGAGGTATATGTGACTTTTAGTCATTATTAAATATCTTTTTCACAAAATGGTTGTATAATATTGATTAACGGAGGAATAGTTCATGAAAAAAGACAAACTCATCAAATTACGGATCTTAGCAGGTTTTACAGTTGTTTTTTCATTGCTGGTATGCTTTGTTGACAGAGCGGCGATTGGGCCTCAGGCAACATCAGTCGGTTTCTCACACATCAACGGGTTCTTCCGGAAGATCTTCAAATTCAGCAATGCCCTGTATATCATAACCAACATTCTCGGCTATCTGGCCATTCTGGTATGCCTGTTCTTCGGCGCCATCGGCCGGTTACAGCTGTTCAACGGCAAAAGTCTGAAGAAGGTTGACAGAAACGTCATTGCACTCGGTGTTCTTTACATCGTGGTTATCTTACTGTATGTGATCTTCGAAAAGGCTGAGATCAACTGCCGTCCGGTAATCATGCCGGGTGAAACGGCACCTGAAGCCAGCTTCCCGTCATCACATACCATGCTGGCGCTTACCGTTTTCTGCAGTGCCCCTCCGGTCTTAAGAAAATACGTTAAGGACAAGAAGATCAGAAAGATCATCAATATCGTGCTGTATGTGCTGGCTGCTGTTACGGTAATAGGCAGACTGCTGTCAGGAGTACACTGGTTTACAGACATTCTGGCCAGCATCTTCATCAGCGCCACACTGCTGTATGCCTTCTACATCGCTCTTGATGTTATTAAGCCAAAGAAAAAGATTCATAAATAAGAGTACTTCGAAAGAAGTGCTTTTTTTATGCTTGTTACTTTTTTGTAAACGAAAAAGAAGTTATTTAATGTTTATTTGGCAGTGAATAAATAAAATGAAAGCAGATGAACTTTTGGAGGGATAATATGACCGCAATAAGAACAGTAGAAACAAAAGAAGTAAAGACCGGCGGATATCTGACGCTGATGAAGATCGAAGATCATGATATCTATGTTTACCGGCCGAAAGACGTAATGGAATCAGATATCATTAACTACGGCTACAGCGCACCGCTGATCCTGGTTTTCCCGGAAAGAAAACTTAGTGAGGAAGAGGCTGTTGACTATGCTGAGGAAACAAAGCTGGCTGCCATCGCTTCCGAAAACGGCGGCTCCGTTGTCTTTGCCAATCCTTTAGGCGCATGGGCTGATGAAAAGGAAGGCCTGTATGAGACAGTCGTAAACAAGACCAAGATATCTCAGTGGGGCTTCAGTCACGGTGTCCTTTATGAAGACAAGATCCCTAAGAACCGTTTCATGGAAGCAGCCATGAAGAGACCTGGCTTTGACCCGGTTCCGGAATATTTCATTTTCGGTTCCCCGGTCGCTGCCTATGTTTACGGTAAGGGTGAAGGCGCTGACTATCTGGCCAGATATTACATGAAGGAAGTAAAGGGCAAGGCCGGCATGGGTGACTTAGGTATGGCCGATATCACGCTGACAGGCGTTACGCTGGAAAATGTTTCCGTGGTACCGGAAGTTGAATTCAGTAACGTTTCCATCGTTTCCGTCGGCAACAGTCCGGAAGTAAATGAAGCATTATTAAAGAGCGATAACAGAGTTGCAGTCTGTGATAAGCTTGATGTCATCGATCAGTATGATAAGTACATCGGTGACTACAAGAGATGGGCCGGTCGGATCAGAGAGGCTTTCAACTGCCGCAAGGAAGGACTGATCATGAAACCGGTCAGAACGACAGTTAAGACATCTGATGATAATGTCGGTCCGGGCATTACCAGACCAACTCATGATGTCGGCTACGTTCTGTTCTATAATAAGGACCTTAAGGTAAACGATCCTGAAAATCCTGTACCGCTGGTACTGTGTTTCCACGGGGGCGGGGATACGGCTATTGCCACAGCCATGATCGGTGACTGGCCAAGAATCGCCAGAGACAATAACTTCATGCTGTGCGCACCGGAAATGCATCTGGGCGTTACCGCTACCGAGACTCTGGAAATCGTTGATCAGCTGGCCCAGCAGTTTGCCATTGACAAGACCAGGATCTATGCCACGGGCTTCTCCATGGGCGGCATCAAGTCATGGGACTTCTATCAGGAATATCCTGATAAGGTCGCTGCCATCGCTCCAATGGATGCTACCGTAGATGTTGGGGAAAACTGCCAGTTTACCAAGTCATTCCGCGTCAATGACAGCGTGCTGGTACCGGTATTCTATAACGGCGGCGAACAGTCTCCGTTAGCTGAACTGCCGTTCCAGGATCAGAAATGCGTCAACCGCATGGTCAATCTGTTCAAGATCAATAAAATTAAAAAACCATATGAGTGTAAGTTTGATGACCAGGAAAACTGGGAAGACAAGATATACGGCATAAAGGGTGACTACAACATTGAAGTAAATGACCCTGAATACCCTGAGAGCGTAACAACTGTCAGATGCTTTGAAAGCGAAGACGGCAACATCTATACCCAGCTGGTATCAATTTCCAATCACATGCACAATATCAGACCTAATACCTGCCGTTTAGCCTGGGAGTTCATGAAGAAATTCAGAAGACTGCCTGACGGAACGGTTGAAATAACAGAATAATCCTGCCGAAGCAGGATTTTTCTTTCTGTGTTGTATAATATAAGCAGGAGAACACGAATATGAGAGTAATGGTAACCGGGGCATCCGGACTTCTGGGCATGGAAATTGCGGATCTTTTTGAACGCAAGGGTCATGAAGTATTCAGACTGAACGGACATAAGCAGCTTGATTTAAGAGAACAGGAACCTGTACTGCGCTTTGCTGAGGAAGTAAAGCCTGATGTGATCGTACATACTGCGGCCATCAAAGATGTTGATGATGCCGAGAAGGATCCGGATGGAACCTATCTGACCAATACCGTGGCTACCCGAAACGTGGCCATGGCTGCGAATAATTGCGGAGCTAAGATGGTTTATATCAGTACCGATGCGGTATTTGACGGAGAAAAGGATTCACCTTATCTGGAATCTGATCCGACCGGACCTATCAATGTTTACGGTGCCTGCAAGCTGGCTGGTGAAGAGCGGGTCAGAGAAGTATGTGAGAAGCATTTTATCGTCAGAACGGGCCTGCTGTTTGGCCTAAAGGGCAGAACGCAGACAAATTATGCCCTCAATCTTTTAAATAAATGGCGGAAAGGGGAAACCGTACCGGGAGCCGTCAATCAGGCCTGTTCCAATACCTATACTTTGGATCTGGCCAGGGCTGTGGAGATAATGGCCAATACTGAAAACTATGGTACCTATCACATCTGCAACAGGGGACAGGCTTCCAGATATGAGTTTTACAGCAGACTCTGTACTCTTGCCGGTTATCCATCTGAGCTGGTAGAGCCTGCCCAAGCGGCAGCCATCAGAGTGGCCCGCAGGCATAAGAATACGGCGATGAGCTGTGCGCTTTATGAAAAGACATTTAATGATGAAATGAGTGACTGGCAGCAAGCCACCGCCCGTTTCATTCAGGAATATAAGAAGGAGTATTTGCATGAAGAAGATTAAGTTCTATGCTTCACTGTGGGCTTTGGACCCGCGCGAGATCATGGATTATGTCAGAGCATTTGAAGAAACAAAAACGGACGGTCTGCATTTTGACATCATGGACGGTCACTATGTGCCGAATCTGGCCATGGGAACAGATGAGGCTAAGCTGTGGCACAGTCTGACTGACATTCCGCTGGATATTCATGTCATGGCTTATCAGCCGGAAAAAATACTTGAATACTATGAGTTAAGAAAAGGGGACTGTGTCAGTTTCCATCCTGAAACCTGTGCCCAACCGTACCGGTTATTACAGGATCTCAGAAACAGGGGTTTAAGAGCCGGATATGCCTTAAGCCCGAGCATTTCCATGGAATATGTACGCGAAGCCTTACCCGTACTGGATCATATCAATTTCCTGTCCATCAATCCGGGATTCTTCGGTCAGCCGATGGTTCCCAATGCCATTGAAAAGCTGGAAAGACTCGCAGAGATATGTTCACATGCCGACCATAAGATTGAGATCACGGTTGACGGCAGCATCATTCCGGAACATGGAAAGCTGTATGTAAAAGCCGGTGCAGATGCCCTGGTGGCCGGGCCATCGACCCTGGAAAAGGAAGGACCGTCAAGGTATGCTCAGCGCATGGCGGATTACTGCCGTGAGATCGGTGTTGAACACTGAAATAGTGCATGTTAATGAAAGAAAAAAGGTTCTGTGTAGTATAATATAAGCAGAAGACTTACTTATAATAGGAGAAAACTGAATATGAAAAGAGTAGTGTGTGCATTTTTAAGTGTATTGCTGTTTTTTGGCATGTCCGCCTGTACTCCGTCTCAGGCTCCTTCAGGTGGTGACAAGGAAGATGACGGTGTCGTCATTTCACCTCAGCAGTTCTTCAAGACCATGAAATATGATGAAGGCTACTGGTATTTCCCGGGTCAGGATGTCACCTACAAACTGATTTTTGACGTAGCCGAAAAGAAATACATGGTTCAGATGGTGGAAATTGAATCAGGGGGAAATGAAACGGTCGATAACTTTGAGGTCGTAGACATTACCTACAATAAAGACAAGAAGTCCTATACGGTCAGACTGCGTGAGGAAGGCATGCGGCCGCCGGCCATCAGTTTCATCCTGCATGTGGATACAGGAAGGATCGAAGAAAATTTCATCTATGCCGAAAACATTTTTGACCAGGAAAAGACCACGGAATATCTCTTTACCAAGGAGACCTTCGGACCTGATAACCCGGAACCGGTGATCGGTGAAGCCAATGTCGATGATTTCATGAATGCTGTCATGGCTGATGACTATCACTGGAACTGTGCCGGTCAGTATACTTCTGACTATCTGGCCTTCATCAGATCAGAAGGCAAAAACTGGTGCATGATCACCCACATCAGCGGCATGGATCTGGAAAATGATCTTTACGAAGTAATGGAAGTCAAGTTTGACATAACCAATAACACATATATCGTCAATCTGCGAGAAGACGGCTTTGACTATGTCAACTTTGTCATGCATGTTGACATCTCAGCATTAAGAGCCGGCATTATCAAAGCCGAGAATCTCTTTAACGGCGAACAGATCAATGAATACATGATCGGTGAGGTCTATGCCTTGAGAAAATACGTCATGAATACCTCAGATACCATTGACCGGTACCGTCCGTCAGTTGAAATGTTCTCAAACGGCTGCTATGTATTCACTGAGAACCTGTATGAAGGCATGGCCAATGTGACCGGCATCTATCATACCAACGGAAGCGAACTGTATCTGCGTGTTGTGGACAACAGCCAGATGCAGGGTTTTGCCGGTGACGATCTGAAGGAAATAGGATTCACAATAAGCGGCACCAGCATCTACTCAATGCAGGATGTCTGCTTCACCCGCAAGGGCAGCGAATTCTTCTCAGCACTGTAATTAATTGGGTAAGAAACCCGGAAAGGATAATATTTTAAAATGTTACATGAAGTAAAATTCCCGTCATTCAATGAAAGAGACCAGGTTTACGGCTGGATCTATGTCCCGGCCTGTCAGCCAAAGGGCATCATTCAGCTGATCCATGGATTCGGCGAACATTCACGCCGTTACCTGCACATGATCACTTCTTTCATGGAAGCAGGCTATATCGTAGCCGCTGATGACCATGTCGGTCATGGCAAGACGGCCGTTGAAAATGACAGATGGGGCGACTGGGGTGACAAGGGTTACACCACCATGGTCGAAGATGAAAAGAGACTGCATGATCTGACAGTGGAGAAGTATCCGGATCTGCCGTATTTCATGTTCGGACACAGCATGGGTTCCTTCATTACCAGACAGTATATTGCCAGATACGGCAAAGATCTGGCCGGCGCCACGATCTGCGGCACTACCGGTGTATGGCCTAACCTGGCTGAAAACATTGCCGTACTGGAGAAGTTAGTCGCTGAAGGCAAGGGCGAAGAAAGCGATCCTTCATTAGGAGGTCAGTTCATGGGCTGGATGTTTGCACGCTGCAAGGAAGGCGTCAGACTGGGCAATGAATGGATCTGCGATGACATCAATGTTCAGAATGACCATGCCGGTGACCCGTTTGATGCATTCACCAAACCAACCAGCAATCGTTCATGGCTGTATTTCCAGCAGATGATGGAAGAGATCACCGGTCTGGAATGGGCTGCCAAGGTTCCGACTGATCTGCCGATCTATAATATCGCGGGCGATCAGGACCCTGTCGGCCAGTACGGTACAGGTGTTTATCAGACCGCTAACTGGCTGATCGATACCGGACATGAAGTCTCAACGGTACTGTATACCGGCTACCGTCATGAGATCCATAACTACGCTGATCTGAAGGAAGAAGTAGAAGACGGCATCATTGATTTCTTTGACAGCTGTCTGTAGATAACTGAATTAATAAATGCCCATTATGGACATGGGCATTTTTCTGCGGGGTATTATTAGGAGGAGTGAAGATGAATCTCGTATATCAGCTTCCGGCTGAAATGAAACTTCCGGCTGATAAGAAAGGCACCGTTGAACTGCTGAGATATTCCAGCAATACCTACGATGATGAAGTGCGCATTCTGCACAAGAAGGCGTATGTCTACCTGCCGTACGGCTACGATCACAACAAAAGATACAATGTGCTCTACCTGCTGCATGGGGGCGGCTGCGGGGAAGATTTCTGGCTGAAATGGTTCCCGGATACCGTCAGCATTCTTGACAACATGATCGAGAAGGGACTGTGTGAACCGTGCATCGTTGTCACACCGACCTATTATCATGGCAAAAATGACCGCAAACACGCCAATGAGCGGCGTACGGAAAACTTCCGGCAGGAGTTAAGGCAGGATCTGATCCCGTTTGTGGAGAAAAAGCTGTCCTGTTATTCAGCCGGTGATGTATCAGAAGAGAACCTGATAGCTACCCGTGATCACCGTGCGATTGCCGGTCTGTCCCTGGGTTCAATGACCACCTACCGTTCCGGTCTGTATCGCAACTTTGACCTGTTCGGCTGGTACGGCCCGATGTCAGGGTGCACCGGACCTTTCGGCAACCGTGATGAGGAAGTAAAACGCATCTGCGAAACTCTGCAGGATGGAAAGGAAAAAGGCCTGAAACTGGATTACCTGTTCTGCTTCAATGGCGATAAGGACATTGCCTTTGAGGAACACAAGGAGATCATGGAAAAGGCTGAAAAGCAGTGCGATATCCTGCGCAAAGGCGAGAATTATGATTTCGTGATCATCCCGGGAGGCAAGCATGACATGGACGCCTGGCAGCTGGACCTATATATGCTGCTGCAGGTAATATTCAGATAGAAAAAAATGGTAAGGACGGCAGAAATGCCGTCTTTTCTTACATTTTTGAAACAGCTATATCTGAAAATTAATGAGTAAAAAAGTCAGGTAAAATACAATTAAGTAAAGAGGAAGACCAATGCGCAGATTCACAATTGTTTTACTGATTTTCTTACTTGTACTGAACGGCTGCCGAAAGAAACCGCAGCCTGTCGGACCGGAAAAGATAACGGAAATAAAGACTGAGGGAGTACCGCAGGGCGGCTACGTCAGTTCTTTTACCGTGACCGGACATGACATATATGTTTACCGGCCTGAAGACATCATGAACGGCAATATCATCAACTACGGCTACAGTGCGCCGCTTTTAATAGTTTTCCCGGATGAGAAGCTTGAACGGAAAAAGGCCGTGGAATTTGTCTGTGAGAAAGGCATTGCTAAGGTTGCCCAGAACAACGGCGGCGCTGTTGTGATAGTTAACCCGCTGAAAAGCTGGGATAAGGAAGAATATGGCATCTATGAAGAAGTGCTGGCGGAAACCAGAGTAGGCCAGACGGGCTTTTCTCACGGCATGTTATATGACGGGCAAGCCCGTCAGTATAATATCTTTGCTTCACCGGCCATGACGGTTGTCTACGGCTATGGCAAAGGCGCAGATTACATAGGTAAAAACTACATTAAGGAAACATCAGGACAGTCATCAATGAGCTATCTGGGCGGCAGTGACATTACGATGACGGCAGCCGTGCTGGAAAAGCTCAGTGCAAAACCGGATGTTCAGGACCGCAATATCATATTAGTATCTGTAAACAACAGTTCTTCCATGGACAGTCAACTACAGCGACAGAGTGATCAGTTCCATCAGTCAGATGGTTCCTTTGAGCAGATATTTGCGGAATACATTGAAGGCTGGCAGCGCTGGAACGGGAAAGTGGCTGAAGGATTCAATCTGAAGAAATCAGGACTGGTAATGAATACCCATGTATTTGACATCGATACCTCAGCTGATAACAGTGCTGTCAGCAGCAGCTTCCATCGAATTGGAGCAGTTGTTTTCCAACGAAAAGACAGTAAGGGAAAGAAACCGCTGGTATTATGTTTCCACGGGGGCGGGGATACGGCTCTGGCTACGGCTACCATTGCCGGCTGGCCGCAGCTGGCCCGGCAGGAAGACTTCATACTCTGTGCCACGGAAATGCATACTCTTTCAACGGCGACGGAAATAATGGCTGTCGTTGATAAGCTGAAGGAAATCTACGAAATAGATGAGAGCCGCATTTATGCGACCGGTTTTTCCATGGGAGGCATCAAGACCTGGGACATGTTCCAGGAATATCCGCAGGTATTTGCGGCTTTGGCTCCAATGGCTGGCACAGTACAGGTAGGCCGCAACAGTCAGTTCCGTACGGCCCCGGTTCTTAATGAAGATGTCATGGTTCCGGTATTCTACAGCGGAGGTCAGAGTTCACATCTGCGGGAACTTCCGGTACAGGGCCAGGACGTGGTCGAAAGGATCAATTATCTGTTTAAAGTCAACAAGGTGCCAATGCCATTTGAAATGAGCATGGCCCGCCGCAGTGAATGGCAGGATACGGTATACGGATATGCCGCAGACATTGTTGAGGAATATGTCGATCCGGCTAACCCTGACAGTACGACAACCATTCGTTACTATTACAGCGAGGACGGCAGAATAATTACGGCCTTATGTTCCATAACCCGCCACGCTCATGAAATCAGACCTTTTACGGTTAATCTGGCCTGGCAGTTCATGAAAAAATACAGCCGTGCATCTGACGGCCGTATCGTAATAAGTGAGTGATATGGGAGATTCTGATTATTCAGAATCTTTTTTTATGTTCTGAATGATGTTTTCGAAGCTGCCGTCCAGAAGTTTAACGCTGGCCCCGAACATCAGGTTCAGCGGGGCTTCAAAGTTTTCAACGTTCATGCCGTTGAAGTCACGGGTATCGGTTTCGGTCGGATTGTTAGGTATTCTGTTGACCATCGGTCCGATGTCATCCATGTAGCCGTACAGTTTTTTACCCAGGACATAGCCGTAGCCGGCTTCAAAGGCTACATCGGTATTAGGTTCAAAACCGCCGCGGTAGTCATTGAGATCCAGCAGGATGATGTCGCAGTTGCGCACATGCTGGGTATATCTGTCAAAGATGTTGTAGGCTCTGGTATATGGATCATCGGTTTCGATGTTTTCAATGCCCGGGGCATCGTCAGTCGGGAAGATGGCGTCATAGCCATAGCTGTCAAACAGTTTTCTTATTTCTTCGTAGCGTTCTTTAGCACCAACATCGTCACGGTCTGAAGCAGCCACATAGATCACCGGTCTGGTCTTATTCAGAAGGGTAACGGTGTTTTCAGCCTTCCGGCAGCTGTAGCCGCGGCGGGCCTGGTTCTTGCTGTCTTCGTCGAGGTCAGTACGGTAAATATTCAGGCAGTCAGAGAAAGAGCCTTCAATGATCTTGGTGGAACCCACGATGTTGACAGAGAAAGGCAGTTCCGGATGTCCTAATGTTTTACCGTTAACATCATTGGCTGTTGCAGCGTCAGGATTATACTGTGCCGCCTGATATTTGAGACCGACTGTTCTCTTGTCACGGGTAAAGCCGTAGCATCTGGCACCCTTGCCATAGGCCATGCCCAGTTCATATATTGAGCCGCCATCGGGTTCCGAGCCTCTGTAAGTTTCCAGATTGACCAGTATGCCGTCAACCTTATCCATGCCCCAGCAGCAGTTTTTAAATATGCGCTGTGACATTTCCCAGCGGGAAACGGTTTCGCCTTCCTGAACCAGTTTGTTGTCATTAGGCATGGTTACGGTAAAACCGTAATACTCAGCTTCCAGACGGTAGCTGTTCCATAAGGTATAGCCGTTAGGATAGAAACATAAAGGTCCGGCCAGATATAAACGGTGTTCTTTTTTCATGATGATGTCCTCATTTCTAACTATATTTTACAGTAATATAACGGCATAAAAAAAGAGCTTTTCAGCTCAGCTTATTTGCAGAAATCATCGAATCTTTCCATCAGGATGTCCAGCTTTTCATCGGTAATGATCTCGGCATGTTCCGTATTGAAATTAAGGGCATCAGGGATGTCTAAGGCATGATCACTGGCTATGATGACATAGTTGCCCATGCGGGCGTTTTTGAAGAAAAAGGCTTTTACGAGCTTTACATTAGCGTAAATCTGTTGCAGAGTTTTCAGAATATCAAGCAGGTACGGTGTCTTCTGAATCTTGCGGTGACCGGAAAGATTGCGCAGGTAGATGCCGTTTTCCCTGAGCATGGTCTTTTCCTGAGCGAAGCTTTCCAGGGTAAGAAGAGGAAAGACCGGTTCAATGTCATTGAAGGTATCGTCAATGATGATGTCATACTTCCTGTCGGTATGGTAGATGAAGTCATGGGCATCATCGATGATGTTGTTAAGACGGTGGGTCTCGTTGAGGTTGTAGTCTCTGATCAGCTCATCGACATAGAAAAACTGACAGGCTGTTTCATAAGCCTGAGGATCTATTTCCACGACATCAATGGAGATGTCCGGATAATGAGAGATTATGTATTTAGGGTAGGCATACCGGGCCCCGCCAAACAGCAGTATGTCTCTGGTGTCAGTCTTAAGATCCAGCGCACGGTTAAACTGCTTCATGTATTCAAAGATCAGTTCATTGCGGCTGCCTTCTTCGATGTATGAAGCTGACTGCAGAACGGTACCGCTGTCATAAACCATGATTGACTTATCGGTATATTCATCGTCCTGATAGATCGTGATGTCACTAAGCTGTTTGGATTTATTCATAAGGACAGTATAGCGGATTATCCCGCTTTTAGATAGTTTTTCAATATGATATAGTTTTCTTGGAGGCGATATTATGAAAACGATCTATCTGGCCGGAGGCTGTTTCTGGGGCATGGAGAAAGCACTGCAGCAGCTTGACGGTGTAAAGGAAACAACAACAGGCTATGCCAACGGCAATGTTGCCAACCCGACATATCAGCTGGTATGTACGGATACGACCGAATTCCGTGAAACGGTCAGGGTTGAATATGATCCGGCTGAAATCAGCCTGCAGAAACTGCTGAAAGCCTATTTTATCTGCATTGACCCGACGGTCAGAAATCAGCAGGGACACGATATCGGTTCCCAGTATCAGACCGGTGTTTACTATGTAGACGATGAAGACGTGCCGGTCATTGCCGAAGCATTTGAAAATGAAAAGAAAAAATATGATAAGTTCTATGTGGAATTAAAGAAACTGGAGAACTTCTACGATGCTGAGGAATACCATCAGGACTACCTGATTAAGAATCCGAACGGCTACTGTCACATCTCCCTGGATACCTATCGGAAGCTGGCAGAGCTGAATAAGGAATGAAAATATTTTCATTTTCTGAAAGGGGTTGACATCATTTTCAACTCGTTTATAATAAACTCATAAAGCAACGAAAAGAAGAGTAGTTGGTTAAGAATAGCACAGAGAGTTCCGGCAGCTGAAAAGGAATGTATGATTAACCGATGAACATGGTCTTGGAGCTGCTGCATCGATAGGTAGATGCAGCCGGGTTTGCCCGTTATCGCAATAGAGTATATCTGATTGGGTTCAGCGTACTTGAAGAGGAAATAATCGTGAGGTTATTTTGAAGTAAGGTGGTAACACGTAATACTACGTCCTTATACTAAGGGCGTAGTTTTTTATTAAAACTGCCGCTCCCTTTTCAAGCCAGTGAACAGAAGGAGGAAGAAAAATGAAAAAATTGATCAGACTTATCCTAGCAGTAACCGTAGTATTCAGCTTATTTGGCTGCGGTAAGAAAGAAACTGAAGACGACAAGGTCATCAAGGTAGGGGCCACATTAGTACCTCATGCTGAGATCCTGAAGAATGTCGTAGCCGAAAAACTGGCAAAAGACGGGTGGAAACTGGAAGTTGTGGAATTCAACGACTATGTAACACCTAACACTTCACTGGAAGCCGGGGAACTGGATGCCAACTATTTCCAGACCTTAGGCTATCTGAGCGGCGAAAACGAAAACCGCGGTCTGCATCTGGTAGCAGCCGTAGGCGTACACATTGAACCAATGGGCATTTATTCACTGAAACATAAGGACATAGCTGATCTTCCAGATGGCGCCAAGATCGGTGTTCCTAACGACACTGACAACTACAACCGTGCCATCGATCTGCTGATCGCCAAGGGATTACTGAACGGTTCAGGAGTTGAGACCGAACTGAACAAGGATGCTGAAAAGAATCCTCATGGCTTCGAGATCACCCCAATCGAAGCAGCCAGCCTGCCTCGTTCCCTGGATGACCTGGATGCCGCTGTCATCAACGGCAACTATGCCCTGGAATCAGGACTGCCTGAAAAGGCTCCGGCTCTGACCATTGAAGAGTTCAATGCTGAAACTTCAGTCAGACGCACCAACTACATCGCCGTTAAGTCCGGCAATGAAAACAGCGACAAGATCAAGGCACTGGTAGCTGCCATCGTATCTGATGAAGTAAAGAAGTACATTGAAGATACCTATAAGGGCGCTGTTATTCCGTCATTTGTTGACGCCAATGGAAATCCTGTAAAATAAGTTAGATTCTGAATTTGGAGTTGTATTAGTATGATCGTTCTGAAAAACGTATGTAAGAATTTTGATGATCTGGAAGTTCTCAAGGGCATATCCATTGAGATCCAGGATCACGAAGTATATGGCATTATCGGCCAGTCAGGAGCCGGCAAATCCACGTTGTTAAGATGCATTAACGGCCTGGAATCCTATCAGTCCGGTGAGATTACCGTGGATGGCGTTTTAGTGTCGCAGAAGGATAAGAAGCATTTAAGACAGCTCCAGAAAACAATGGGTATGATCTTCCAGAATTTCAATCTGCTGGAGCGACTGGATGTCTATGACAACGTAGCTCTGCCGATGAAGTTCTGGGGCATCAACACCAAGACCGAAGAGGCCGTTAACAAGATCAATTCACTGATAAAGCTGGTCGGTCTGGAAGATAAGATACACTCCAAACCTGCTGAACTGTCAGGCGGCCAGAAACAGAGAGTGGCCATTGCCAGAGCCTTAGTGCTTGACCCTAAAGTACTGTTATGTGATGAGGCTACCAGTGCTTTGGACCCGGCCATTACCAGAGAGATCCTGTCACTGTTACAGGAAATCAATGAAAAGATGGGCATAACCATACTGGTCGTAACCCATCAGATGGAGGTAGTCAAGCAGATCTGTCAGCGCGTTTCCTTCCTGAAGGACGGTAAAGTGCTGGCGGAAGGCAAGCCGGAAGATCTGTTCATTCATCCGATTAAGGAAGTCAAGGCTTTCCTGCAGGAAGAAAGCGGACTGCTGCCTTCAACAGGAGTAAACATTCAGCTGTTTTTTACCGACAAGAGTTCAGATCCGGTCGTCACCATGATGGCCAGGGAACTGGACATGAACTTCAGCATTGTCTGGGGTAAACTGGAAGATTTCCGTTCCAATGTCTTCGGCTCACTGGTGATCAATGTCGCTGAAAGCGCGAAGGACAGGGTAACGGCTTATCTGGACAGGGAAGGCGTAACATGGGAGGTGCTTAACTAATATGGCAGATATCATCCTGAAAGCTGCAGGGCAGACCCTGACAATGGTTTTCTGGTCAACGCTGTTCTCAGTACTGCTGGGTTTCATTCCTGCTATCATATTAACCTTAACGGCACCGGATGGTCTGAGACCTAACCGCATTGTCTATGAAGTATTAAGCTTCTTGGTAAATACCTTCAGAAGCTTCCCGTTTGTCATTCTGATGGTCATCATCATTCCGTTAACCAGAGCCATTGCAGGTACCACGATCGGTACTCAGGCCGCCATCGTACCGTTAACGGTATGTGCCATTCCGTTTATTGCCAGAGTCTTTGAAAACGCTCTGAGGGAAACCGACGCAGGTGTCATTGAAGCCGCCCGTTCATTCGGTGCTTCTGACTGGCAGATCCTGTTCAGAGTCTATTTCAAGGAATCAATACCGAGAATGTTAAATGGCATCATACTGCTGACCATAAACATCCTGGGCTATTCGGCCATGGCCGGTACCTTAGGAGGCGGGGGCATTGGCGACATTGCGATCAGATACGGCTATCAGAAGTATTCAACTGAGTATCTGGTAGTATGTTCTCTGATTCTGATTGCCTTTGTCCAGCTGGTGCAGAGCTTCGGTAACTGGGTATATAAGAAATTATCATAAAGGGCACAGCCCTTTTTTTAATGTAATATTTGTAGTACACTGTAGTGTGTTAAACAGAAAGGAGACGGTTATGGATAACAGACTTAAGAAACTGACCTATACTGTAATGTTCATAGCTGTTAACTATGTTGTTTTTACTTACGGCAAGATAAACATTGCGATTACGGCCGGACACTCAACAGCCATTCATGTGGCTAATGCGGTTGTAGTACTGTCAAGCTGGTTACTGGGACCGCTGTATGGCGGGATTGCCGGGGCTGTGGGACTTTCGATTGCGGACCTGCTGGATCCGAGATATATTACTTCAGCACCGAAGACTTTCATCATGAAGTTTCTGATCGCGCTGGTAGCTGGATATACAGCCAGAAAACTGAAACTGCATGAGAAAACCGAAAGAAAGGATATCATTAAGACTGCTGGCTTAAGCGCCTTATGTGCCATGGTTTTCAACGTCATCGTTGACCCGATCTTCGGATATTTCTATAAGAAACTGATATTGCGCATTCCGGCAGAAGCAGCATCCATAATCCTGACCTGGTCGGCAGGAGTAACGGCTTTAAACGGCGCCGTATGTACGGTCGTTTCCGTACTGCTTTATCTGGCTCTTTACAAGCCGTTCAGAACGATTTATAAGTAAACATCATGGACAGAAGCAGAGAAATAGAATTAAGCATCAACAGACGATTCCGCCATGTTTTATGGGGGCGTTTTATTCATTCCATCAAGGACTATGAGCTGATTAAGGAAAATGACAGAATCGCAGTCTGCATTTCAGGCGGCAAGGATTCAATGTGCCTGGCCAAGCTGATGCAGATGCTGCAGGCTCACAGTGATTTTCCTTTTGAAGTCGTATATCTGGTCATGGATCCGGGATACAATGAAGCCAACCGAAAGAAGATCGAGGAGAATGCCGAAACCCTGGGCATACCAATCACTGTATTCGAATCAAATATTTTCAACATAGCTGATTCTCTGGCTGAAAAGCCATGCTTCCTGTGTGCCCGCATGAGAAGGGGTGCCTTATACAGAAAGGCAAAAGAACTTGGCTGCAATAAGATCGCCTTAGGCCATCATTTCAATGATGTCATCGAAACGACTTTGCTGGGCATGTTCTATGCTTCCCAGCTGCAGTGCATGATACCCAAGCTTAAGGCTGATAACTATGAAGGCATGGAACTGATCAGACCTTTATACTGCGTTCATGAGGAAGATATCATCAGATGGTGTGATTACAATCATCTGGAATTTATCCAGTGTGCCTGCCGCTTTACTGAGCAGAATGAAACTGATGATGACGGTGTCAGCATTTCCAAACGCAGGGAAATTAAAGAACTGATAAAAACGTTAAGAAAAGACAATCCGGATATTGAAAAGAGCATTTTCAACAGCCTGCATAAGGTCAACATTGAAATGTTCCCGGGTTACAAGGAAAACGGTAAGTACCACAGTTTCCTGGAGAAATATGATGAAAAGGAAGGGGAATAGTCTATGGCTACAGAAGTAATCGTCAGAAACCGCGGATATAACAGAAATCCTCTGCCTTTTGACGTACTGGTGGAAAATGATCTGGCTTATGGTACTCATGATGGTGCCTGGCGTCTCAGGGATTTTACCGTGGAACCGGGACGTGTCATCATTTATAACCCTGAACATATCGGCAGGGGCATTGAAGTGCAATGGGATGACAACATTAAAAATGAAATACATCTGAGACTGCCATTGCCATGTACCATTCATGACATGGATGTTCTTTACCGTGTGACAGCCCGTATCATGAATTACTGGGGCATGGAGAAGTTCATTCAGGACGGCAATGTCTTCAATCTGGATGTGATCGATGCCTTAAAGAAGACCTTCATAGATTTCTGCATCAGAAACCTGAAGGAAATCAGAGACACCATGCCGCACAGTAAGGAGTACATCATGCTGGCGGTCAGAAATCCGCTTTATCTGTCCATTGATCAGCTGGTTGAATTCGGTGAAGATCAGGACATGGAAGGCTTCTCACTGTTACTGCATCAGCTGCAGGAAAGAGACCTGTACTATGCTTCCCCGGCTATTTACCGTAAGCCGGACGGCAGTTATTTCGGAGCATTCGCCATCATAGCCGATACTGATACGGTATTGCCGTATAAGCCTCATGTTCCGTTGCTGGCCAAGGATCCGGCAACAGGCGGCGAACTGAAGTGTGAACTGTATGTGGCAGCCCTGAATTCTCTGAAGAATAAAAAGAGGCTGGCCTCAATGTCATATCAGGATTTCCTGAAGGAAATAGATGTCAGTGCCATGGAAAAATACGATGAGGAACATTTCATCCTTTCCGGACTCAGCGAGCGGGAAGTGGAAAGAATAGCTTCACTGGGTTATCCTGATCCGCTGGAAAAATAAAACATGTCACGGCTGAGGCCGTGACTTATAATGTAAATATGAAAGACATAGTCAGAGTAAACAGTTATGATGATTCCCGTTTCAGTGAAACCGTGTTAAGGCAGCACGGCTGTTTTCTGGTGGATGATGAGCCGTATGAGGTGGAAATAACTGGCCGAAATGAAGCTGTAGTCAGAGGAAAAGAGGCCAGTAATTATGCTGAACTGATCGAATGGTTCCGTTTCTTTGCCCCAGAAATAACTGCCTTCAAAGATGAAAAAGGTGAGCTTATAGTCAGGTATGATGATCCTGAAATACTGACCGTGAAAGTGTCTGATCTGCAGCCTTCACAGTTTTATGTGGATGCTCAAAAAGCAGCAGTCATGGAAGAAATCATCCAGACAGAAGAGGATATTGTGATACAGGTTCATCCATATAAGGGCAGATACATTTCTCTTGACGGTCATACCCGCCTGTATATTGCGGTAAAAAGAGACTATGAAACAGTAAAGGGCATTGTCAGTGAGACCGATTACTCAATTTTTGACTTTGTGGATGAAGCGATAAGAAGGGGAATCACGGCACCAAAGGACATGGTCCTGCTGGAACATGAAGAATATGAAACATTATGGAATAAATACTGTGACGATTACTTTGCGGACAGGATCTGGTTCAATCAGAGTGACAGCTGCAAGGTGTCTGTCAATGATGAACAGAAGGAGTTTGTTTCCAGCAGGGAAAAAATGGCAAAAGCCCTGAAACAGGAAAATGTCATGGGTTTTGACATCATGCATGGTGAAGATATCATCGGCTTTGCGATGCTGAGAAAATATGAAGAAAAAGGATATTTCCTGTGGAACTATCTGATCGATGAGAAGTACCAGCATCAGGGATATGGCAGCAAAGCCCTGAGGGAACTCATTCGCTTAATTACTTTTGAATACCGGGCGGAAAACATAACGACGACCTGTATTAACGGTAATGATACAGCTCTGAAAATGTATCAGAAAGCCGGCTTCATAATTACTGATGTAATTGATGAAGATGATATTCATGAAACAAATTTATTATTAAAAACAGAAGCGTGATGCTTCTGTTTCTTTATAATAAAGGTTCCTTTACGAACTGCAGGTTAAGTCCCCGCAGTTCCTTTTCGGCTTTCTCAATCAGATCCTGACGCTGCAGGAATTCTGGCGTATGGGCATCCCAGCCGTAAATGCACTTGACCGGATACTGGGAGACGATTTCCCAGAACGGGCGGTGCGGATACGGATATAACATGCCGTTGCCGTAATCCTGACGGCCGAAACTGATGCCCTTGAGGTTGATCTCCATCGGAATACCGGTGGCAGCGCATTTGGCAGCCAGACGGTGGGCAGCTTCCACGCACTTTTCATTGAAGGTTGGCTGGCCGATCATGAAGTATTCAGGATGAGCCAGATAGAGGTACATGCCGGTATCCAGTCCCTGCTCAATATCGGAAATATATAATTCAAGATCTTCAGGCGGACAGTCAAAACAGTAATCGACGAAGATTTCCGGTTCTCTGGAGTGCTGACCGAGAATGAAGTAATCAACTCTGTTTCTTAACCGTACGGTTTCCTCATCTGATTCAGGAAAGAATTCGGATTCCATGCCAATCTTAATGTCGATTTGATCTTTATACTTGTCCTTAAGCTAGTGCATGGAGTCAAGATAGTCTTCCAGCAGTTCCCAGTTCATGCGGTCACGCGGGGCTGGTATGCCTTCGTAAGGACGGTGGTCGGACATGCCCAGCTGTTTATATCCGGCTTTGATGGCTGACAGGATGTACTGTTCATCTTCGCCGGAAGCATGTCCGCATCTGGCTGTATGGGTATGGTAATTGAAATTCTGTTTCATAGATTCTCTCCCGGTTTGTTACAGTTCTATGATATATGCACAATGATAAAGTGTCCACTTTTTTCGGCGTGCAGTTTATGGTATTATTTAGGTATGAAAAAAGTCGTGGTAATTGGAGGCGGAACAGGGCAGTCTGCTCTGCTTAGAGGCCTTAAACAGGTAGAAGATATAAAATTAACGACCATAGTAACAGTTGCGGATGATGGAGGTAGTACTGGAAGACTGCGCAGTGATTTACATATTCCTGCAATGGGTGATATCCGCAATGTTATGATGGCGCTGGCTGAATCGGAAACGATCATGAATACACTGATGACATACCGTTTCGATTCAAACTGCGGTGAGATGTCAGGACACAATCTGGGCAACATCATGCTGTCAGCACTGACTGTCAAGTCAAACAGCCTGATTCAGGCGATCGTGGACCTTTCCAATGTTCTGAAGGTCAAGGGACTTATCGTTCCAAGCACCCTGGAAGATGTAACGCTGTGTGCGCACATGGAAGACGGTTCCGTTGTGGTTGGTGAACATAACATCACCGCTGCCCACCGCAAGGTAAAGGAAGTATTCTATGAACCGGTCGTCCCGGCCAATCCAAAGGCTCTGGAAAAGATCGGGGAAGCTGATTACATCATTATCGGTATCGGATCGGTATATACCAGCATAATGCCGAATCTGATAATCAGTGAAATAAAGGAAGCCCTGTGCAATACCAAAGCCAAGGTCATATACTATTGTAACTGCATGACCGAAGAGGGCGAAACCGACAACTACAGCATGGAAGATCATGTCCGTGCCATCGACAGCCATCTGGGTAAGAGCATTATTGACATCGTAGTCAAAGCCAATGACACCATTCCTGAAGATCTGCTGGCCAACTATGACCGGGAGCATGCCACTGTAGTTGACATGAGGGAAAAGGATCATGATTATGTCGTTCTGCAGCATCCGCTGCTGAGTTTTGAAACCGGAACAGTAAGACATGATGCCGCTAAGGTCAGAGACAGTTTCAAGAAGATCCTGGAGGAATATTAATGTCATTTGCCAGTGACGTCAAAGAAGAAGTAGCGAGACTGGAAATAAACGACGAAGCAAAAAAGGCTGAGCTTTCAGCCATTTTGAAGTTGCTGTCAGTGATCAGCATATCAAACAGAGGCATTTCGCTGAAGATCAGAAGCAAGAATGCCGTAATCATAAGAATGATCTCACAGTACGTGCAGGACCTCTACGGGACCAAGCCGGAGATCAGAGCCGTTAAGGAAAACGGCTTCAATAAGAACAACATCTATGTCATTGTCATTAATGAAAAGGTCGTGGAAATACTGGAAGATCTGGATCTGTGGCGTGATGACGGTATTGCCGAATATCCGCGCATGAAGTTCTTAAGAAATGACAACATGATAAAGGCTTTTATTACGGGAAGCTTTCTGGCTGCCGGCAGCATCAACTCTCCCAATACGACTAGTTATCACCGGGAGATCAGCTGCAACACCCGGGAATATGCGGATTTCATCATTAAGCTGTTAGCCAGATACTACATTAACGGCAAGCTGGCTTTGCGCCGTGACAAATACGTCGTTTATCTGAAGGCCAGTGAGCAGATCTCGGATTTCTTAAGACTGATGGGGGCTTCGGAAGCGATCTTTGCCTTCGAGGATGTCAGAATACAGAGAGACTTCGTTAATAACCTGTCACGCTGGAACAACTGTGAGATAGCTAATGACGCCAAGAGTCTGGAAGCAGCCCGCAAGCAGTATGAGGCGGTTGAATATCTGGTCAGCAGCGGCAATCTGGCCAAGCTGGCCGAAAAGGACCAGGAAATAGCGATGGTACGTTATGATAATCCGGAAGCCAATTTCATGGAGCTATCCAAAATCTATGAAAGCAGGACCGGACAGGTTTTAAGCAAATCAGGAATCAGACACAGATTTATCAAGATAATAGATCTGGCTGACAAATACAGAAACAGGGAGGTCAGTTAAATGAAGCATATCGCAATCATTACCGGTGCCAGCAGCGGCATGGGCAGGGAATTTGCCCTGACAGCCACGCAGCATGGCAGTTATGACGAGATCTGGGTCATAGCCAGAAATGAAAACAATCTGGAACAGTTAAGACCGCAGATCGATGTTCCAATCAGAGTATTCCCGCTTGATCTTTCCAGGGATGAAAGCTTTAAGATCATTGCCGCGCGGCTTAAGGAAGAAGAGGTCAATGTTTCACTGTTAATAAACGCTTCAGGCTACGGTATCTTTGATTCATTCGAAAATACAAAGATGAGCGATGCGGAAGGCATGATCGATCTCAACTGCAAGGCCTTAGTCAAGATGAGCAAGGTTGCCTTGCCGTACATGCATGCCGGAAGCCACATGATACAGATCGCATCGATGGCTGCCTTACAGCCGGTACCGTATGTCAATATCTATGCGGCTACCAAGGCCTTCGTATTAAGCTTTGCCAGAGCGCTCAACAGCGAACTGGAAAGCAGATACATTCACTGCATGGCGGTATGTCCTTACTGGACCAAGACCCGGTTCTTTGACAGGGCTGTCAATACCGATAAGGAACCGGTCGTCAAGAAGTACATTGTCATGTACAAGCCGGAACAGATCGTCAAGAAAGCCTGGAAAGACATGGCCAAGGGCAAGGATGTCAGCATTTACGGTGTCGTAGCCAATGGTCAGGCAGCGTTATGCAAGATGCTGCCGCACGGCACAGTCATGAGAATATGGAAGAAACAGCAGAAGCTGATGTAATATGCTAGAATAGTGTAAGAGGTACAGAATTATGCAGATAAAAGAATGGTTAGGACTGGCACTGATCGTCATCGTAGGACTGGTCCTGATGCCGATCATCGGAAAGCTTTTAGGCTTCCTGTTAATGGCTGCCGCTCTGTTCTTCCGGTATATCTTTATCAAGAGTCTTACCGTGAAGAAGGAAATTGAAGCAGATCCAAATGAATATTTCGCCAGACAGTTCGAAGAAAGACAGAAAGAAAAAGTTCCTGCTGAAGGACAGGTAATAGACGCTGAATACAAGGTCAAAGAATTAGACAGCGATGATTAGAGAAGGGTATCTGTCTGACAGACAGGCAATTTATGACCTGCATTCCTCCCATGTCAATCTGGGAGAATACGACAGAATGGAGATTTATTTCGCCAGGTATTTTAATGCGGATAATATCGTCGTCAACGAGGTAAACGGTCATGTGGTTGCCAGCAGTCAGATCAATTATCATACTCTGATCATGAACGGATACCGCATTGCCGCCGGAGTTGTGACGGCTACCATCTGTGACCGCAACAACCGCGGCTATCTGGATACCCTGCTGAAAGATATCAATGATGAGCTGGAACACAAGATGCTGATCTCACTGGCCATCACTGAAAAGCCTGATGATTTCGTCTCACTGGGCTTTGAACCGGTCTATAAGAGAAGAAGGTACGAGATAAACAGAAATGACATGGTCAACAGATCATCAGACGGTGTCGATACCAGCTTTACCGCCGGTGAGATAGCCGCTGCCTATAAGAAGTTCATGGGCAGTTTCAACGGCTACTACGAAAGAGACATGATCTACTGGACCAACCGCTTTGAAACCTTCAAGTATCTCAAGTACAGCATGGTGGTCTACCGCAATAAGGAAAAGGCAGTTGAAGGATACATGGTATTCGCCATCAACAATAATGATATCTACATCGATGAGATAGTTTATCTTAACGGTACGGCGCTGATAAGACTGCTGTGCTATGCCTTCAAGTTCAAGGATAAGATCACGGTCATGGTTTCCGAACATGAAGATCTTAACCGCATCATACCGAAGGCAAAATATAAGCTGGAAACCGTTGCCATGGCCAAGGTCAACAACCTGACCCTGTTCAACAATCTGTTTTCAGCTAATGCCGGCAATACCCGCGAAGCCCTGGATTTCCTGGGCAAGCCGCTGTATCTGAATGAGGATAGTTAACATAGCATATGTTAATCAAATGTGCTAAGATTATATTAACGAGGAGATGAAACACAATGGAATTAAAAGGATCAAAAACTGAGAAGAATTTAATGGAAGCTTTTGCCGGTGAATCACAGGCCAGAAACAAATATACTTACTTTGCTTCACAGGCTAAGAAAGACGGTTACGAGCAGATCGCTGCCATCTTCCAGGAAACAGCTGATAACGAAAAAGAACATGCCAAGATGTGGTTCAAGGCCTTATCAGGCGGTAAGGTTCCTGGCACTCTGGATAACCTGAAAGCAGCAGCTGCCGGCGAACATGAAGAATGGACTGAAATGTATGTCAGAATGGCTAAGGAAGCCAGAGAAGAAGGCTTTGAAGCCATCGCCAGACAGATGGAAGGCGTAGCAGCTATCGAAAAGCACCATGAAGAAAGATACCTGAGACTGGCTGAACTGGTTGAAAAGGCTGAAGTATTCGAAAAAGTATCAGAAACATGCTGGAAATGCCGTAACTGCGGACACCTGTATTTCGGCAAGAAGCCTCCTGTTGTATGCCCTGTATGCGCTCATCCACAGTCATACTTTGAGGTTTGCGTAGAAGAGTATTAAAGAGAAAAAAGAAGGGTTTGAAAACTCTTCTTTTTTTGTTTTCTGACAGGCTGTATCATTTGACTTTAAAGCCTATAATTTCTATAATTAAATCGTAAAATATAGGAGGATTTTTTACATGACAGTAAGAGTCGCAATTAATGGATTCGGACGTATCGGTCGTCTTGCTTTCAGACAGATGTGGCAGGCACCAGGTTACGAAGTAGTAGCTATCAACGATTTAACAAGCCCAGATATGTTAGCTCACTTATTAAAGTATGACACAGCACAGGGACGTTACAATCATCCAGTTGAAGCTGGCGAGAATTCTATTTGTGTAGATGGCAAGGAAATTACTATCTACAAGGAAGCAGATGCTAAGAATTTACCTTGGAAAGAATTAGACATCGACGTTGTATTAGAGTGCACAGGTTTCTATACAAGCAAGGCAAAAGCATCAGCACACATTGAAGCAGGTGCTAAGAAAGTTGTTATTTCTGCTCCAGCAGGAAACGACTTACCAACAATCGTTTACAATGTTAACCATAAGACATTAACACCTGAAGATACAGTTATCTCTGCAGCAAGCTGCACAACTAACTGCTTAGCTCCAATGGCAAAGGCATTAAACGATGCATTCCCAATCCAGACCGGTATCATGACAACAGTTCATGCTTATACTGGTGACCAGATGATCCTTGATGGACCACACAGAAAAGGCGATAAGAGACGTGCAAGAGCAGGCGCTGCTAACATCGTTCCTAACAGCACAGGTGCTGCAAAGGCTATCGGTTTAGTTATCCCTGAATTAAACGGCAAGTTAATCGGTTCTGCACAGCGTGTTCCAGTACCTACTGGTTCAACTACATTATTATATGCAGTAGTTAAGGGCGAAGATGTAACAGTTGATGCTGTTAACGCTGCTATGAAGGCTGAAGAAACAGAATCATTCGCTTACAATGTTGACCCAATCGTTTCAAGCGATATCATCGGTGCAACAGCTGGTTCAATCTTCGATGCTACTCAGACAATGGTTGCTAAGATTGCTGACGGCTTATACGAAGTTCAGGTTGTTTCTTGGTATGACAACGAAAACTCTTACACATCTCAGATGGTAAGAACTATCAAGTACTTAGCTGAATTATAAGATAAGCGGAAAAATTCCTAGTATTTACAGAAGGCAGAGAAATCTGCCTTTTTCCGTGGTTAATTTGATTGATTGTTAACGGGTAAATGGGGGATAATTTAACAGGGGAGATAAGGTATGAAAAAGAAAAACAATCTGTTTCTGATCATAACATTATGTCTGATGGCAGCCAGTTCCATTGGCCTGTTTCTTAATACATTCGGCGTCTTTTTTACGCCGATTGCCGATTCACTTAACGAGAAACGCGGCACTGTAGCCATCATATCCACGATCCTGATCTTTTCCAGTGCCATCTGCAGCATAGTTTTACCGCGTATTGCCACCAACAGAAATTACAGAAAGATATACATTGCCGGTACTGTCGGAACGGTATGTTCGCTGGTATTCATGGCTAATTCATCATCATTAATAATGCTGTATATCGGAGCCCTGTTACTGGGTGTTTCCTTCAGCGCTTATCACATGGTCATGATCACGACCATCATCAACAGTTCCTTTGATGAAAACATCGGGACCATTAACGGCGTGGTGTTCAGCTTTGCCGGTATTGCCGGGGCTGTATTTGCACCGCTGTTCTCATCCGTTATTGAACAAAGAGGCTGGCGTGCCGGGTTCTATGTAATGGCTATCGCCGCTGCCGTAATGTGCCGGCCGGGCATCTTTGCCGACATGAAGGTTGAAAGAGCCGTAAAAGAAGAAAAAGCAGCTGAACCGGCAAAGTTCAATTATCTGACCGTGACATATATCATGAGCCTGGTAATGTCCTTCTGCTTCATGTTTCTGCCTTCACTCCCGCAGCATTTCCCTGGTCTGGCTTCCTGCAAGGGCCTGGCTGATAATATCGGACCTCTGATGGTTTCATCAGCCATGATCGGCAACATTGTCTTCAAACTGCTGGCCGGGGTACTGGCAGATAAGCTTGGTACAATTAAAACCATAATCGTTATTGTTGTAATGACTGTGGTCGGAAGTGTGATGCTGTTTACCGGTTCAACGCTGTTACTATTAGCAGGGGCTTTCCTGTATGGCAGTATTTATTCAGTTTGTTCAGTGCTCATTGCCCTGTATTCAAAGGAAGTATACGGACTGGAAAACTATAAGAATGCCTATCCAATCATTGTCTTTGCCGGAAATGTAGCCAATGCACTGGGCATTTCAGCCGTAGGTTACATTTATGACTTTACCGGTTCATATGACATGGCGGTCATTCTGGTAATTGTACTGGCTCTTAGCGGAACCTTCCTGGCGATTACTTCCCGAAAAATGCGGCAGAAAACAAATATCTGACAGTATAATGTTCGTTAAAAGGCGTGCTTTTGCGCCTTTTTGTTTGCCTGAGGATAATTGAAAGGTATAATAGACAGGGTTTAAGGCGAAGGGAGTGATCAAATGCTCAGAAAACAGTCAAAGAGATACCGTCTGGAAAGAAACAAGAAAAGCTTCAGTAAAATGAAGATAGATTACTACCGTTACGTTAAGGATTTCTATCTGGAAGACGGCCTGGCTTACATTTCCTGCAATGTCAGAGATTATCATGACATCATAGACATATATTCCGTTGATGGATATGAGTGGCTCAACGAGGACTTTGCCCGTTTTGTGGAGTCCAATGCCGAGTATATTCCGGTTGAATATCCTATCGTACTGGAAATATGCGGCAAGGAGTTTACCGATGCTCAGAAAGCCGTCATTAACGAGACGATCCACGATTATTATGAACTGAAACTGGGAGACAAGCAGATGGACATGCAGAACAACACCAGTCAGATAATCACTTTTATGGCAATAGGAGTTATTGCCACAGCGATAATGCTGGCACTGCAGATATGGTCGGCGGACAGTTTTATCAATGATATGATAGTTATTCTGGTATGGTTCTTCATTTGGGAACTGTGCGGTCTGATCATCTATGACCGCAGTGACCTTAAAGAAGAAAAAATGGCAGCTGCTCAGCTGGCCAGCATTACGGTAAGATACAAGGTTGAATTCACTGATACTGCCGTCTCCGAAAAGGAAAAGGCCAGAATCTATGAAAGCATTGAAGAACAGGTCTGATTTTAAATGATTTACATGAAATAAGAGCGGTCCCGCTGAGTGGAACCGCTCTTTCTTTTTATATGTTGTATAACTTGTCCCGGTAAGTAATGAAAGCACCTATCAGATTGGCATCATTTCTGAATTCACACGGAACGATCTGCATGCCGGTAAAGGTATGATGTCTTCCCTGGTAGGAATTCTTTTCAACGACGGTATAATTTTCTCTGATTTTCTCGATCAGGGCCGGCTGCCGGCTGATGCCTCCGCCGATGGCAACTTTCTCCAGATCAAGCAGCCAGTAAATGTTATACAGCTGGATCGCAATGTTCATGCTCAGTTCATCCAGAGCCGCCTGGGCAGCAGGATCTGATGGCAGTCTTCTGAAGAATTCTCGACCGTCTATTTCCTCATCGCATCCGGTTCTCTGACGATATGATTTCAGCAGGAATGATGTCGAACACTTCTGCCCCAGGATCTTGTCATCATTGGCGTAGTCATCCGCTTCGGTATTGACGAAACTGAATTCACCGGCATTGTAGGTGGCACCTCTGACGATCTGACCGTTGATGATGAAACCGCCGCCAACGGCTGTTCCTATCACAAATACGGCAGCATTGCTGCAGCCTTTTAAAGCCCCGTAGCGGTGTTCTGCCAGTATGGCAGCTTTGGCATCGTTGTCAATGACAGCCGGACAGCCGCATTTTTCAGCAATGCACCGGGCGACATGAATATCGTGTTTGTATTTCATGGCATTGTTGCCATGGACGGTTCCGTTTACCACATCGACCGGTCCCGGTATTGTCATGGCAATTCCTTCAACTTCATCTTTATGCTTCAGATAAACATTGCTGACCTGTTCCAGAAAACTCTCAAAACAGTCAGTCGGAGTAGGGAACCAGCCCTTATCGGTAATGATCGTTCCGTCTTCAACGACACCGTACTTGATCTCGGTTCCTCCGGCGTCAAAAACCATTAATTTCATATAGTTGTCCTCTTATATATATGATAAATCGAGTGTGTCAGTCTTCACAAGTACAGCGCATTTTGGATCATTTAGCGAATTGAAAAAGCAGTAACAAATGTTTTATATTATAGATAGTAAAAACAATTATGAGGAAAGAAGTATGGTCAAGAAGTTACTGATAGCATTTTTAGCACTGCTTCTCGTTGGTTGCAGCAGTAATGCCAAACCGACAGTTGAAAAGGCTTTTATCTTTTCAACATCAAACGTGCTTAGCAATGAAGATGCTCAGGAAGCTTATGATTTTTTTGAAAAAACACTCAGAGAAGGGGTAAAGGAATCTGCCAGAGTAGAATCATACAGCAGTGAATACCAGATCCCGGTCTTTTTTGTGGTAAATAACAAGGAAAAGAGCTTTCAGTTCCAGCTGAAGTATATGATTGTCGTAGATGATAAGCATCAGATCACAGGTCGCTACCTGATCGATGATGATTACTATATAGATGTTTTTTACCCATATATATCCAGACTGTTTGATAAATACGGTCCTACTTTCGTGCAGATCCTTAATGTTGAATTTGTTGATACCAAGATAAAGATAACCGCAAAGGACTGGGAAAAGGAATTTGCTGCTAAAGAGACCTGGGGCCTGTTCAGCGTGACGGAACTCATCAGTCTGAAGTACAGTGCTGCCGAAATATATTACGGTACTTATGAAAATGCCAGATATATTCTGGAAATCGATGACGGCAACGTTAAGGAAACAGTGTATTTCATTGATAACTATGCCATCATCAAAGACCGCAGGATCGAAATACCTGCCTATATTGATATAGATTCTATTTTTGAAGAAATCAATTGGGATTACACCCAGGATGAGTGGAGCGATTAATGAAGATTAAATCCAGGCGGAATGAGCCTGGATTTTTATATGTCAGTCACGAGGTGTGACATCTGACGGTATGAATGAATCGAAGATGACCTGCTGATAATACCTGCGGGCATAGGCCAGGTCTTTTTCACTCTGGACCGTCCAGGCCACACATTCAGCTCTGAATAGTTTTGAACAGAGCACAAATGAGAGATTAAACGGACTGTGAACATGATAGGCAATGAAGTCAGGTCTGGTCACTACGTTTGTCAGCATATTGGTACAGGCAAACTTTATGATGAAAGGATACTTATTGTTTTCGTCACCGACCATGTTGTAAGCCAGCTGACCGCGTATTATTTCCGGATGTTTTTCCCTGAGGTATTTTACGACCAGAGGATTAAAGGATTCCATGATGTAGGTATAATCGTAATTCTTCATCAGCTGAACTGTTTCCTCGCAGGTCCTGATGGCATCGCCCTCCGGTTTGATTTCTATTATCAGCGGTGTGTCAGGTTTCAGAACAGCCAGTACCTCTTCAAACAAAGGTATTTTTTCTTCGGTATTCAGGAGAGGGTACTGCAATAACTCATCGTAGGTGCATTCAGTCAGGACCTTGTCAACACCGCACATTCTTTCCAGACTGTGATCATGGAAGACGACCAGCCTGCCATCTCTGGTCAGCTGTACATCAAGTTCCGTTCCCATATTGTTTCTGACAGTCTTGCGGAAAGCCGGAAGACTGTTTTCCGGAATGGATCTGTTGTCATAGAAACCGCGATGAGTGATGTATACTTCTTCAAATGGTTTCATCTGCGCTTTTCGTGTCTGGCTGCCGGGTTTTATCAGAAACAGATATACTAATATAATGATAGAAATTAATAACATATTAACCCCTAGTTGAAAGTATATGAATATGAATCGCCGTTATAATATGTTCTGGAATATTCAAACGGGATCTGTCTGTTGTTGATAGTCGTATAGGTGACGTGAGCAGAACAGAGAAGGGCAGCGTTCTCTATCTGCAGCAGTTCCTTCTGTTCAGCAGTGGGCAGGTGAGCACTCAGCTCCATTTCCTTGGCTACACGTCTGATGCCTATGGAGTCCAGATACTCATAGAAAGAAGTGTCCAGGCTGGAAATGTCAATGGCCGGTACCGCTTTGGCACTGACATAGTTATATGTTATGGCAATAGGTATATTGTTGCCGGTACGCAGTCTGACAAAGTAATGGATCATATCGTCATCTTTGAGTTTCAGCTTATCTTTTATTTCCGGTAATTTACCCGCTTTGATCACTTCGTATGACACCAGCTGGGAACCGGCATGAAGACCTATCATCTTCATATCTTCGGTAAAACTTGTTATATTAACGCTTGGCTTATGAACAACCGGGGCACTGACAAAACTGCCTCGGCCCGGGGTCCTTTTAATATATCCGCTGTCCTGAAGGTGATTGAGGGCCTTGTTGATGGTCATGCGGGAAAAGGAAAACATCTGGCTGAGCCGTTCCTCAGTCATGATCTGATCGCCGGCTTTCAGTTCCCCGGAATCAATCAATTTAAGTATGTAGTTTTCTATTATTCTGTATTTTGCCTGTGGCATGTTTTATACCTCTTATTGTATATATTATATTTCATATAAAACTATTTGTATATACAATTAAAATATTGGGAAAACGTATTTCTTTACAATTGTATATACAGTAAATATAATAGAGATAGATTAAACTGTTCGATTAGTAAAACAAACAAAAAGTGATTTTCGATTAAAAAAAGGACATTATTTGTGTTTTTTCTATACGTATTCTGGTGATATTATAGAGACAGAAAAAGCCATTATAATCTGGGTTTTAACAGTGGTTTGGCCGTGGAAAACCACTGAGAAACATAACAAGTAATATTGAATAGAAGGAGAAAGAAAAATGAGTTTTATTCAAATGGTGCTGCTGGCAGCTGCTTGTGCCTTCTGTCGTATGGAAGGCGGCTGGTTTGGTGAATGTAAGTTCCGTCAGCCAATCTGCACAAGCTTCTTCGTCGGCTTAATCTTAGGAAACATTCCTGAAGCATTAAAGATCGGTGCTCAGTTCGAGATGATCTGGATGGGTACTGCAGGTATCGGTCCAGTTGCTCACCTTGACGTAACAACAGGTGGTTTCTTAGGAACAGTTATCGCTTTAGTATCCGGACAGGGTTTCGAAGCTGCAATGTTATTCGCATTACCTGCTTCAATGATCATGCAGTTTGCTGAAAGCGTTTGGAACACAGCATTCGGTTACTTTGATGTTAAGATTGACAATGATGTAGCAAACGGCGTCTACAACAAAGTGTTCTCAACATTCATGTTCGCAGCTGTATTAAGAGTATTAGTAGAATTCGCTATCGTATTAGCATTCTTACTGGCTTCTAATGCAATTTCTGCAGCTATCAGCAATGGCTTCCCAGCATGGCTGGAAAACGGCTTAGGCGGCGCTGGACAGTTACTGTCTTCTTATGGTTTCGCTATGCTGTTATCTATCATGATGGAAACAGAACTGATTCCATTCTTCATCATTGGTTACACTCTGGCAGCATTCGCTGGTGGAGCATACAACATGATCGGTATCGGTGCTATCGGCCTGTCACTTGCATGGATCTACTACATTCTTGCTAATAAGTTCGGTGGTAAGCAGGTTGTTACTGCTGCTGCAGCCGATGAATGGGAGGACTAATTATGACTGAATATGTAAGCAAAAAGAACAACATTACCAAGAAGGACTTTACTAAGGTCTTCTGGTTATCATTCTTAATGCAGGCAAACTTCACTTACATGAAGATGCAGGGCGTAGGCTTCTGTGTTGCAATTCAGCACGTATTAAGAAAGATCTGGACTGATGATGCTGACTATCAGAAGGCATTACAGAGACACCTGGCTCCGTTCAACATGACAGTTGCACCTGCTCCATTAATCATGGGTATTGCAATTGCTATGGAAGAACAGGCTAAGGAAGAGGAAGACTATGACTTCGAAGCTATCAACGCCGTTAAGGTCGCTCTGATGGGCCCATTAAGTGGTGTTGGTGACGCATTCTTCTGGGGCATTATCAAGTTATTAGCTTCTGGCTTAGCATTAGGCTTTGCTCAGCAGGGTAACCCAGTCGCTCCATTCGTACTGCTCGCAGTCTTCAATATTCCTAACTTCTTAACAAGATGGTATACATTACAGATCGGTTATGAAAGAGGACAGGAATTCCTGGGCGAACTGGAAACAAGCGGTAAATTACAGCTGATCACATACTGCGCTGGTATCTTAGGTATGGTATCTGCAGGTTGTATGATCGCTCTGTGGTGCGGCGTTTCTTGCCCATTAACATTCACAGTAAGTGGACAGGAATTCGTAATTCAGGAAACATTGGATTCAATCTTCCCTAAATTATTACCATTAGTATGTGTATTAATCGGTTACAGCCTGATCAAGAAGGGCTGGAGCTCAGGTAAGATTACTCTGGTTCTTGCATTAATCGGATTCGTTCTTGGAATGTTAAGAATTGTTGGCTAATCTAAATTAAAAATTTTCTAGAAAGGTAAATAGTATGATTCATCAGTATAAAGTTGACGACCGTCTGATTCATGGCATGGTCTACATGACATGGTTCCCAAAATTTAAAATTAACCGTGCTATCATCGTTGATGATAACATTGCAGTAAATGAGACAAGAAAAATGGCTTTACGCTTAGGCATGCCTCAGTCTGCAAAACTGGTTATCTGGCCTGTTGACAAGGCAGCTGAAAAGCTTAATGCCGGTGTTGACCAGGGCAGTAACGTTATCGTGATCGTCAATTCACCAGTTTGGTTACTGGGATTAATGGACAAAGGTATTGAAATCAAGGAAGTTTGCTGCGGCAACTGTTCCGATAACGGAGTTGACTCCGTACAGATATCCGGAACATTATATGCCAGCAAAGCTGACCTGGCTGCTTATAAGGAAATGGTTAACCGCGGAGTCAGATTCTATTGGCAGACAACACCTGAAGTAGTTCCAGAAGAATTAAACGAAAAACTGAAGAAGCTCTAAGCAGTGGAGGTAGGTATTATGAGAAGTGAACAGCCAACTGTTCTGGGATATATGAAATCCCAGCCAGAAGTGTTAGACAGAACATATCGTAACAAGGAAACTTTTGTAAAGCCATTTGTTGATTATTGTCAGGAAAAGGACATTAAGAAGATAATCTTCTTTGGCTCAGGCACTTCTTATAATGTGTCCAACATTGCCGCATATTATTTCAAACATATGGTTGGAATTGATGCCGAGGCTCAGTATCCTACTGTATATCGGTATTATGAAGAAGCTAACAGAAATCAGTATGTCCGTAACGATCAGATACTGTGTGTAGGCATATCACAGTCTGGGACATCAATTTCAACCGTAAATATGTTGGAAAAAGCTAGAGGCGAAGGCTTCTCAACTTTAGCAATTACATCCAATCTGGAAAGCGAACTGACAAAACATGTTGATGTTGTCTGTGAACTGCTGGTTGGGCCGGAATTAACACCACCGGAAACAAAGGGTTACACTACTTCCCTTATGAGTGTCTATCTCTGGGCACTCGAGCTTTCGAGAGTACGCGGTACATATTCTGAAGAAGAGTATCAGAAAGCATGTAAGGATCTGGAAAAACTGATCAGTGATTTTGATGAAGTTGTAAAGCAGAGTGAAGCATGGTACGACAGTGTAAGACCTACGATTCTTAACAGTGACCGTATCTATGTCTTAGGCTATGGCATTGACTACGGCTCAATGCTTGAAGGCTGGCTGAAGATCTCAGAAATGCTCCGTTATCCGACTGTAGGATATGAGCTTGAGGAATTCATGCACGGTGCTACAACTACATTAAAGGGTAATGTAACAATTATCATCATTGGAAGTGAAGAAAGAGAGCTCGAAAGAATGCATGTCATCCGCAAGGCTTTCCAGAAGTACACTGAAAGAGTACATGTTATTTCCTGCGGTGATTTTGTCAGAGATGTTACGGAAAAGGACATTGTCTTTAAGGAACATTACAACAAGTATATCGCTCCATTAGCATATACCGTGCCGATGCAGTTTGTAGCGGCAAAGGGAGCGAAGGAAATCGGTATTGACACAAATATCTGGCCATTTACGGAAGTAAGCGGTCACTTACAGGAGGAAGAATGATAGGTTTAATCGTAACCGGACATGGGCATTTTGCTACAGGTCTGACATCAGCAGTTACTCTGGTAACTGGTATTCAGGATGGCATCATTGCATGTGATTTTGATGATGCATCTGCTTTCAATTCCATCAGAACCAAATTGGAAAACGCTGTTGAAGCACTCAAGGATTATGATGCAGTTGTAATTTTCTGTGACTTATTCAGCGGCACACCATTTAACCAGGCTCTGGATATGAAGGTAAGTACCGGAAATGAAAAAATCAATATCGTATATGGAGTTAACCTTCCATTACTGATTGAAGCAGCACTTGCCGCCAGCAACGAGGGAACCCTCGAAGATATTCTCGGCAAAGTAGACACGGCCAAGCAGTACAGCATGGGCGTTGTCGCAAATCAGGCTGCGAATGAAGACGAAGACGACTTTTAAATAACATAAAAAAGGGAGATATCCCTTTTTATGAGACCTAAAAGTGCATATATTCTGATAAAAAATGGGTTATTTATAACGAAAAAATAGAAATAGGAGACATGAGATTATGACTGAAAAGAAAGTAACCATGATTGATTTTGTGCAGGAAACACCGGCACAGGTCAGATATAATGTCACCAGAAGTAAGGAACTGACACAGTCCCTGGTAGATGAATATCTGAAGAAAGACTATAAGAGAATTCTGATCGTAGCATGCGGATCATCACACAACGGTTCAATGTGCGGTGTGCCGTTCCTGAAGATGATAACCAAAAAGGAAGTCAAGCTGATCCCTCCATTCACATTTACGTATTTCAATGAAGGATTTGATGATGACGACTTCATCGTTGTCGTTTCACAGAGCGGCAGAAGCACCAACGCTATCGAGGCTCTGGAACTGTTAAAGGCCAAAGGCCACAGAACAATCGGTATTACTTCCGATGTCAACAGTGACTTCAAGGATATCTGTGATCTTACAATTGACTGGGGTGTAGGTGTTGAAACAGTTGGCTATGTTACCAAGGGTGTTGTAACCCTGGCAGAATACTTCATGTTATTCGGCATTGAAGCACAGCTGGCCAAGGGTGAAATTGACGAAGCATGTGCACAGGCTTACAAGAATGAGATCCTGAAAGCCATGGAAGCTCACGAACAGCTGCAGGCTTCAGCTCAGAAATACATTGAAAGCCACGTAAAGCAGCTTTACAACATGCAGGAATTATATGTAATTTCTGCCGGTGCCAACCTGGGTACCGTTACCGAAGCAGCCCTGAAGATCTCTGAAACAGTCAAGATCCATGCCACTGCCTATGAATGTGAAGAATTCCTGCACGGACCGTTATTCCCAATGACTCCGGCATATACGGTCATGGCATATGACACAGCCAATCCTAAGGCAAATGCCAGAATTGAAGCCATCTATGAATCTGCCAAGGGCATTTCAGCACAGCCGATCCTGGTTAAGTGCGGATCATGCGATGATCCTGATGTAATCAGTACCGATATTGAACTGATTGATGAAGTCATGCCTCTGGCATACCTGGCAGTAGCACCGTTACTGGCAGACTTTGCCTCACTCAGACTGGAAAAGGCTGAACATAAGCTTCTCCACGAATTCGAAAATGCACTCTCAACCAAGAGTAAGAAGTATCCTAAGGAATTCGGTCAGTGGTAAACAATAAGATTTTTTAATCAGATATTAAGGAAGATTTTCAAGAAGATAATCTTCCTTTTATCATGGGAAAAGAGTGAAAGGAAAACTTGCCAAGTGAGTAAATAACCACTATGCAGTACTGTTTTTAATTTGATTTTCGGTAGTGATATAATACTTTTATAAAGGAGCAAACTCATGGACACAATAATAACGGAAAAACCGAAGCGCTTTTCCATATGGAAAAACTTCGTCAGCTTTATCAAGATGATAAAACTGCCATGGCTTATGATTGGCATTGCCTTTGCACTGAATCTGGGGAGAGCCATTATCGGCCTTGTACTGCCGGAAAAGATGGCACAGATCACGGAAATCAATCTGGCAGGCGGGGACAGTTTTGTTAAACTGGCAGTTTCACTATGCATGACCATATTTGTGCTTGCCTTAATAAACTTCATCGTTGCTTTAGCAGCGACTTATATAACCTTACTGGCCAAAGCGGCAATCAACAGAGATTTTCAGATCGTTGCTTCGAAAAAGGTGTTTTCTCTCAGAGTTAAGGATATTGAGGTCAGGGATCCGAAGGAATTCATTTCCCGTATAACTACGGATACCGGGTTTGTTTCCGATTTCCTGATTGAATTACTGGTAAATGAGATACCAAGGCTATACTTCATAATCAATACGATCATCAATGTAGCCAAGATGAAAAACGGCACTTTAGTCATGTCCTTTATCATCATCATACCAGTCATCATACTTGGTTCTTACTGGTCAGGACATGTTAATTATAAGACACAGAATAAACTCCAGCAGGCCATGGCTACATTGACAGCCCGTCTGGCGGAAAAAATCGGCAATATGGAGATCATCAAGTCCTATAACAATACAGCCAGGGAAACTGACACGGGAAATATTCTCATTGATGAAATGAAAAAGGCTCAGAAAAAGAATACCATGGCTGAGGCTCTGAACACTCTGGTTTCCAATATTCTGTTTGTGGTTCCAACCCTGATCATCATGATAACCGGAGCGACGCAGCTGTTAAGTAACCAGATAACCACTCCGCAGTTCATACAGTATTTCGCTTTAGGAGCAACTTACCAGGAATACATTGCGGCACATTTACTGCTGTGGGTTCTGAGTAAAAGAGCCCAAGGCGCTACTCAACGTCTATCAGATGTCATGATTTTACCTGAAGACGGCTTTGGAAGTGTTCAGGCTGAGAACACCGGAGCTATCGAATTCCGAGATGTCTGCTTCTCATATGGTGATCAGGAAACACTTCACAACGTGTCCTTTACGGTCCCTTATGGCAGCAAGTTTGCCATTGTCGGACCAAGCGGTTCCGGTAAATCAACCATACTCAATCTGATCGAACAGTTCTACCGTCCGGAATCAGGAAGCATTCTTATGAACGGTCAGGATATTTCGAAATATGAAATAAGAAGTTACCGCAGCAGATTCGCATATATGCCGCAGAATGCCCCGGGCTTTAGCGGAACAGTCAGAGACATGCTGTGTTACGGATCAGACGACAGCCATACAGATGAAGAATTAAATAAACTCCTAAAGGAAGTTAATATATACGAAAGCGTCAAACTATCTGATGATGTTGGTCAGGAAGCAGGCAAGCTGTCCGGCGGTCAAAGACAAAGACTGGCGGCAGCCAGAATGTTACTGAAAGACGCTGATATCATACTGGCTGATGAAGCGACCAGTGCTCTGGACGTACAGGGAGCTAAGCATGTTTCAGAACTGATAGACAGATATGCCAGGGGCAAAACCAGGATCATTGTAGCCCATGACCTGTCAATGGTTACAGACGCTGATTCAATCGTTGTGATCGATAAGGGCAGAGTCGCAGACCAGGGCACACATGAAGAACTGTTACAGAGGTGTACACTCTATCAGGATATGTTTAATACGGGAAAGGAGGAGCAGGCATGAATAAGACACTGGAAAAAGAAGAAGTAATCAATAACGTTAAAAAGCCTCTTAAAACCCTGTATAAGGGCGTAAAACTGCCTGTATTTAAGACTCTTCTGGGATCATTGCTGTATATGGTCGGTACTGTGGTAGTCGCAACCCAGGCTGATAACCTTTCGAAAATACAGATTGGGAGTTTTAGCGACTTGTCACCGGTATTTACCTATGCCCTGATGTGTATGATCGGTTATGTGTTCTTTTACATCAGTGTAGTAGCCGATCTGGCCTTTGTGGATCTGGCTGGTAATGTCCGTAAGAAAATCTGGAAGAAGGTCATGAATCTGCCGTTAAGTTATTATGACAGAGAAGGAGCCAATAAGGTAATCAGCCGTGTCACTTCTGACCCTGAATACTCCTACATGCCATTTAAGCTCTTTCAGCTGTTCTTTACTTTACTGGTATTCCTGTTACTGGTACTGGTAGGCGATGCTGCCATTACTGAACTGGCATTAATTCTGATGGGCGGTTTCGTTGTGACCATGGTCATAATGTTCGCATCAGCTAAATTCAGTGAAAAGGGGGCTGTTTACGTTGCCGGTAAGCTGGCTGATTTTACAGCTTTCCTGGCTGAAAGATTCAACCGCATAAGATTCATTAAGGCGATGAACAGCGAAGAAAAGGAAACTGATCTTGCGGTAACTTATATTAATGAAAGATATGAGGCCGAAAAATACAATGCCATTGCTACAACTGCTGTACAGTTTGGTCAGATGTTCCTGACTCTGGTGTTACAGATGGCAGCTTTCCTGTTTGGAGGCATACTGATCAGCCAGGGCAAAGTCGATTCCACGACCAGACTGGTAGCCTTCTATGGTTACGGCAGTAACCTGGTACTGGTATTCCAGTTCTTTGCCCAGTTCCCAAGCGTTTTCGCAGCTACCAGAGGCGGAAGTAAGAAGATCGTTTCCATATTCATGGAAGATGAGGAAAATCTTGATGAAGGAAGAGATATTGTCAATACAGGGGACTTGGCCATGGATCATGTTACCTTTGGCTATGCCGGTGAAAAAGTCGTAAAGGATGTTTCACTGATCATTCCTAAAGGTAAGGTTACCGCCATCATCGGTCCTAACGGTTCCGGAAAGACTACGGTCTTAAGGTTGCTGGACAGACTGTATCCTGATTATGAAGGAAACATCTGCATCGGCGCTGAAAACAGTAAGGATATTTCCTTACGTAACTGGCGCAACAGGTTTGCCGTGGTAAGTCAGAAGGCTTCCTTATTTGAGGGAACGATCAGAGACAATATCACTTACGGCCTTGAAAATGTATCCGAAGAGGAAATCATGTCAGTGGTAAAACTGGCGTGTCTTGATGATGTCATTGCATCTCATCAGGGCGGTTTACAGTTCAATGTCGGCGTCAATGGTGAAAAACTGTCCGGCGGTGAACAACAGCGTGTGGCTATTGCCAGAGCCATGATAAAGAATGCCGATTATCTGGTTCTGGATGAATCAACCGCCAATCTGGATCCAATCACGGAAAAGAAAGTCAGAGACAGTATCGAAACCTTAAAGAAAGGACGTACGGTTATTGTGGTGGCACACAACTACAGTGCCATCGCCAACGCTGATAAGATCATAGTGATGAATGAAGGGGTTGTGGAAGATGAAGGTACTCCATATGAGCTGCTGGGAAAGAACAGCTTCTACACATTGTTCAGAGAGGAGTAGTGAGTAATATGATTAAAAAAGTACTTGAAACCCTGTGGCTGCTGCATCAGATGAAAGCCTATCAGAAAGTAGATGATTTTAAGGGCGAAGCCAGGATAGATCATTTATATAAGTTCTATCCGGAGGGAACCATCTGCAGTGACGGGTCAAAATATCATGCTCTTTTCAGAAGGGGAAGGGAAAACAAACTTGTTATTGTACTGGATGGCGGCGGGCTGATGTTTGATAAATTCAGTGCTGCATATCCTTCGCCGGAAGTATTTGTTGAAGGACAGCTGGGCTTCTATGATGCCTGGTGTAAGCCTTCCAAAAACGCCTATGCCAGGTTGGGCATGTTCCACGAAAAATGCAGACAGAGTCCGTTTTACGGCTGGACACTTCTGTACGTGCCCTATACCTGCGGAGATTTCCATGGAGGGACCGGCAGTTTTACCTACATCGACAGGGAAGGCAATGAAAAAACTTTCTATGCCAACGGTAATATTAACCTGCATAAATGCATAGAGTTCATAAAAGACTTCTGCCCTGATCCTGATCAGCTGGTGGTATGCGGCTGCAGTGCCGGCGGCTTTGGAAGTGCCTTTGTCGGCAATGACATATTAGAATGCTTCCCGGATTGCAGTGACTGCGCTGTCATCGTAGACGGGGCCGCCTTTGACCTGAATTATAAGGAAGCTGCAGCAACCTTGTGGCAGTGTCCTGAGTCCATCCTGGCTCAGATCAAATCCAACAACATTGTTGCGGATGGTCTGGAATATCTGTATGAACATCAGAAGAACAGGGTTAAAATCGGTTATGTTATTTCTATCAGGGATTATGTCCTTTCCATGTATCAGCATTATCTTGATACCCGTAAGGATCAGACAGCCGGGGCTGAAGACACGGCCAGGATGCATAAGATAATATCTGATACAGTTTTAAGACTTTCCGAATCAATTCCTGAATTCAGTTATTTCCTATATGATTATAATTTCAATGATCTGAAAGGAAGGCCGCTGGAAGGAAACGGAGGAACATCACATTGTTGCCTGTGGATACCGGAATTCATGAACTTTGAAAGAGAAGGTGTTAACGGCATAGAATGGGTAAACAATGTTCTTAAAGGCAAAACCACTCAGATCGGAAAGGATCTTATATAATTTAAACCGTCATATGGGTGAATCAAAGCGATAAAAAAGCTGCTTATGCAGCTTTTTATTGGCGGTTATTATATTCTTGTTTCCACGACGTCCGTATATTCGTTGTTGGCAGCTCTGTTAGGATCCAGATGATTATATTCCGGAGCATAGGCAGAGATGATCTGAATGAACAGGACAATGGTCAGTACTGACTCAGTATAAGGGTGTAACGGTACGTTGACCACATTGTCCTTTTTATTGTCTTCAAAGGTCTCGATCATGTACATTCTGGCGATCGGATCAAAGTAATCAAAGGTCTTCTGTGCCATATCAGCATTCTGCGGACTGCGGATAATTATGACACTGGTATCGGCATTAATTGATCTGTGAGTGCCGTGAGAGAATTCCTCACTGTCAACGGCACAGGTAGGGATGCACATGGTTTCCATGACCTTGATCTGTCCCTCCAGGGCCAGTCCGTAGTTCATATTGGATCCGATGGTATAAAGATTGGTCATTCCCTTGCCGAATTCATTTTTACGGCAGAATTCAATGGTTCTGGCATGTACGGTCTCAAGTTCTTCTGTCTGTGCCCTGAGTTCAGCAATGATCTCATCCTTCTGTGTTTCCGTGATGATACCCCTGGCCAGTCCGATATATGTGGCCAGCAGTAACAGAACCAGTATGGTTGAGCTCATGCCCTTGGTCTTGGCATTGCTGTCTTCTTCGCCGCAGTTAAGGGTGAGGAAGTACTTTGTATACTGTTTCAAAGCAGCGGTATCATCAGCAGAGAGACCTAAGGTATCAATGCCGAATCTGTCAGCCATCTTGGCACCTTCCAGGGTACCGCGGCTGTTGCCGGTCTGCGAGATCAGGACAACCAGAGTTTTCTTTGGGTCAAGCAGTGAGACCTGATTCTCGGAAGCGATAAAGTTACCGGCTGATACACAGTGAACATTGATGCGGGCATTCTTCATGAAGAAAGGGGCCACGGTCATGGAAGCGTTATATGAGCTTCCGTGTGAGACAAAGTAGATCGTCTCGTATTTATCAAGCTTTGCAGCCAGTTCCCGGATGTCTTTTCTGACAATATTGGCTGATAATACATCCTTTTCCTGACTGATGTATTTCCACATTATACTTTCGTACAGTTCCATAGCAGTTTCTCCTTTTTCGTCTTACAATTCTATTTTACAATATATATGTAAATATATGTAATTAAATGATCATTTGTATAGACAAATTGTTAAAAAGTATATACATTAATGATGTAAAGAAAGATAAGGAGTAAGAAAAGATGAAAAAAGAAGTATTATCCATGATAGGCCACGTCAAGGATACTCCGCGTGTTCTGAAGAAGACCTATGAGATCAGAGACCAGTACATGACGGATTTTGTCAGGGCTTTTACCGAACATGATTTCAAGAAAGTTTTCTTTCTGGGCTCCGGTACTTCCAATCACGCCGCCATCATCATAAAGAACATCTTTGTGAATACGCTGCATATTGAAGGCGTAGCCGTACCGCCAACCTATTTCACCAATCATGTCGATCCGAATCCGGCCGGTGTCTTCAAGAAGGAAGAGATCTGCGTTATCTGTTTCTCACAGCACGGTGATTCCATTTCAACCTGCGAATCTGCCAAGAAGGCTTCAGATGACGGATACTTTACCATCGGTGTTACCGAACAGCTGAACAGCGTTCTGGAAAAGCTGACTGATGTTTACTGCCATCTGGTATGCGAAGAAGAACAGATCGGACCTGAAACCAGAGGCTTTACTCAGACCCTGTATCAGTTCTATATCATGGCTATTGAAATCGCCAGAAAGAAAGGCATTATTTCAGAAGAAGAATTCGTAAAACTGGATAAGGATGCCCTGGATCTCGCTGACAACTTCGATTCAGTCGTCAATGAATCAATCGAATGGTATAACAGAAACAGAGAAGAATTCCTGAAGATGGAAAGAAGTAGCATTGCCGGTTACGGTTATAACTGGGCTACTGCTCTGGAAGCCAGACTGAAATTCTTTGAGACCTATGCCCGTCCATGTTTCGGCTACGAGTTTGAAGAACAGATGCACGGACCGTTCCGCGCTTATCCTGACAAGGATGTATATTTCTTTGTTATCGTTTCAGAAGGCGAGAAGGAAAAGGACAGAGCCAGAGCTGCCATCCCTTATTACAAGGATGCTTTCAGTGAACACGTATTTGTGGTAACAGCTGAAGATGATTTCCCGACAGAGGAAAAGGATCTTAAGTTCTCATATCATACAACAGACATTCTTTCACCAATGCAGTACGTAATTCCATTCCAGGTACTTTCCGCACTGATCTGTGAAGATGTCGGTATTGATACAACCGTATCACCGGTCAAGAAGAGATATTTCTCATCTCATTATCAGGCATAATAAAACAAACCTTATGGTGTCCAAAATGGGCTCCATAAGGTTTTTTATAACTTCAGCATTATGGCGGCATTGTCAGTTATGGCACTGACATTGTAATAGAAAGCGGTATGATCTATCAGATGGAACAGGGCAGCCAGAGCGTCAATGAAACTGTCCTTATCCGGATTGAAAAAATGATTGCCTATGCACAAAACTCTCATTAATCCGTAGCAGACACACAGTCCTTTATAGGAAGCGGTCTTGTCCGCTCTGTTATCCACAAACGGGAAGTTTTCATAGATCATGGAATTGTTGATGACTCTTTCGAAGAATTCCATCCATCCCGGATATGCCTGTTCGAATAAAGTTTTATCCAGCTGGTATGATTCACTGTCCAGGGAATATTTATCGATAACCGGTAAAGCGATGTCCTGCAGACGCTGATTTGAATGCGCGAATCTTTTCAGCAGCTTTAAGGCTTCGGATAAAGGATCCTGATCAGATGTATAGTCTTTTATGAACTCATCTTCGTTGATGATGGAACAGATCTGATAAATGTTTTCGGCCAGGGTGATACTGCGGTCTTTCAGCAGATCCTGGAAGAGTCTTATCTGTTTAGCGTCTTCTTCGTTAACGTCATACTGCAGTTCCGGCTGCAGTTGAAGATACCGGGAAGTTACGCCCATTTTATCACTGTCATAGAGCAGTTCCAGAACGGCTTCGCAGGAGCTTGAACATGTTGCCACATTATAGCCGCTGATTTTCTTAAGGCTTCGCGGATACAGACGGCAGACCTTTGGCAGAAACTGTTCGCCTTTTTCACTGTGCAGGGCACAGAGACTTTTTTCCTGGACCGGACACTGTCCCAGCCAGTTAAAGGATATGTACCTGTAACAGTCATCCGTGATGAAATCAGGCTCTTCGAAAGCCCTCTGGACGCGTCTGTAGAGATCATCTGAACACTCCATGTTCATTAAAGTCTGATATTCGCTTCTGGAGATCGGGATTCTCCAGCTGCTGCAGCAGGTATGGCGGCATCTGTCAGCCTTGCACGCAAAGTGCCGGTAGTATTCAGGAAAATACCATTTTTCCGTTTTCATAAATATGAAAATATTATATATTTGCGAAAAATCAAAGTTCAATAAAATTGCACGTATTCCGCAGGCAATGACAAAACCGCAAATACGCTGTATAATTCTAATGATGATTTACTAATCATCATTTAAAAAAATGAGGTGAACTGAAATGAAAAAAGAAGATATTCTTAACTATATTCTGATGGGAATCATTATTATTGTCGGCGGTTACGTCGTAATAAAACTGATCAACTGGCTGCTGGGCCTGCTGGTTGCCGGCACTTCACTGCTGCTGATTTTCCTTTATGCCTTTGCACCGATCATCATTATCGTGCTGCTGATAATGATCCTGATCAGAGTAAGCAGAAGAAGATAAAGACAGATGGTTATCTGTCTTTTAAGATAGGTGATTAAATATGGGATTACTGAAAAATCTTGATGAAAAGTACGGCAGCAATGCCGTATGGCAGTTTGTCAAATTCAATCTGGTAAGTTTTTCCATAACAGCCGTCCAGCTTCTGTTAGCTAATCTGCTGCCTCTGGTGTTTGATTCGGTTACCACCAAGCTTCCAGGCTTCCTGCAGGGAATATTCAATCCAGACGTCCTCTTTGAAGGCGACAGCAAGTATGTAGTCGACGGTGTCGTTACTTTCGGTTACGTGCTGCCGTTTTTCCTTTCCAACTTCATCGCCAATGTTTACGGTTATTTTGTAAACATGAAGGCCACATTCAAGGGAAAGGGCACCAAAGCCGGCCTGTTTGGATACTTTGCCGTGCTGATCTTTCTGATTCTGTTTACGACCTGGTTACAGGGCTACATAACTGCGATGATGAAGGGCAGTTCCATGGCCAGAACCGTCGCTGCCCTGGCAGCCGGTATGGTGCAGGTGGCAGTACTGTTCCCTCTGGAAAAATACGTGCTGTTTAAGGAGAAATAATTGATGGGTAAGGTAAGTGTCATAGTTCCGGTTTACAATCGGGAGAAGGCTTTAAAACGCTGTGTAGAGAGCATTCTGAATCAGGATCACCGAGACATTGAAGTAATTCTGGTTGATGACGGCAGCAGGGATGATTCTTTTAAAATCATCAGTGAATTTGCCGAAAAGGATGACAGAGTCATCGCTGTTCACAAGGAAAACGGCGGTGTTTCTTCCACCCGCAACAGGGCCTTATCTTTAGCTACAGGTGACTATGTTCAGTTCCTGGATGCCGATGACTGGATCCCTTTTGATTCCACCAAGCTGCTGGTCAGAGAGATGGAAGAAAAGGGCGTTGAGATGGTTATCGCTGATTTCTACCGCGTGGTGGATGACAAGGTTTCCCGTAAGGGATCGATCCGTGAAGGCGGTGTGATTACTCGTAATGAATATGCTGATAAGATGATGCTGACTCCGGCTGATTTTTATTACGGTGTCTTATGGAACAAACTGTACAGGAAAGAGATCCTGGACAAATACCACATCACAATGGATGAAAACATCAGCTATTGTGAAGATGTGATCTTCAACCTGGAATATCTGCTTCATGTTAAAAACGTAGCGGTCCTGAAGGCTCCGGTATACTACTATGTAAAGACCGAAGGTTCACTGGTAGCGCAGAACATGAGCATTGAAAAGACCGTTAAGATGAAGACCAGCGTCATCAGCTATTACAATGATTTCTACCGCAACATTCTGGATGAGGAAGATTACGAACAGAGAAAACCGATAATATACGGCTATCTGGTAGCTATCAGTACGGATGCCTTTGCGATACCGTTTATTTCTGATACCCATAAGCTGGGTGAGGAAAGTGTCGGACGCATATACTATGATCCGAAACTGGATGAAGCCGGCTTCATGCTGAAATATCTGGAGGAAAACCTCTTTCTGAAATTACTGAACACTGTAGCTTTACAGAACAATCTGGAACTAAACGATACCAAGATCCTGTACATCATGTATAAGACAGACAGGGAATGTACGGTAGACGAGCTTTCAGCCCTGACCAATATGACAGCCACGGCGTGCACCGTCGTGCTGACCAGACTGGTAACTGAGGGTCATGTAAAGATCGCTTCCATCAATCTGTTCGGTGAAAACAAGATCAGTTACCGCTATGTAAACGGCAAGCTGGATGAACTGTTTGACAAGGTCAGCGCTGACTTTGCGGCCGTAAGCTTTGCCGGTATCAGCGATCAGGAACGCGAAAGCTATATCGAAACAGCCAGGAAAATAATGGAAAATCTGAAGAAAATGACTGTAGGCAGGGAGGAATGAAAATGTTCAAGTCACTGATGCATATTGCCTTATATACCGATAACATGGATGAAATGGTCCGTTTCTATACGGAAGTATTAGGTGCGAAGATAAAGGTCAGAACCACTTACCGCAGCTATCTTGAGCGTGATGACAGACCTGAACAGCAGAGAATTGCCAGAATGGATCCTGACAGAATATTCAATGTTTATCTGGAACTGGCTGAAGGACAGTTCATCGAACTGTTCCCGAAGAAGGAAGGTCAGATAAATGATGTGGGCTGGGGTGAAAGACTGGGATATCATCACTATGCCTTACTGGTTGATGACATTTATAAAGCCAGGGAAGAACTTTCACGGAAAGGTCTGCAGTTTGATACCAGCATTTCAAAAGGACCTTCCGGAACCTATCAGATGTGGGCTCATGATCCTGACGGCAACAAGTTTGAAATAATGCAGTTTACCGCGGATTCCTATCAGGTAACAGGTCATATTGAATGAAACATCTCTTCTTACTGAGATGTTTTTTTGAGCCTTAAATGGTAGAATGAATATAGGTAAGCAGATGAAAACAGATAAGTATATTGTTGGAATCGGTGCGGCTAACATGGACGTACATGGCCGCAGCATCAATGCCATTAACCTCTATGATTCCAATCCCGGACACATGCACATGTCAGTGGGCGGAGTAACCAGAAACATTCTGGAAAACTATGCCCGCTTAGGAGGAAAATCAGTTCTTTTAGGTGTGGTTGGGGATGATGTGTACGGGGATAAGATCCTGAGTGAAAGCCGGAACGCCGGTATCGACGTTTCCAGGGTCATGAGAGTGAAAGATCATGTTTCCTCGACTTACATGTCGATCCTGAACAATGACGGCGACATGACGCTGGCTTTAAGCGACATGAGCATTATGGAGCAGATGTCGATTGATTATTTACGCAGTAATGATAGAATAATCAGGGATGCGGAACTGATCGTTACCGATCCTTCAATTCCGGCTGAACTGATGGACTTTATTCTTGAGGAATACAGTGACAAAAAAGTATTTGTTGATCCTGTTTCCGTAGGTTATGCCCGCTGCATTGAAAACCGAACCGGATCATTCTACCGGATCAAGCCCAATGTGCTGGAATGCGAACTGCTGAGCCATCATAAGATCAATGATGAAAGTGATTTATGGCAGGCAGCTGACAGTATCATTGCCTCCGGGACCAGGGAAGTATATGTTTCCCGCGGTAAAAAAGGCTGTCTTTATGCGGACAGTCTGGGAAACAGATTAACAGCCTGTCTGAAGCCGCTGGACGATGCGGCCAATGCGACCGGGGCAGGGGATGCCTTCATGGCCATGGTCATCTATGGCTGTGTATATGGCCTGGAAAAACAGCTGACACTTGATCTTGCCTGTCGGGCAGGACTGGCAGCCATCATGTCAGCTGATACGATCAATAAGAACATAAGTATGGAACTTATCAGAAATATATATGAGGAGAGAAGATTATGAATTTGGAAAAGTATTTATCCGTAACACCTGAGATCAGACAGGCCGTCGCTGAAGGCAGACCTGTTGTTGCTCTGGAAAGCACGATCCTTTCACATGGCATGCCTTTCCCTGAGAACGTTGAATTCGCTCACAAGGTCGAAGAAATCGTCAGAGGCGAAGGTGCCATTCCGGCTACCACAGCCATCATCGGCGGTAAGCTGAAAGTCGGACTGACTCCTGAAGAACTGGATATCATGTGCAAGGGCGAAGGCGTCGGCAAGGTTTCCAGAAGAGACGTTGCCACCTACCTGGTAACCGGACAGACCGGTGCCACTACCGTAGCCACAACCATGCTGATTGCTTCACTGGCTGGCGTTAAGATCTTCGCTACAGGCGGAATCGGCGGCGTTCACAGAAACGGTCAGTACACCATGGATATCTCTGCAGACCTGCAGGAATTCGCCAATACACCGGTAGCTGTTGTTACAGCCGGTGCCAAGCAGATCCTGGATATCGGCAGAACTCTTGAATATCTGGAAACATACGGTGTTCCGGTATTAGGCTTCAGAACTGATGAATTCCCGGCTTTCTACTGCAAGACTTCCGGATACAAGCTGGACTACAATGCCCAGAGTGAAGAAGAGATCGCCAGGATCATGAAGACCAAATGGGATCTGGGATTAAAGGGCGGCATCGTAATCGGCAATCCTATTCCTGATGAATACGCCATGGATTTCAAGGAAATGGAAGGCGTCATCAACGAAGCCATCAAGCTGGCTGATGAAAAGGGCATCAGAGGCAAGAACATCACTCCGTTCCTGCTGGCTACCATCAAGGATATGACCGGCGGCGAATCCTTCGCTTCCAACCTGCAGCTGGCTTACAACAATGCCAGAGTTGCCAGCCGTATCGCTGTTGCCTACAGCAAGTTAGACTAAAATGAAAAGAGCCTCAGGGCTCTTTTGTTTTATATTAATCCAAAATACTTAAACGCTTTATAGAAACCGTCATCGTCAACATCTGCGGTGATATAATCCGCAGCCCGTTTTACTTCCAGACCGCCATTGCCCATGGCTACGGAATATCCGCATAATTCAAACATCGAGAGATCTATTTTAGCATCCCCGAAGGCGATGGTGTCTTTTCTGTCGGCGCCGAGATATTCCATCAGTACCGTTATGGCCTGTTTCTTATTAATTCCATGAGGTGAAAGATCTCCGAAAAGAGCCTGTTCATCCTTGCCGCCCCAGGTGTTGGCTACCAGATCAGGGAAGGCCTTAACGGAATCCAGATAATCATTGTAACCTGACAGTACGAAGCTGATCTTGTTGGTGTCGTCATTGCACAGCTGCTCATCAGAAAGACAGGTGTACTTGGCCAGAAATTCAGATGCAACAGCTTCAGCGGTAGTATCGATCCCGCTCTTTCCTGAGACATACTTGGCCAGAGCAGCCGGTCCCTGCTGCAGGAACAGATCATTGCAGTACATCCCGGAGTTGCTTTCAAGATACAGGCCCAGATTTCTCTGACGGCACCAGTCAACGACTCTGCCTACCTGGTCAGCTGAAAGACAGTTATGCATTATGACTTTTCCCTCATATTCCACATATCCGCCATTGGCCCCGATCAGGCCGTCAGTTTCCGGTAATGTGCGGTGGCTTAATTCAAATTTGGAACAGCCCGTGCATAAAACGATCTTATGTCCGTTTTTTCTGGCTTCATTTACAGCCGTAAAGGCGCTTTCAGGACAGATGGTCTGATAGTTGATAAGGGTTCCGTCGACATCGGTAAAAATGATCTTGCTCACATATGAATTGTAAATGGATTGCCGGTAATGTGTCAAACGGTGAATGCGTGAGGATGGTCACTGAGCATTATTCACGTGTTTTTCAAATAACGAATATAGAATAGTGGTATGACAGATAATCTTGAGTTGATTAATGACAGCATTCTGTTTTTACTGAAACCGAAGAGATCCATCGGTTATCTTGAAAGCCGCTGGACCTTAAGACAGGCCCTGGAAAAGATGCGCTATTACGGATATTCGGCTTTACCGGTCATTGATGAACAGGGTAAATATGCCGGAACGGTTTCTGAAGGCGACTTCCTCTGGCACATGTTAAATGAAAAGGAGTACGATATTTACAGCCGGGAGAAACATAGCCTGAAGGAAATAATCCGTCCTGACTTCAATCCGGCTGTCAGAGTTTCAGCCAGAATAGATGATCTGATTGACAGGGTAATGTCACAGAACTTTGTACCGGTTACTGACGACCAGGACGTCCTGATGGGAATCATTACCAGACAGGATGTAATCTACTACCTGAAAAACAAATGATCCTGAGAATCCCGCAAAGGGATTCTTTTCTATCAGCCGAAAAGAATGTAGAATATAATTAGTTAACCAAAAGGGGATATCACAATGAAACTGAATAATAAGAGAACTTTTCTGGTAGGTCTGGCCTTCCTGTCCATCTGCGCTTTCTGGCAGATGTATGACAATGTCATTCCTATGATCCTGACCAACACCTTCCATCTGAATGAGACCTATTCAGGCGTCATCATGGCTGTTGACAACGTGCTGGCGCTTTTCCTGCTGCCGTTGTTCGGCTCACTGTCAGATAAGGCTGATACCAAGATAGGCAAGAGAATGCCATTCATTCTGTTCGGTACCGGCTGTGCCATCATTCTGATGAACATCCTGCCGATCCTGGACAATTCATATTATGCCAAGGCCAGCATCTTCAAGGTCGTTTCATTCGTCGTGGTACTGGGACTGCTGCTGATCGCCATGGGTACTTACCGTTCACCGGCTGTAGCCCTGATGCCTGATGTCACGCCAAAGCCGTTAAGATCAAAAGCCAATGCCATCATTAACCTGATGGGAGCTGTCGGCGGCATGATTTATCTGGCCATCGCAGCTGTGCTCTATCCGAAAGCCAAGACAGCAAACGTACCTCACGTGGATTATCAGATTCTGTTCATCGTGGTGGCAGCCATAATGTTCATTGCCGTAGCCTTGCTGTATATATTTGTCAAGGAACCTAAGCTGGTTGAGGAAAACAGAAAGCTTGAAGAACGGCATCCGGAATGGAACCTGGCCGAAGATGACGGTTCCGGCCGGGAGATCCTGCCTGCTGATGTCAAGAGATCTCTGGGATTCCTGCTGGCTTCCATAGCCTTATGGTTCATCGGGTATAACGCCGTTACCACCTGGTTTACAACATATGTATCCGTCGTAATGGGTGAAGGCCTGGGCGGTGCCAGCACCTGTCTGCTGGTAGCTACAGCCGGAGCCATCGTATCATACATTCCAATCGGCAATATCGCTTCCAAGATAGGCCGTAAGAAAACGATCATGGGCGGCATCATTCTGCTGGCCACGATGTTCTTCCTGGGCTTTGTCTTAACAAGCATCTTTACTTCAATTAACGCCATCATGTACGTTTCATTCGCCTTGGTCGGCTTAGCCTGGGCTGCCATCAATGTCAACTCACTGCCAATGGTCGTTGAAATGTGCAAGGGCTCTGATATCGGCAAGTTTACCGGTTATTACTATACTGCCAGCATGGCTGCTCAGATAGTAACACCGGCACTGGCGGGCACCCTGATGAGACTGATCTCATATAAGGTTCTGTTCATCTACGCTTCAGTATTCGTACTGCTGTCCTTTGTGACCATGACACAGGTCAGACACGGTGACCAGAAGGTCGAAGGCAAAAAAGGCCTGGCTGCCTACGAAGACATGGATGATTAATATCTGAATATTTAAGAAGCATACAAAAAAAGTGGTAATCCACTTTTTTTTTCGTTTTATAATCTGTTGCCCTCCTGATCGAAGATGTGCAGACGGTCCATGTCAATGCTGAGGCATATTTCCTGATCACGGAAGTATTTCAGGGTATCACCGTTGTCTGCTTTCTCCACGACTGTCAGTTTTCTGTCATCGGTAATCACATGAATAACCAGGTCACTTTCGATTACTTCAGTGTATTCGACCGTGGCAGGATAGCCGCTGTTTGAAATGGTGATGTCATAGCCGCGGATACCGACATCCACGGTATCATCCTTGTGGATCTTTTTCATCTGTGCCTTGCTCAGCTGATAATTCTGTCCAAGTACGGTGATGGTTCCGGTTTTACTGACAGGAAGATTCTCAAAGAAGTTCATGGCCGGTGATCCGACGAATTCCGCACAGAAGCGGTTGACCGGATAATTGTAGACATTGGCAGTGCTGTCATCCATCTGCAGGATACCGTCTTTCAGAATGATAATTCTGTCGGCTAACGATAAGGCATCATACTGGTCATGTGTGACATAGATGAAGGTTGTCTTATATACCTGATGCAGGGCTTTCAGCTCAGTTCTTAATCTGGCTCTCATTAACGGGTCCAGATTGGAGAACGGCTCATCCAGCAGTAATACTGTTGGTTTTTTTATGAGGGCTCTGGCAATGGCCACACGCTGTTTTTCACCGCCGGATAGATCCTGCGGCATTCTGTCCAGCTTGGTATCCAGATTCAGCAGTTCTGCGATTTTTTTAACTTCAGGCCGGATCTCTTCTCTTGGAACATGCTTTACTTCCAGAGGGAAGGCGATGTTCTTGTAAACGGTCTGGTTAGGATAGAGAGAGAAATTCTGGAAGACCATGGCACAGTCACGCTCAGCTGCCGGTACGAACTTATAGTCGCTGTCGTCAAAATAGATGTCACCTGCGACGGGTCTTTCCAGTCCGGCTATCACTCTTAGCAGGGTGCTTTTTCCCGATCCTGAAGGCCCTAAAACAGCCACAAACTCACCGTCAGTGATGGTGGCGGAAAAATGCTGTAAGGCTATTACTCCTTCGTTGGAAGTATACGGCATGCTCTTCTGCTGCTGCAGGATCAGTTCCTGCTGCTTGCGGTTGAAAATACCGGAAACTTTCTGGAAAGGGTAGATCATGGCTACATCGACCAGTTTGATTTCAGGCATCTTTATTTACCTTTCTTTCTCTGCTGTGACATCTTTTCATTCAGATCATAGGAAGAAGCGGCAGCCGGTTCCTCAGCCGGTTCTTCTTCCGGTGTTTCAGCGACCAGGCTGACCAGATTGTTATCCTTGATGATCTGCTGCATGTCCTTTTCCAGAGGCGCTCTGATCAGGTCAGTATAAAGAGCCGGGACGATTAACAGGGCCAGCGGCAGCATTTCCACCGCCCAGAACATGGCAATCAATAACAGCACATTGAATATGCTTCTGATCGGATGACTCATGGCAAAGTATATTGACATTCTTATTATCGATGAGATCGGAGCATCAAAACGTGACAGTACCGGAGCAACGTTGATGACCATTGTTCCCACTACCAGGGTAATGATGATGCCCAGACCGAAATACAGCATGCCCAGAATGCTGACCTTATAGAACTGATAGCCGGTCCATAAGCCTTCAAAGATGAAGAAGGCCAGTAGGGCAAACAGCAGTGTCAGCTTGATGCCTGGTACCAGATTCTGCTTATAGGAATCAAAGAAATCCTTAAAGACCCCGTTACCGCGTCCCGGTCCGAAAATGACCTTGTTGACGGTATGATAAAGGGCACTGCAGCTTGGTACGATGGTAACGACAGGCAGCGAAAACAGCAGCCATAACAGGCTGACTATTAACATGTTGGCTATCGTTTCCAGTATTTTAATGAAAGGACTGTTGTAATCCATTTTATAAAGGTGTTTCTCCTATTTCTGTTATCTTGCCGGCTTTCAGTATTTCCTTCTGTCCGAAGGCCGTCATTATCTCCACATCCATGGCGGATGGGTTGTAGATCATTGATCCATCTACACTATATTCTAACATCTGATAAGCCTGAATATAATCCAGAATTTCACCATTTGTGGCAAACCAGATATCCTGGCCGTTTTCCGATATGTATTTGACGAGGTTTTCGATGACATCCCAGTTGTCATTGCGGTCAAATTCATAGCCGTGGCCCCAGACATAGAACATTGATGGCTTGAAGGTACGCATGGTGATGAATTTTTCAGCCAGCTCCATAAGCTTTTCATCATTGTGATGGCAGGTCGGGTTCAGTTCATAAGGATCCTGAGGCAGGTCAAAGGCCAGTGTTGACTTGACTGTTCTGGCGCCTTTGTAGCCGGCTATCTTCAGATACTCCTTGTTTTTCTCATTGAACAGACCGAAAGGGTAGGCAAACATCTTCAGCGGATAGCCTGTCAGTTTTTCCAGTCCGGCCTTGTCTTCGAGTATTTCATACATGGAATACGGTGCTCCTAAGGATGAAATGTCCGAATGGTAAAGGGCATGGCCGCCGACTTCGTGTTTCCGGTACAGTTCCCTGACTTCTTCTGGTTCTATGCGGGAAGTATTTACCGGGAACTTCGGGTCGCTTTTCCAGCCCAGGTTGCCGCATCCCAGGTTAAAGGTGCACTTCACATTGTATCTGTTGAAGATCTCGACCAGACGTCTGTCCTGGGTGACACCGTCATCGTAACTTAAGGTGAAGACCTTGTTTCTGCCGCCCGGGAACAGCAGGGTATCAAATCTTTTTCCCATATTATCTCCTTTTAATAAAAGGCCCACTGTGAAGTGGACCTTTATGCTTTATTTAACTCTCTCGCCGTAAATTGGTTTTGGCTTGAAGAATCTGAAGGCTGAAGTGTTGTCAGAGTCAACTCTGAACTTGTCGCCTTCGAATACCAGCTTGTAGGTATCCTCAATGCAGGTTTCAACCCATCTGCCATGCATTACCAGAACATTGTCAGCTGCCCAGTGAGCATCACCGAGATAGATCTGGGTGGTGTCTTCCGGCTTGTTGAGCATGTTGGTAAATCTGGTGCCGTTGGTTGTGAATCTGACCTTTTCAGCTCTGCCGTTTCTGGTTACGAAGTTCCATACGAAGCCGTAATCGTCAAAGTCAAGTGAGAAGGTGTCGATTCCGTCCGGACCGGCTCCAATCATGAAGTTGGCGCCGAATGGGGTGAAGTCTCCGCTTTCAACCTTGTATTTCTTGCCGCTGATCTTTTCGATCATCGGTGAGAATGGCTGGCAGGCCGGATTGCCGATATTCAGGGTGTGCAGCTTGCGGGTGAGCCTGTCATAACCTTCATCATCAGCGTCGATTGGTCCGTTTTCAGTAATCTTTTCGATGAATTTCCAGGTGATGTCCAGTGTGCTTTGAGCCCAGTGTGCACCCATGGCTGTTTCGTTAATGGCAATGATCATGTCCAGGTCAGGCAATACGATTGTAAACTGACCCATGGCACCGTCGGCACGGTAAGTCTTATGAGGCTTGCACATCCAGATCTGGAAGCCGTAGCCTAAGAAGTTATCATATGCTTCAGGGTTATTGATTGATTCAGAAGCTGAATCGTTCTGATTTGAGGTAGCTAATTTAACATAGTCTTCAGCGAGAATTCTTTCGCCTTCCCAGACACCGCCGTCAGCGTAGAGCTTCATTAAGCGGAAGTTGTCTTCGGTAGTTGCGAATAATCCGCCGCCGCCTACTTCCATGCCGTCAGCCATGCACATCCAGCGCAGGTTGTCAGGATTGATGCCGATCTTGTTAAACAGTCTAGGAGTAAGATAATCGTGCAGGCCTAATCCTGTTTTCTTGCGGACGATGGCGCCCAGCAGGGTAGAACCGGTAGAGTTATACATGTACTTGGTACCAGGCTTGTGAACGACCGGTGTATGCATGAATTCTCTGATCCAGTCCTTGGAATTGAATGGCATTGTTTCCATGCCGCAGCCCATGCACAGAACGTCACGGACAGTTAATAATTTCAGATTTTCACTTGGCTCTTCCGGTGATTCATCAGGGAAGATGTCGATGAGTCTTTCATCGAGTTTCAGGATGCCTTCAGTATAGGCAATGCCTACAGCGGTAGCAGCATAGGTCTTGGTATGGCTCTGTAAGCCATGACGCAGGTTAGGACCGTAAGGTGTCCACCAGCCCTCGGTGATCATCTTGTTATGACGCATGATCATTAAGCCATGCATCTCAGTCTGGCTGTGTTCCAGATTGTCGATATATTCCAGAATAAGCTTGCTAGGTACGCCGACTTCTTCCGGTCTTGCTTTTTCGAAAGGTTTGCGATTGATCATATTGTTCCTTTCTTTTAGCCCTTAACACCGCCGACGACCATGCCCTTGATCAGTTCGCCCTGAACAAACGGGTAGATCAGCAGAATAGGAATCAGTGCAATGATGGCGACCGCCATACGTGCAGATTCAGTAGGAAGGTTACGCTGTGCCAGCAGAATGGCTTCGTCCTGCAGGTCTGTGGTCTTTAAGAACTGGATGGAGTCCATCAGTTTCTTCAGGTAGACCTGTATGGTGTAGAGCTTAGGGTTGTTGATATAGTACAGACCGGCTGACCAGTTGTTCCAGTAACCTAAGGCTGAGAACAGACCGATGGTGGTCATGATTGGCTTTGACAGCGGAACCATGATCTTGGAATAAATGGTCCAGTCATTGGCACCGTCGATACGGGCTGCTTCTACGATTGAATACGGAATGTTGGCATTGAAGTAGTTTCTGACCAGCATTACGTTCATGCCGTTCATCAGTGAACCAGGCAGCAGATAAGCCCATAGTGTATCCTTGATGTGGAACAGTCTGGTCCAGACGATATATGAGGCAGTCATACCGCCGTTGAACAGCATCGTGAAGAACAGGATGAAAGCGATGGTATTTCTAGGCTTGAAGTCTTTCCTTGATAAAGGATAGGCAAACAGGGAAGTCATTACCAGTGACAGGAATGTTCCGACAGCTGTTACCAGAATGGTAAGACCGTAAGCACGGGAAATGGTAGCTCTCTTGGCCCACATGAAGGCATAGGCATCCAATGACCATTCATCAGGAATGAAACGGTAACCATGCAGCAGTGAGTTTTCAGATGAAAATGATACGACGCACATTAATATCAGTGGTACAATGCAGAACAGCATGAACAGAGTCATGATAACAAGTGCGATATAATGGAAAGATTTCTCACCTTTCATCATTACGATTTTATTCTTATTATTTGCCATGATTATGTCCTCCTAGAATAATGAGTTCTCCGGGTTGATCTTACGTACCAGCAGGTTGGAGAACAGTACGAGGAAGAAACCGATAATAGCCTGGAATACGGAGGCAGCTGATGACTGACCTACGTTATTGCTGACCATCAGAGCACGGTATACGAAGGTATCGATAGTCTGAGTTGTTTCGTACAGCATGCCGTTTCCTAACGGCACCTGATAGAACAGGCCGAAGTCAGAGTTGAAGATACGGCCGATTGAAAGCAGCAGCATCATTGTGATCATTGGCTTTAACAGCGGCAGGGTGATGTAGCGGATCTGCTCCCACTTGGTTGCACCGTCGATGCGGGCAGATTCGTAAAGTCCCTTATCAATACCGCCTATGCTGGCCATGTAAATGATGGATGACTGTCCTGCACCCTGCCAGATATGTACTATGGTCAGGATGAACGGCCAGTACTGCGGTGTCTGATACCACATTATCGGATTATCCTTGAAGATTGTGGAGTTGAGATAACCGTAGCTTTGGCTCAGGAAAGCATATACCAGGAATGACAGGATAACTGCTGAAACCATTGAAGGGAAGCAGATTATCGGCTGAATGATCTTGGCAATCTTTCTCTGTGCAATTTCATTCATGCACAGGGCAATGAATACCGCAATGATCAGGTCCATGATGATCCAGAAAGCATTATACGCGATAGTGTTTCTGACCATTATGAAGGCGTCCTTGGTCTTGAACAGGTATTCAAAGTTGTCCAGACCTACCCAAGGGCTCTTGAAGATACCGATGGAATAGTTAACTCTCTTGAATGCCAGCAGGATACCGAACATCGGCAGATAGTTGTTGGCAATCAGATAGATGATTCCAGGCAGCATCATCAGATACAGTGGGAAGTCATTTTTGAATTTTTCCTTTTTCGCCAGTTTTTTCTGCTCCCGCAGGAGATTGTCAAACTCGGCGCTGTGGGTCTTATTGTTTTCCGACATAAAAATACTCCTTTACTGTATAAGTATCCATATTCATATTAACTATAAAAAAAACATCGTACATTAAAAAAAGTACGATGGATTTGTCAATTTCTATCACTTAACAACTGCTGCAGAAAAGCGACTGCTTCATCAAAATGGACAGCGTTTTTGACAATGCCGATAATGACATCATCATGATAGTATCCGGCTTTGTGAAGAGGGGATCCCTTGTGCAGAATGATGCCCTGAACCGGCCGGTTAGCGGCTGTTTCATCATAAATGTAAAAGTCTGAAGAATGTCTGGCCAGTACATCTTTGTCAATAAGAACATTGAGATCGGCAAAGCCGTTATTGGCGGCAAAGTAATCAAAATATTCACGTGGAGCCACATAGACATCGAGGTCGCTGATGGAAAACAGGGCAGTAAGCACCTGCATGGTTTCCATGTCAGCAGCTTCATCGCTGCCGATGCCGACGGAAAGTTCGGTATTGACATTGACAGTCTTCTTTTTCATGTCAATGCCCCGGTGATTCATGGTCTCGTTGAAGATGCTTTCGTCGCATTCTCTGAAGATCGTATCATTATTGAGAAGGACGACATAGAGATTAACGTTGGCTCTGCCTATATTATTCAATGCCGATAGCAGGCCGATGGTCAGAACCAGAACTATGGCAATGACCGGAGCCTTATAGTAATCCCAGATGAATCTTAATTTACTGGTAAGATTGGGAAGCTCACTGATCTTCTGACGGTCTCTTTTTATCATCTCACTGATTTTCATCGCTTTCGCCTCCCTTGTCCCGTCTCCAGTCGAAAGGTGAGACACCGACTATCTTATGGAAGACCGTGGAGAAATAGGAAATGTTGAAGTAGCCGACATAGGAGGCTATTTCACTGACGCTCATGGAAGTTGACAGTAACAGTCTCTTGGCTTCTTCAACACGCAGCTGATTGATGTATTCACGCAGATTCATGTTCATGGAATTCTTGAACAGTTTTGAAAGATAGTTAGGTGTGACGAAAGCTACGGCAGCCACATCGTTACGGTCGATGTTTTCGTGATAGTTTTCATCGATGTAGCGCTTGGCACGGACAATTATATCTTCGGAATCGATCATTTCCTGCATCATGGACTGCTGCAGGTCATATAAGCCCCGGGCATAGGCTTCCAGAGCTTTCTTGCCGGTCGTGGCCTTTTCATCCAGGGCGGCGATGGTCGGATTCATGAAAATCTGATTGGTACTGTTGCCGTTATCACGGAAGTATGTGACATAGATGTTTACCAGTTCATTGCGGAAATGAGTATAGGCTTCCTGTGAGGAAGGCATTCTGTCAATGAGCATGGAAATGTAATCATTATAGCCTGCCTGGTCATGTTTCTTAAGGTACCACAGCACCTGAGTGGCATTGATCTGAATCTCTTCCGGCAGATCCGGTACGGCTTCTTCACGGGCCAGCAGGATCTTGCCGCCATAGTATCTGATTCGGCGCATGCGGTCGTACAGATCAACGGTTACGGCTGAAGCCTGATAGAACGGGAAGACGTCACTGATCAGCACGGCTGGATTAAGTGACATGTATTTATTGGTGAAATCGATGAGATTTTCGCATTTGGCCTTGATTTCGCTGTCAGTGAGCGGTTCTCTGACAAAGCACATGGCCCAGATGAAACGGCTGTCGGAATTGACAACGGTATAGGCTGAACCGATGTAATTGAGCAATGCTTCGTCATGGATGCGGCCATAGGTGAACAGCAGCAGCTGACGGCTCCAGGTCTTCTGGATGGCATCAGTCATGTCAGAGCAGGTGAAAACGATGCGCCACTGACTGTCAGCATCAAAATCAACGTTGTTATAGCGTAAGCCGGCATTGACGAGTTCACGGGTCGAACCCAGAACACCGTCACAGGCCTGACGGAAGATCGAAGATAATAACAGGTCATGCTGATTCTGGTCAGGCTGCGGATGTTTCTTGGCTTTGGCATTGGCAATCATTTTCTGGATGCTGATCTTAATCTCTTCCAGATCAAAAGGCTTGGTCAGATAGCTGGTCACGCCATATCTGATGGCGATTTTGGCATATTCAAACTCTTCATAACAGGTCAGAAAAGAGAACTCCACATCGGGATTCTTTTCAAAGGCGTACTTAAGCACCTCGATGCCGTTGCTTAAAGGCATGCCGATGTCGCAGAGGATCAGATCGGGATTTTCCCGGTCAATGACTTCTCTGGCCATCAGACCGTTATAAGCACGTAGGATCTTGGATATTCCAAGTTCGCGGCAGTCAAGCTGACTCTGTATAACATCTATCGTTGAAATGTCATCATCACATACTAACAGTTTCATCTATATTCTCCTCTTCAGGTATAAGAAGCTCAATGTGGGCTCCTCCTTCAGGTTTATTGGAAAGGCGCAACAGATCATCACGTTTGTAGATGATGTTGAGGCTGTAGCGGACATTGGTCAGACCCAGATGTTCCTTGGTAAATGGTTCATTGTGTTCCGGATCTTCCAGTTTGGCAATGGCTTCGGCCGTGAATCCGTTGCCGTTATCTTCTTCGATCAGGCGGATGCCTCTGAATCCTTCTTCCTCGTAGTTTTCACCCTTAATGGTGATGTACATGGTATTGACCAGAGTCATGGCATGCTTGAAGGAGTTTTCGACCAGTGAGAACAGGATCAGATAAGGAATACGGACCTGCTGAACTTCCGGCGGACAGTCGAAAGTGATTTCGATGCTGTCAGGGAAGCGGATCTTCTGCATGGTCACGTAGGTCTGAATATGCTGGATTTCTTCAGCGACAGTTGTCCAGTCGTTGGCCTTGTTGAGCATGTAGCGGGTAAAACGGGCAAAGGCGGAGATGTATTCTCTGATCTTTTCCGGTGTACTCGTATAGGTCATGTTGCTGACGGTAGAGATGGCGTTCAGGAAGGTGTGAGGATGCATTTGCGCTCTTAACATCTTCAGACGGTTTTCTTCTCTTTTGAGCTTGTTGTCATATGACTCAATGGTCAGGTTTTCAAGCTTTTCCGACATGTTGTTAAAGCTGTTGTAGAGCCCCTCAAATTCACTGCTTCCGGCTTCGGAAGGGTCCATGCGGTAATCAAGATTTCCTTCAGCCAGCTTCCGGTTTGCTTCAATGAGCTTATTGACAGGAGTAGTGATGCGGCGGTTGAGGTCATCAACCAGGATAAAGACCAGAAGAACGCATATGGCACTGTCCAGAACCAGGAACCATAACAGCACGTTAAGCGACATTTTAAAAGGCTGAGGCTGAATTATGTAAACAGTAGAGGCATTGGCCATCTGCTGATCGGTTACGGAAATTGCATAGCCGCGGTTGAAGTAATCATCCTTGCGGCCCTGATAGACCAGTTCCTTCAGCGTGACATCTCCCTGACACCAGATCAGTTCATCACTGTTCTTGATAAAGCAGGTTGCTCTGTCGAGATCCTGATTATAATTCTGTTGAATGCCGTAAAGAGAACAGTCTGATACAATGCCGACGGCATATTTTCCCAGATTGATGGATTTGTAATAATATCCTTTATCAAGGACATTGATGATTTCCCAGATGCGGTTATTCAGAGAACTGGTTTTCTGAACACCGTACTGCTGCAGAAACATCTTCAGATTGAAAGACTGTCCCTGTGAAAGAGACGCATTGTTGGAAAAAAGGTAATTGCTGCTTTCATTATCAATCAGGAAAACGGCGGTAATATCGGCGGAAGTCATGACTTTGGAGTTAATGGCTTCCTGGATTTTTATGGTTTCAGTAAAGTCCATCGGGTTAGAACCGGATCCTATGGAAGTGGTATTGTAAAGGGTTACCAGCAGGTCATAGAGGTGTTCGTACATCGTGTTGAGACGGTTGTCGATTGAAGCTGTCCATTGGGTGGAATAGGTATTGTTGACAGAGAGGATGGAGTTCTCATACATTGCCTTATAGGAAATGGAGATCACAGCAAAAAACAATACTGATGTAAGCAGTATTCCGGCCAGCAGAGCGGTAACTTTTTTTACCCATGAATTCTTCATCTTACTTTTTATATTAAGTTTATACTTAACCTTAATTATACAATAAAAGCGGGTGGATATCCACCCGCCTGTTAATTATACAAGTTAATGAATCTTAATGATTCTGCCTATACCATTCGTCAGCCTGAGCCTGGAAGTCAGCTACGATCTTGTCGATGCCGGCTGTCTTCAGAGCATCAATGAACTTAGGGTATTCAACTGCAGGGTCAACGTCACCATAAGTAAGAACCTTATTGTACTGGTCAACTACGTTGGATACAGCAGCAATTTCGTTCATTACGTTAACTGTTGTAGGTGTGAAGCCGTACAGAGGTGGGCACCATGCAACTTCCATCAGGTGCTTGCCGTATTCACGGTCAGAGCCTGATTCATCAGAAGTTTCATATTCGAGTCCCTGGAAACCGTTACCAATCATACCGCAGGAGTATACACAGTTGTATGGTACAGAGTTGAAGTCTAAGCCATCAGGATATCTTACCTTTGTATGGTCTTCATTCCAGATGTAGTCCTGGCCTTCAGCACCGTAGATGATTGTGTTCCATACGAATTCATCGACGTATAACAGGTTGATGAATCTGGCTGCTGCTGCAGGGTCCTTGCAGTAGTGAGCAATACCGATACCTAAGGTATCTGTTGACAGGTCATCAATACCGATGTTTACAGCGCCGAATTCTGCACCGTAGGTATTTGTCTTGGTGAACATCTTGGCAATGCCTTCAGTGTCTGCAGAGTGGCCCATGATAACGCCCTTGCTTGAGCCGCCCATGACGACTGCGTCATGTGATAAGGTGTTAGCTGATCCTTCTGGGTCTGCGTAGCCTTTCTGACGGAATTCATATGCCTTGTTGATGGCGTTCTTGTAAGCGTCTGTCTCATAGTAGTTGATTAATGTTGTACTGTCACCTACTGTTGCAGCATATGTGCCGACAACTGCTGTGTGATCCATTAAGGCATACAGTCTGTTGAACTGGTCGCAGTATACTAAGAAATGTTCTTCAGGATATGCAGCCTTTAATTCAGCTAAGACATCACCTAAGTTGTCAATGTTGGTAGCTTTTGTTACATCAACACCGGCCTTGTCTACGAGTTCCTTATTGTAGATGAACTTCCAGTCAAGAACTGTACCGAAGTAACGAGGGATCATGTAAGTGTGGCCAGCCATCTTACCGGAACCGATGATGTTGCCGATCAGATCTACGGTTGGTTTTAATTCCTTACCGAGATAGTCATCCAGAGGCAGAATGTAACCGTTGTTTACCCAGTCGGCCATGCCGAATACCTGTACTACATCTGGTGCATCGTCGCCGCCGCTGGCCAGTTCCATAGGAATCTTCTGGAAATAGTCAGAGATAGCAGTGATTTTCAGATGAACTTTGAATGTTTCATGCAGAGTGTTTTCCAGATAATCATTCAGCTGATCTTCTACTTTCTGAGTAGCTTCCAGGTTTGGAACGATAAACAGAGTAGACATGTCGAGAGTGATAACTGATTTTTCCTCTCCACCGCCTGATGGCTTTGAACAACCGATAGGTCCAAGCAACATCAGTAAGGCAATTAAAAGAACAAATAGTTTTTTCATTATAGTTTTTTTCCTCCCTATTGTTGAGTTCTTTTCTCTCTGATTTAATTTAAACACATAAAATTTCACATTTCTTTCAAAAAAGTCATTTCCACTTTAAATAATAATACTTTGTTTTTTGTTCAAAAGTGAAAGTCAAAAACTGAGAACACTTTTTTAATACTTTTACGAAACCGGCTCATTTAGAATAAAATCGGAAACATGTGAAAAGGGGAGAATCAATAATGTCAACACATTTTGTAAAGTTCCGTTCCCGGGCTTTAGCCCGCAATGGCGAATTCTATATACATCTGCCGGAAAAACCGGAGAACCTGCCGATTTTCCTGCAGGGTAATCCTTATTATCAGAGACCGGCCAAGACGCTGATACTGCTGCATGGCTACAGTGGCGACTGTGATGACTGGCTCTATAATTCGGCTGCTGCTGATTTTTCCATGAAATATAATCTGGCAGTAGTCATGCCGACCGGTGGTCTGGATTTCTATGTTGACAAGAAAGCCACCGGCAGACAGAACTGCAAATTCATAGGTGAGGATCTGATCAAGTATCTGCGTAATACCTTCAATCTGGCCCAGAAAAGAGAAGACACTTATATAGGAGGTCTGTCAATGGGCGGATATGGGGCATTGCATACCGGCTTAATGTATCCGGAAACCTTCGGCGGCATCATGGCTCTGTCTTCAGCGTTAATAATCTATAATCTGAAGGACATGAAACCGAACATGTCTGATCCGGTTATGGCAAACTATGAATACTATGTTGATACTTTCGGCGATCTGAAGAAAGCCATCAGAAGCGATCACAATCCTGAAGTTCTGTACAAACGCAATGTCAAAGAGGACAGGGAGAATCCAAGGATCTTCATGGCCTGCGGTACGGAAGACTTCCTGCTGGCGCCTAACCGCCGCATGCGGAACTTCTTAAAGAAACAGAAAGCCGTATATACATATGTTGAGAATCCGGGTATTCATGACTGGAATTTCTGGACACCGCATGCCTATAAGGGCATTGACTGGTTATTAGAAGGGAAATAAACATTTTTAAAATAGTTGGAGGTATAATTAATGTCAAATTTCGAAAATGCAAAGGTGTTAGTTAAACAGGGCTGGCTGCAGGGTTATCTTGATGGACATGTAAAGGTCTTCAAAGGTATTCCATATGCAGCTCCTCCGGTAGGTGAACGCCGTTTCAGACATCCTGAAGATCCTGGCAAGTGGCGTGGTGTACGCAAGGCCGTACAGTACAGTGCTGCCGCTGTTCAGCATGTCATGGAAATGGAAAACATGCCTGCCAATGTTCACGGTGTACCTCAGTTTTTGGCTCCTTCCCAGTATGAGGAAGACTGCCTGTATCTGAACGTCTGGACACCGGCCAAGACAGAAGAAGACAAGCTTCCTGTCTTTATCTGGATCCATGGCGGCGGCATGGTTGCCGGCAGCGGCTGTGAAGTTGTCTGCGACGGCATCGGCTTCGCCAAGAGAAAAGATGTTGTTGTCGTAACCATCAACTACCGTCTTGGTTTCTTCGGCTTCTTCGCTCATCCTGAATTAACGGCTGAAGCAGGCGGAACCAGCGGTAACTACGCTTTATATGACATGCGCAAGGCCTGCCAGTGGGTCAAGGAAAACATTGCCAAGTTCGGCGGTGACCCTGACAGAATTACCGTAGCCGGTCAGTCAGGCGGCGCTGCAGGTACCGGTGCCTTACATGCTTCACCTTTAATGAAAGGTATCATCAACCGCGTTTCAATTGAATCAGGTCCTATTTACTGGGGCTTCATGCAGCCTGGTCCTAGAAAGGCCATGGAAGATCTGGGTGTTGAATTCTGCAAGTACGTTGGCTGCAAGGATGTAGCTGAATTAAGAAGAAGAGATGCCTGGGAATTATTCGACAAGTATGAAGAATTCGTCAGAAGCAAGAACATGGGTCATTTCGGCTTCAGCTTCTGCGTTGACGGTGAATTCATTCCTAAGCCATATTCAGAGATCATGGATTCCGGTGAATTCAATGACTTCGATGTCATGATCGGTTCCTGTGCTCAGGAATTCCCGGCTGTCAAGGCTGATGAATACACTCTGGAAAAATACGATGAATATCTGAAAGAAGCTTTCCCTGATGCCGTAGAAGACATGAAGAGATGGTATCCTGCCGCTAACGGTGTCGAAGCCGCCAAGCAGGTATCAACGATTGCATCAGATATCATGTTATTAGGCAGTGCCAAGCTGGGCGAACTGGTCAACAAGTATGACAGAAATGCCTATGTATGGTTAATGAGCAAGGAAAACGAAACCGAAAGAGGCCACAGAGACGGTTCACCGCACTGCGCTGAAATGCCATATGTCTTCGGCCGTGTAGACCATGGTGAAAGAAATCCGTTCTTCCCATATCACTGGGTAGGAGCAGACTATGACTTCATGGAACTGATCCAGGGTTACTGGTATGACTTCGCTGCCACAGGCGATCCTAACGGCGGCGGCAGACCGTGCTGGAAGAAATACGCTGAAAGCTTCGACATCATCAACCTCAACAATAATTCAGGCATGATGGACAAGGCTCAGCAGGAAAAGTATTACTACTTCTATAAGAAACTGCAGACCAATAATTTCGTCGTAAGACTGTTCGGACCGGCCAAGTTCACTCCGAAAGAAGAAGCATAATGGATAAAAAACCGATTCTGGAAGTTAAAATCGAGTTTGATAAACCGGGCTTCAGAATGAAAACGGAACAGGGTGATGTCACCATGATCCCGTTTTATGGCAAGGTATATGGCGAACTGTTTAACGGTATCGTGGAACCGTGGGGCGTTGATACTCAGATCCTTAATCGGGCAGGGGTAAGACACATGTCAGCCCGTTACATGTTAACAGGAACTGACAAAGACGGTCAGGAAAGCCATATCTACGTCGAAAACAATGCCTGGTTTACTGACGATAAACCGTCCAGAACCTTTAAGTCCGTGCCGACATTCTATACTGACAGTAAACTGCTGGCCCCGTATCTCCACCACAATCAGTTTGTGGGAGAGGGCAGCATGGAAGCTGACGGTCTGTGGATCCGCTTCTATGAAATAGAACACTGAAACAAAAAAGACAGTTCCCTGTAATGGGAACTGTTTTTCTTTCTGTTTATATCCTAACAGTCTATTCTGTAGGTTTCCTTATCGAAGTCAACGGTCAGGGTTGCGGTACCGTGCCGGTTCGACCAGCTGATCGTCATTACTGTCTCGTTGCAGTCAATGGAGATGTCAGCATCTTCCGTGAAAACCGGACAGGTATTGCGGAATCTTAACAGATCCAGCTGCTTTCTGACAACATCACTCTTAAGCAGTTCTGCAGCCTGTTCAGTGGACAGGTTGGTTCTGTTTATTTCCTTGTGTCCGCCGACACCGGCTTTTCTCATGCCTTCATAGTCGTTCTTGCCGGCAAACAGATCAAGATACCATACCTGCGGCTTGCCCGGCATAAACAGCTGAATGGCTCTGGCCATTAACATGCGCTGATCAGATTCACCTAAGGCACTGTAGTAAGTGGCGTTGACCTGATAGTAAACGTTCTTGGCTCCGTGTAAGTCCTTGACATAGCCGCCGCGTCCGACCACGATGTCGATCATGTTCTGAATGTCTTCTTCAGGTAATAATCCCTTGAGGTCCAGCAGAGGGATGCCGTCATGGCAGCCCAGCATGTTGACGGTGCGGATGTTCTTTTCAGTGATCTCATCGACCCATTTCTTCAGATAGGTGCCGTTCTTTCTGATGAAGGCATCTATTAACAGGCCTGGCAGGAAGAAGTCATAGACCATGTAGCCTTTCTGAGCCAGTAGTTCATATATCTTTTCAGCATAGCTGGCATGGATCTCCGGCAGCAGGGTCAGACCGTATTCACTGGCGATGTCATCGACTTTCTGCAGCAGATCCCAGGTTCCCGGGTCATTGAGGAAGTTCCTTAAGCCCGGTTCCTTCGGGGCATAGGCAAAGGCGTCAAGTCTGACGATAGCAACACCGTAATCAGACAGTTTCTTAAGCACGCTGCGGTAGTAATCCCAGACCAGCGGTGATTTGATGTTGAGGTCCATCTGTCCCAGATAGCTTCTGTTAGCCTGCAGGTATTCCAATACCCGAGGTCTGTAGTCAGCCCATCTGCCGAAGTCAATTTCATTAACTGGTACCTTATTGGCCAGGGCTTTGTTAACGGTAGAGGCTATCTCAACGGCGGTCTGATACTGCATGTTAAGCTGCTTGACCAGGTCAAGCGGATTGATCTGATTGTATATAACTTCCTGATAGAAAGTGTTCCAGTAAGGAACATCAGTTCCATCCGGGAATCTGACCATCAGGATCGGCAGTCCGGCCTTGCGGAAGAACATGTCCTTAATGTATTTCTGATCTGGCTGAATGTATCCGTCCTCGCTCATTTCACCGCATCCTTCCCAGAATCTGTTCCAGTTGATGAAGAAATCACGGTAAGGTGATTTTTCACCATTGCGGATGATGTCCTGGAACTGCGGTGAAAGTACGGAGATGTGATTGAGGATGAAGTCCATCTTCAAATCGATATTCAGCTTGTGCAGATCGGCGATATCCTGTGGACTGGCCAGGGTTTCACTTAAGTCATAGCTGATCAGTGAGAAACCGCGGTCCAGGTCAGTGTTGAATACGCTTGGCAGGATGTAGAAGGACTGGAAGGTATCTGCGAGCTCTTCCTTTTTAAGCAGGGAAACGATGTCTGATAGCTTACCCCCGACACTGTCAGGATAGGCGTTGAGCATGGCTCCGATGCCCATTTTCTTGGTTTCCATATGAACCTCCTTAAAAGTCTTCAGGATTCAGGAATTCTCCTGACTTGGATATGATGATCCTGGCATCCCTGGCTACGGCATCCAGTTCCCGCTGTTCGATTTCCAGAACCATGGTCGTGAAGGCTGAGTCGGTCTTACCGTCTCTGGCTCTTAAGCGTCTGTGTTCTCTGGTTTCTTCCGGTGTGGAGTTAAGCAGGATCGGAATGTCGATTCCTTCCAGATTCTTATTGCCGCCATGAGTCCATTCAATGATCAGAACGCTGATGTCTGAAAAATCAACTTCGTCATACCAGCGGGCTTCTTCACTTCTGCCCATGCGCTTCATGAAGATCTTAGGTTGATTTTCCTTGAAAGCCTGAATGATCCAGTTGACCTGAGCATAATCCTGTTCCTTATAGGTGCCCAGATAGTCAGCCAGAGCCATGCGCCCGTATTTCTGATAGCTGGCCAGCCACATGTATTCGGCTGTTTTCTTAGGGTCGGCATCAGTTTCATTAGCCCACAGCTTATTCAGTATTTCCTGATGTTCCGGGGCATAGGTGCCTTCCTTTAACATGCCCTTGAGACCTTCGGAACGGAAGATCGAAAGTCTTTCGGCATCATTGTACATAGGTATTCTTCGCGGATAGTTGTCACCGGACATGACATAGGCACCGATGCCGCAGGACTGCAGGTAGTAAGCCAGCAGAGAGGCAATCTCGCTTTTGCCGACACCTGAACCGCCGAAAACGGATACCACGATCTTTTCCGAACCGCAGACGCCCATTTCATGGATCAGGGCAGGAAAGATCTTGGCGGCTTTGGCTATGTGTGTCTCATTGATCCGGATCTTGTCTCCCGGCATGTCGCCATGCGGCATGTCGTCGGAAAGATAAGGTGTTTTCCAGTTTTCGATGTCCTTTTCTATTTTCTGAAGTCTTTCCTTTAACATAAGCTTATTCTCCTGTGAACTTGCGGATGTAGTTTGCCAGTTCCTTGCCCATGCGGACATGAGTCTTGGCACTTGGATGGCCGGCAGCGCCGATGCCTTCCATCATGACGTTCAGAGGAATGTATTCGAAGCTGAACAGTTTTTCATCGCCTGTTTCGGCTTTCAGTTCCTCAACGACTTCCTTGATGTGATGATACAGATAGGTATCGATGGAACCCAGTGAGCAGATGATCACGGTTTCCGGTCCGTTGTACTTTCTGACCATCTTTACGAATTCCTTATATCTGGCATGGAACCATTTTTCCATTGGTTCAATGTCATTGAAGTTGCGGTAGAACTTGATAGGGTTGTTGTCATTGGTTCCCAGGTTGAGAACAACGATATCAGTATGATTCTTTTCAAAGTCCCATTTTTCAGGTTCTCTTCCGACTTTCTTATCATAAAGTTCATCGGTATACATGTAGATGTCTTCCATGGCGTGCATCGGAATGAACGGGTGTTCCGGCTTGGCAGCATTGATGCCTGATTCGCAGATCATTGAGAATTCATATCCCAGTTCTCTGGCGGCTAAGGCCCCGTAGGTGATCCAGCCGTTTTCCTCATAGGTATGGAACTCAAAGGCCCCGTTAGGAGCTTCAATGCCGAAGCCGCAGGTGATGGAGTCTCCGACTACTTCCATGGTCTTTCTGTTATCTGTGTACTTGTGGAATTCACCGTCAGTTTCAACTTCCAGGATACCCAGCTTGCCTCTGGCATTTTCCGATAACTTGATGACTCTGATCACGATATCCTGGCATTCTGCGTTTTCCCATAAGGTGATCCATTCAGGTTCTGTATTACGCAGTTCCTGACGGAATGTCAGTTCATCATTGATGACGGCACCGACACAAGGCCAGTCCGCCGGCGGCTGAGGCTTGCCCGGGAATCCGGCAAGCTGATCGCTCATGGCAACGACTTTTATTCTCAGATATGTGCCTGTCAGCGAAACGGTAAAGCCCGAATTGGTCCAGTTGGCAAACAGAGCTTCCTTATTTTCATCGTAAATAGTGCGTCCGTGTTTTTTCACTAATGGCAGCAATTCCTTGATCTTCATAGCTTATTCTCCTTCCTTAAGTATAAAGTTATACATATCTCCGCTAGGAACATATGTTACAGGTACTTTGTTGGCGACCAGTTCGCTTAACCAGTCTTTCATGTATTTCATGCCCAGTTCTTCCCAGTTGAAGTGTCCCAGGTTGATCATGGCCTTGTTTCTGCCCAGATCGACAGCGTCTCTGACATAGGACAGTACGGTCCAGTCAATGACTTCACCCGGAATGATGACATCGGCCTTGGTTTCCAGGGTGTCAATGATGCTGACGCCGTATTCGCCGGTCGTGCCGTCTTTCTTATGATAGTCAGACGGATAGAGGTGTCCGACTAAGGCAGCGCTGGAAACGACGGCATCCGGATCACCGATTATTCTGGTACCGTTCATGCCGATGGTAGTTATTATATGACTGCAGAGTTCTTTCAGGGTACATGGTTCAAAATGTACGATCCAGTGGGCATAGGAACCGGTATCGGTATCGATCTCCGCCTTGTCTTCCCAGCCCAGATACTTCAGTACACCCGTGAAGATGCTGTCAGGTTTGTTCATATGCATGTGGTCATGGTCACGCCATACCACGATGCCGTGTTCATCAAGCAGTTTCTTTTTTTCTTCATAAACGGAATTGCCGAAAGGCTCAAACCAGCCTGGTCCGTCCCGTGAAGTATAGAAGGTAGGCTCATGAACTACAATCAGATTGGCGTTCAGTTCAATGGCCTTTCTGATAACGGAAATATTTGGTGTCAGGGCGGTTACCACGCCTGTGCACTCATCTTCAGGATTTCCGCACTTGTAGTCATCGCAGCCCTTATATCCGGGAGTAGCAGGATGGTAGGCCAGTATCTTTTCAACAACTTCTCTGATCTTCATTTATTTCACCTCACATGTAAACCCGTATACCGGATTGCCTTCGGAATTGAAGAGAACGGCAGGGGCATAGTTGGCCTCGCAGTATTCAATTCTGACTTTTTTATTTTCAAACTGACCTTTTATCATCAGTCTGTTTTCCTTTATTTCGGTTTCAAATTCCACAGCTTCCTGATCGGCAGTTACTTTCAGTACGCCGCGCAGACAGCCTCTGACCTTCAGCCCTTTTGCCCGGTTTTCAAAAGACAGGGTTATGACATCATTGCCTCTTTCAGCCCCGGCAAATTCAGGACAGTCGGCAACCAGCGAATCATCGCCATAGACATGCTTCATGACGATGCGTCCCAGTCTTTCGCCGACGATCTTCTTGTGGCGCGGATGAATGTTGTATTCCTCCCCGGCATCCAGAATGCAGACATCGTACATGTCCGGGGTTTCCTGTGCGGCTTTATGCTGCTTGTGACGCAGGACATCATACAGTTTGGCGCCTGTCGGACCAAAGCCTCTGAACGGGGCCAGTTCGATCTGGAAGAACGGGAATTGCCAGCCCCACAGTTTGCGCCAGCAAGATACCATGGTCTTCATGCTTTCATCGTAGAAGTCAACCCAGTTACGGGCATCGTCGTCTTCACCCTGATACCATACTGCGCCTTTAATGGCATACGGTGCTGTCTTTTTCAACATGTTTTCATACAGACCGGCCGGTCTTACTATGGAACGCGGTCCCGGATTGTACGGGGCAAAGTCTACCGGCGGCAGCTTGGAAGGGTCAAAGTTCTTGAAGAACTCACTCATGTCCTCACCCATCATGAAGCGGTCGTTGAACCGCTGCTGCTGCGGGGAAATTGGATCAGGTTTTTTATCAGAGGCTGCCATGTACTTCGGCCAGTTGGTCGTATTGCAGGCATCCTCGTGCCATTTAAGAATTGGTTCCAGGGCTGGATTGGCTTTGATATCTTCCAGAGCCGTCCAGGCAGCGACCGGGGTACCGCCCCAGTTGCAGGATATTATACCTACCGGAACATTTAGCTTCTGTCTCAGGATCATGCCCATGTAGGCGCCGACGGCTGAAAAGTTGATGCGGTTATCGTATGTATTCCATTTGCGCCAGAAGCCCTGGGCCGGTCTTGTGTCCAGTTCCGAATAACCGACATAGGCGCTCTGCGGGGTGGTATAGCAGCGCAGATATTCATCATCAGGCAGCTGTTTGGTTTCCGGCAGATCAAAGTCGTATTTCATCAGGAATTCCATGTTGGACTGACCGGTAGCCAGCCAGACTTCACCGATAGCCACATCCCTGAAAGTTATTGTTTCTTCGGTGATCAGAGAACTGATGGTCATTGAAGTTCTGAAACAGGTGGCTTCAGGCTGCAGAGTTACCAGCCATTCACCGTTGACGACAGGAGCTGAAGCTTTCTGACCGTTTAGTTCAACGGTAACGGTATCATGCTCAGCGCTTGTTCCCCATATTTTAAGTTCGCTGTCTCTCTGCAGGACCATGTGTTCCCCGAAGAGGGCAGCAGGTTGCAGTTTCATATTTATTTACCTCTAGAGGATGCGTCCTTCGACATCCTTAAAGAAGCGGTCGCAGTCTCTGGCTGTTAATTCAGGCATTTCATCGGCACCGCCATGTCCCAGATGCTGATACATCAGGTACTGGGCACCAGGAATGGCCTTGGCAACTTCCAGGGCAGCTTCCGGGGTGGCTAGAGGATCAAGTCCGCCTTCCCAGATCATTACCGGGAACGGGATCTCATGCAGTCTTTCCAGTAATTCTGCCTGGCTTTTGGCATGACAGCCGGTCATGTCACCCAGCATCGGCAGGGCAAATTCTTCCTTCTTGCGGTGCATCAGGATATCCAGGTGTTCTTCAAAGTTGGCCTGTCTTCTGGCCAGTCTTTCCGGATTCTGAGTAGGCCACAGTTCGATCCAGGCTGTCTTCTTCAGCTGTTCGACATTGCCGACGAATTCTTCGGCGTGGTCTCTCATCTTGGCCAATGGGGCAGGGAGGTCTCTGCGTTCATGATACTGAGTAATGCCGTCGCAGCAGACATAGGCTCTGATCAGTTCAGGTCTGTGGAAGGCGATGTACCAGGAAGCCCAGTTGCCGTGGGAAATGCCGGTATAATAGAAGCTTGGAATGTTCATGGCTTCCGCAAAGGCGATCAGGTCCTCACCCCAGATGGTGGCATAGTCGCGCAGTTCCTGATCAAATATGTGATCAGATTCACCATAGCCTCTCATGTATACCAGGAAACAGTGGTAGTCATATGGCGGCTGACCTAATAAGGCCATGTGGGAATCCTTGAAGAAAAAGTTCTGAGTTGATAACAGATATTTATCTCCTGTACCGTATTCACGGTAGGCTAAAGTAACGCCGTTATTCAGTTTTACAGTTTTTATTTCATGCATGATAAAAAGCTCCTTTTATTCCATTTTCAGCATAGCTTAGTGCTCCTGATAAAAGGAATAAAAAATAAATTATGAAGTTTTGATTTTCTATCATTTAGTTTTTTTTGGAAAAGCAGTTTACATATTTTAAAGGAGTCAGACAGGTGCTTTTGTCATAATAGAGATGTAGAATACTGCGCTCCACATTTTTATTGCGGTACAGTAAAGGAGGAAATCCGTGGCTCGCGGGTCAGCATAGTGGAGACATGCTGAGAATGTTTCAGATCCTTTGTGTCGGTCTGAAATGAGGCAGCAAGGCGGAGGCCGAACTGCCAGAGCAAATCATAATGGCAAGTATTACACTAAAGAACATCAAGAAGATCTATCCTATTACAGCTGAGGAGATCAAATCCAACAAGAGAGCTGCCAAGAAGGCAAAGGATCTTCCGCCTGAAGAAGGTTTCGTACCAAATCTGCAGATCACAGATCAGGGTGTCGTAGCCGTTCAGGAATTTAACCTGTTCATCAAGGACAAGGAATTCGTCGTTCTGGTAGGACCTTCAGGATGCGGCAAGTCAACAACATTACGTATGATCGCCGGTCTGGAAGAGATCACTGAAGGCGAACTGTACATCGGTGATGTCTTATCCAATGTCATCTCACCGAGAGACAGGAACATCGCAATGGTATTCCAGAACTATTCTCTGTATCCACACATGACAGTCTATGACAACATGGCTTTCTCACTGAAACTGGCCAAGCTGCCAAAGGACGAAATCGACAAAAAGGTCAGAGAGGCAGCCAAGACTCTGGAAATCACTGAAATTCTCGAACGTCTGCCTAAGGCCCTTTCAGGCGGTCAGAGACAGCGTGTCGCCATCGGCCGTGCCATCGTAAGACAGCCTCAGGTCATCTTAATGGACGAACCTCTGTCAAACCTGGACGCCAAGCTGCGTGGCCAGATGCGTTCTGAGATCATCAGACTGCGTCAGAAGATCGATACAACATTCGTATATGTTACACATGACCAGGTCGAAGCCATGACCCTGGGTGACAGAATCGTCGTCATGAGAGACGGTTTCATTCAGCAGGTAGGTACTCCTCAGGAAGTATTCAACCATCCTGATAACGTCTTCGTTGCCGGCTTCATCGGTACACCTCAGATCAACTTCTTCCACAATATTCCATTAACGATCAAAAACGGTGAATATTACATCACCATTCAGGGCAAGGACATCAGACTGAATGACAAGCATCAGGAAATCCTGAAGGCTAAGAAGGAACCTGAAAAGACAGTCGTAGTAGGTGTCAGACCTGTTCACGTAGAAATGAGCAAGGAAGGCTTCACCGGAACCATCGAAGTATCCGAAATGATGGGTTCAGAAGTACATCTGCACATCAACCTCAACGGCGATGATATCGTAGCCGTAATTCCTACCGCCAATCTGGATCTGGACAGCGTATCATTAGGCAAGCAGTTCACATTCAACTTCAATCCTAACCTGATCCATGTCTTTGATGCGGAGACAGAAAAGAACCTGATCTAACAGAAACAAATACTTAAGTCCATACCCTGGTTATGGGTGTGGACTTTTTTCAGAGGAGATATATATGTATCAGAACAATTATGATGAATTAGTAAAACTGGTTAAGGAAGACGGTGTCGTCATCAATATTTCCCGTCACCGCAAGGAAGACGGAACCATGAACAGGGAACTGAATCTGGAAACCTGGAACAATGCGGTCAAGAGATTTGATGCCATTCCATTATGGCCTGAAGGAAAGACGCCTAACTGGGATGACAGAGATCCGCTGCAGATCGAACCTTCAATCATTTTCGTGCCGGGACAGAATCAGAGCGAAAAAAGAGGAACAGTCATCGTTGCCTGCGGGGGAGGCTTCTCTACCAGAACAGGCTGCGAAGGTTTCAATGTGGCCGAATATTTCGCAACAGCCGGTTTCAATACTGCGGTTCTGACCTACAGACTGCAGCCTTATGGTCGTAAGGACTGTCTGGATGACATGCAGAGAGCGATCAGACTGATCAGAAGCCGTAAGGATGAACTGGGAGTTACCGATAAAGTTGTGTGCATGGGTTTCTCAGCCGGAGGCATGTTATCAGGTAACGCTGCCACCAAGTTTGATTATGGCAATAAGGATGCTGAGGATCCTGTGGAAAGAGAATCCTGCCGTCCTGACGGTGCTGTCTTAGGCTATGGGGCTTTTGCGTTTGCCGGACTGCCGGGCGGTTTCTTCGTTGACCCGTTCTCCAACCATATCAGAAATCCGTTCTTTGCCAGCAAGGAAGAACTTATCTATTTCTCACCGGAAGTAAATATCACCAGGGAAACTCCGCCGTTCTTCATCTGGCAGACCAACAGCGATGATCCGCGCAACTCATTCACCCTGGGACAGGCACTGACTGCCATGGGCATTCCGTTTGAAATGCATCTGTTCCCGGAAGGTGTACACGGTCTGGCGCTGGCTGACGGTCATAATGACCTGGCCATGGATATACCTCAGGTTCATAAATGGGCTGAAATGTGTGCTGGCTGGCTCAATAAAATCGTATAAAAACAAGGAACAGTTGAAAAACTGTTCTTTTTTTGTGGAAATCCGATTTAAATGATTGCATTTTCAGAAAATGAATGTATAATTTTCATATCACGATGAAAAGGAATAGTAGTTTTTCACGGTTTCTGCAGAGAGCCATGGCTGGTGAGAGATGGTGTAACACGGAGAAATGAACGCGCCTTGGAGTGATACCGGGGAAATCAAGTATCCGGTATCGGGAAGTCCCGTTACAGACAATTGAGTGCCTGAAACTGCGGTTTCAGGAATCAAGGTGGCACCACGGTTATTATCGTCCTTGTTGAGTTGCTCAACAGGGACGTTTTTATTTCTTGAGAAGGAGGGAAGAACATGGAGAAAAAGACTGCAGACGTAATTATGCCGGTTAACTGGTATGATGCCTTACCGCGAAAACAGTATGAATCATTTATCCGTATTGAATCAGCTGATCCATGGTTTTCCGTTTACCAGATCAGAAACAACATATACGCAATATACGAAGACAAGCACTTCCAGGAGGTAATCTCGTACCTGATCACCGGTAAGAAAAAAGCATTGTTAATAGATACCGGATTAGGCATCGGGGATATCAGAGCGGTCGTAAAGGAATTATACGAGGGGGAAGTGATTGTCACACATACGCATACGCACTTTGATCATATCGGAGGCGACTGGCAGTTTGATGAAGTGTTCATCCCTGACAATCCGGTTGCCGTAAGCAGAGCGCGACGAGGCTTGAGTAAACAGGAGGTTGAAGATAACATGGCTGAAGGCTGCAACTGTCAGCCATATCCACGAGGCTTCAGCAGGGAAGAATACTGCATTAAGCCTGCCAACCGGTATTCACTGATCAGAAACGGCGATGTTTTCGATCTAGGTGACATCAGACTGGAAGTCATCGAGACTCCCGGCCATTCACCGGACAGCGTCATGTATCTGGACAGAGAGAATCAGATCCTGTTTACCGGTGACAGCTTTTACCCGGCAACCCTGTATGCTCATATCACGCATAATGACGGCTCTAATTCCGATTTTGAAACATACCGCCGCAGCATGCACATGGTTGCGGAAAAATACAGTAACTGCACACTTATCACTTCTCACAATGAACCGTTAAGACCGGGAATTGAGCTTATCAAGGTAGCTCAGGCCTTTGACATTATCGCTGAGGGAAGTTCTGAATATATCACTGACAGCAGAGGCCTGAAGAAATATGTCTTTGAGGATTTCTGCATAGTAACGAGTTAAAAACTTAAGGAAAGGGAAAAAATGAAGAAATTATTTATCATATTAATCACATGTTTATTTATATTAGCCGGCTGTTCAAAACAGCAGGAAAAGACAGTTGACAGCATTGACGATGAAGTCCTTACTGCCGGTACACTGGTTGTCGGCATATCCGCTGACTATCCGCCGTTTGAATCACTTGACACCAGCAACAACCTGATCGGTTACGATGTTGACATGGCCAATATTCTGGCTGCCAAGATCAAGAGTGAATCAGGTGCTGCCTATAATACGGAATTTGTTCAGATGGACTTTTCCGCCATCATTTCAGCTCTGCAGACCGGCCAGGTCGATGTCGGCATTGCTGCCTTCTCATATGATCCGGAAAGACAGTGTCTGTTTACCGAACCTTATTATCTTTCTGCACAGGTAATCGTTGTTCTCAAGGATTCAGGTATAACCACACTTAATGATCTTAACGGCAAGACCGTAGCAGCCGGTGACGGAACGGTCGGTTATGATGCCGCCAGTCAGATCGAAGGAGTAAAGATGACTTCACCGGGTGACTATCTGCAGCAGTTTGAAATGCTGAAGAATAATCAGATCGACGCCGTAGTCTGTGATGAAAAGGTTGCTCAGGGCTTTGTGGATACATCTGACAAGCTGGTGATCCTTAATGAAAAACTGGCTGAAGACAATCTGTGCATTACCGTTAAAAAGGGCAATACCTTCATCCTGGAAGCTCTGAATGCTGCCGTAAAGGAATTTGTTTCTTCCGGTGAGTCTGATCAGCTGAAGACTAAATGGGGTCTGTAAAATGGATTTTTCAATAATTACGCCTGAGATATTCGCCTATCTGATAAGAGGGGCCGGGATGTCTCTGCTGATCGCCGCCGTTGCGACGGCGATGGGGCTGATACTGGGGACCCTGGGAGCTGCTGCCAAACTGTCACGCAATAAGTTTCTCAATGCTCTGGCTTCAGTTTATGTAGAGGTATTCCGCGGTACGCCGATGATCATGCAGATAACTTTCGCCTTTCTGGCCTTACCGGCTCTGGTAACCCTTATTCTGGGCAGACCGATCAGATTCAATCCCCTGATCACCGGCATAGCCGCCATATCCATTAACAGCGGGGCCTATACCACTGAACTGATCAGAAGCGGCATCAACGGTGTTGACAAGGGACAGTTTGAAGCAGCCGATACACTGGGACTGACTTACCGGCAGAAGATGAGACTTGTCATCTTGCCGCAGGCTTTCAAGCAGATCCTGCCGCCGCTGGTAAGTGAATTCATTACGCTGATCAAGGATTCTTCTCTGTTATCGACCATAGGTGTAGTTGAACTGATGAAATCAGCCACAACGGTTGGTGCCAATTACTATGCCTATCTGCCGCCACTGACTGTCGCCAGCGGCATATATCTGGTAATGACTCTGGTTATCTCGGCGATATCCAAATTGATCGAAAGGAGGCTGGCGGTAAGTGATTGACATCATTGATCTGAACAAGACCTTCAGCAACAAAGTTGAAGCAGTCAAGGACTTCTCTCTTTCAGTGGAGAAAGGGGAAGTCATCAGTCTGATAGGACCGTCCGGATCCGGCAAGTCAACGGTCTTACGCTGCATTGCCGGACTGGAAAAGCCGGACAGCGGGGAGATCCTGATAAACGGCAAGGCCATTGATTATTCCAATGAAAAGCTGGCCCGGAAACAGCGCATTGTCATGGGTTTCGTCTTCCAGCATTTCAATCTGTTTTCCAACATGACGGTCATGCAGAATCTGACGGTTGCTCCTGTCAACGTACAGGGCAAAAGCGAGGAAGAAGCCCAACGGCTGGCCAGGAAGTATCTGAAACGTGTCGGGCTTGAAGACAAGGCTGACGAATTTCCCAGCAAGCTGTCAGGCGGACAGCAGCAGCGTGTCGCCATAGCCCGTGCCTTGTGCATGAATCCGGAGATCATGCTGTTTGATGAACCGACCAGCGCTCTGGACCCTGAGATGATCAAGGAAGTACTGAACGTCATAAGAGGTCTGGCTGATGACGGCATGACAATGATAATTGTCTCTCATGAAATGAACTTTGCCCGTGAAATATCCGACAGGATCGCCTTTCTGGAAAATGGCAGGATCCTGGAAATCGGCACCCCTGACCACATTTTCAACAGGACTGACAATCAGCGTGTAAAGGAATTTCTTGATAAGGTGTTATAGAAAGATCAGTAAAGGCTGATCTTTTTATGTTTATATGCATTGTTCTGTTAAAAGCTGTTATGTTTATGTTATAATTTGTTATGTCTTGAAGGAGTGATGTTTTATGTTGGAGAATCTGAAAGTATTTGTGGCAGATGTCGATATGACTCTGGTAAATGACAAGAAGATATTGATGCCTATAACAAAGAAAGCCATGCAGATGCTAAGAGATCAGGGCGTATATCTCGGCATCGCTTCCGGCAGACCTATTGCCGGCCATCTGGTCAGAAGGGCTGAGAACTGGGGTTTTGACAGACAGTTTGACTTCATAATCGGCATGAACGGCGGTCAGCTGCATGATTATACCGATGATACTTTTACCGAATCCAACAAGCTTTCACGCGAAAGCGTTAAGGAAATCGTCGAACTGATGGAACCGATGGATCTTAATCCGTTTGTATATGAAGAAGGCTACATGCTGGCTAAGAGAATGGACCAGCAGACCTATGAGTCTTCAATCAGAAATGATGAACCGGTCAGAGTCGTAGAAAATCTTGACGAGATCTGGGAAAAGGAAAGAAACAAAATCATGTTCCGAGCCAGAGACCTTGACATGATCAAGGACATGCTGGAACTGGCCAGGTCACATCCGTCTGAAAAGTATACTTTCTTCCAGACCGGACCGCTGATGCTGGAATTCCAGGATCCGCGAATCAACAAAGCTACGGCTACCGAACTGTTCTGTAAAAAACATGGCATTACTCCTGATCAGGTCATTGCTTTCGGAGACAGCTCCAATGACAATGAAATGATGGCTTACGCCGGCTTGGGTGTCTGCCTGCTCAACGGCAAGGATGACAGCAAGGCCATTGCCGACATGATCACTGAATATGACTCAAATCATGACGGTGTCGGACATTGGTTTGAAGATCATTATTTCCATAAGAAAATCATGTAAACGTTTCTGAAGAGAAACGTTTTTTTGTTGTTCGTTGTATAATGAATGCAGAGGTAAGCTTATGTTAATGAAAGTTAAGACAGCGTATGGCTGGGTTGAAGGCGTTAAGTCCAACGCCGGTTTTGCGTTATTCCGAGGTGTACCGTATGCCAAACCTCCGGTAGGAGAGTTGCGATGGAAGGCACCGGAAAAGCCTGATAAATGGGATGGGGTACGAAAGTGCGATCATTTCGGTGATGCCTGCCGGCAGTTTGACCGCTGGGGTACGGCTACAGATGATGTGACTGATGACAGCGATCATCCGTACGTCATGATCGAAAACTACCCATATCCTCCCAAGATGAGTGAGGACTGTCTTTATCTTAATATCTATACACCGGCTGAAAGTGAAAATGACCGACTGCCGGTCATGATGTACATCCACGGGGGCGGCTTGCAGCAGTGGTACGGTTCAGACTACGAATACTGCGGTGACGGGTTGTGCCGTCAGGGCTGCATCGTTGTTTCCATAACCTACAGACTGAACATCTTCGGCTATTACGTTCATCCTGATCTGGCGAAGGAAAATGAACAGGGTACCTCAGGTAATTACGGTCTGCTGGATCAGATACGGGCTCTGAAGTGGGTCCATGAAAACATCCGGGCTTTCGGCGGTGATCCTGACAACATTACGGTGTTCGGACAGTCATCAGGAGGCAGAAGTACTTTAGGCCTAGCTGTTTCACCGTTATCGCGTGACCTGATCAGACATGTCTCCATTCAGTCAGCCGGCGGCATCGGTTCGGTAATGATGGACGGCCGCAGGGAAAAACAGGAAAAGATGGGCCTTGAAGTCATGAAGAACCTGGGCTGCAGCAGCATTGAGGAAATGCGCAAGCTGGACTGGCAGGTGTTAAGAGACGAGAATGACAGAATCGGTTTCTTCAACGGTTTCACCATGTATGCGGATGGCTATGCGCTTCCGGAAGACATTGATAAGATGGTCATAAAGGGTGACATCGCTGATGTTGATATCATAATCGGCTGTACGGTAGACGAAGGAGCCAATGAAAAGCAGCCGATGTTCGGCTCGAATACCTGTGCCCAGGCCAGAGCCTTAGGTAAGGTTGTCCGTGAACTTGGCCGTAAACCTGTTTATGAGTATGTCTTTGACAGACCGCAGCCTGGTGATGATGTTGGTACGCCGCATTCCTGTGATAACCGCTACCAGTTCGGTACTCTGGACGGCAGCTGGCGTCCTTATACGGAAGATGACTGGATCCTGTCGGAAATAATGCAGAAATACTGGTCCAACTTTGCCCGTACAGGCAATCCTAACGGTGAGGGATTGCAGCCATGGCTGCCTTATGACGAAAATGAACTGAGTCTGAAACTGGCTGCGGAAGGCTGTGAAATGACCGACTACAATGAACTTACCGGCGGCAAACTTAAAAAGCTGGAAGACGAAATGATTGAAAACATAAAAAAGCAGATTCAGTGAATCTGCAGAGTGTATAATGAAGATAAATAAAGAGGTGTATTGTTATGGTTGAAATAAAACATATCATGTGCTGCTGCGGAGGCGGCATGGGAAGTTCCTTCATGGTACAGCTGAACGTTCAGAAGTACCTTAAGCAGCATGGTATTACCGGTGTTGAAGTTGAGCACGTCTCTTTAGGCGAGATTTCCGCTCAGAAGTTCGATCTGCTAGTAGTAGCCCGCGACATCGTCTATCAGTTAAGAGATTATCCGCGCATCGTTGAACTTTACAAAATCATGGATATGAAGGAGCTCACCGAAAAGCTGGATAAGGCTTTTGCGGAAACTGAAGACACCTATCACATAAAATAGACTTTTTCGAAGAATTCCTCTAAGTGATCACCGATATCCTGATGATACTGGTCTTTGTTCAGGGCCTTGCAGGCGATCGGATAGAAATCAGACTGCGGTATGGCTTTGTGGATGAGAACGCCGAATTCAAACGGATGAATATTGTCGTAAGTGTTGGCCAGTACGGTTACCGGCACACTGATCTTTTTAAGGTCATCGAGCGAGTCAAAAGGTTTCTGTTTTGGTACGGCTGCAAATTTCTGCCAGTACTTTACGGATACCGGATCATCATAGAACTGAAACATGGAAGCTGCTGATTCAGGAGCTTCTTTTTCTGCGATTCTGTAAGCCTCGCTGTTCAGCAGGTATTCGCGGCTGTTAAGGCTCAGACCCTTGGCTAATGCTTCAAACAGATTCCGGTTTCGATCGTTCATTGGCTGCCCCGCCCAGGCGTTACGGATAAGGAATAAACCCTTAACTCTTTCAGGATATCTGAAATAAGTGGCCAGAGATACGGCAGCTCCCATGGAAATGCCGCCGATGGCAAATTCCTTTATGCCAAGGTGATCAGCCAGGGCAATGACATCATTTACCAGCGCATCAAAACGGTAGTCACCGTCCGAGGTGCTTTGCCCGTGGCCTCTCTGATCCATGAAGATGTACTGGATGTTTTCAACCGGTCTGTACATGGCTCTGACCTGCTGCATGCTGTTGCCCAGACCGTGCAGAAGGATGAAAGGGTGGCCCGAACCAAGAGTCTCATAATAGGTTTCTATGTTATCGTGTCTTAAATATGGCATAATTCTGTCCTCTTAACTCAATTATAGATAAATAATGACATCTGAAACATACATATTGTAAAATTATAATACATGGATAAGAAGGAATTAAGGGAACAACTGCAGGATTATTACGGCACAGCGATGCTGAACGGTTTTCCGGCGGCCATGGCTGATCTGAATGATCTGGAAGACATGGATGAAGAAGAACTTGAAAAGCTTGCTGAGGAAGCCGGTATTTCTGCTGTTTCGGAAAAACAGATTTAGATAATATGAAAATAGAAAAAAACCGTCAGATGCTGATAATGTACAATCTGGTTCATGCCTCCGGGCCGGTAACTGCAGAGGAACTGGCTGTTTTATCCATGTCCTCCGTCAGAACGGTGAAATCAGATATCGTTTTTCTTAATGAGTCACTTTCAGAAGCAGGAACTGTCAGAATAATGTCTCATAAGGCCAGAGGTTATACTATCGAAACGGAAAACCGGGATGACCTGAACAGGCTGACAGATGAGCTTAACATAATGTATTCGCTTTTCTATAATCGTTCAATTGAAGGGATCAACCGCCGCATGTACATTCTTCAGCGACTGCTTACGGATGAGTATGTCACTGCTGAGGAAATCAGCGAGAAGCTTTATCTGACCAAGTCAGCCTTGCGCAGGGACTACGCCTGGGCTATCAGATTCCTGAAGTCATTCAGGCTGGAAGTGGTTTCCTCAGTGGGCAAAGGCTATCATGTCTCCGGCAAGGAACAGGATATACGCAGTGCTCTGGTTGAAGTCCACTGTTCACAGTATCATGAATTCAATCCTCTTTATCCTTATGAACCGTTCAATGAGCAATTCTATCGGGACGGTAAGAATATTTATCCTGAATTAAGAAAGACTTTCCTCGATATTCTGCGCAGCAGTGACATTGTCATTTACGATATTGCCGGTAAGAAACTGGCTACTCATTTATGTCTGATGCAGAACAGGATCAGGAAAGGAAAGAAGATAGAATTCAGCAATGATATCGCCGATGAATTAAGAAGGACCTATGACTACGAGATAGCCAGAAAGATCCTTTCAGCGGAAATCGTGCGTAAATACATGGATCCGGATGAAAATGAAGTGCTGAACTTTGCCAGGATGCTGCTGATAAACCGTGACATAAACATGCGTCAGAAGGGCAATGATCACTTGCCGCTGGGTCTGATAATAGAAAATCTGACTATTTTCAACAAGGTCATTCAGAAAGCCAGAAAACAGCTTGGCGGTCAGATCTATGATCTGGATATCTTTAAGGTTTACGGACGTGATCTGGAATCTCTGCGGATGCAGATGTATCTTAAAAACCACTTTGACTACACGGATACCCAAAGAATGATAACCTACGCTGAAGGCAGGGAAGATAATGTTTCACCGATCGCCCTGGAAATGGCCAGAATACTGATCGTTGAAATGGAAGAAGTGCTGAAGGTAACGATCAAAGATGAAACAGCCACTTTCTTTGCGGTTATCCTGGAAACCATCATCAATAAACTGGATTTTCCTTATAACAGAAGAAACATCATAGTATGTTCTACTAATGGTCTGGTAGCGGCCGGCATGTTAAGGGAAAAGCTGCTGACAAATTACGCCAAATATATCAATACGGCTGAAGTATATAACTTCTATGAGCTGAGAAAACTTGACCTTACCGGGTATGAAGTTGTCATGGATTCAAATCTGACCATGTACAATCACTACAATACAAAGGTCATTTCATATAATAATCTTGATTACGGTAGCAATAACCGGGAACTGTTTACCGAACTGTTCAGGCTGGGTTATGACAGAGATATACTGGAAGCCATAAAAAAACTGATCACTGTCAGTGATAATATGGATATCCGCGATCTTGATACTTTCATAGAAGCATTAAGTTACCGTTATGCCACTGACATGGATGCCAGAGAAAAGATGTATGAACGTTATCTGCGCGGTAAGCGAATTCTGGATTATTACTATTCAAGAACGGGAATTGCCACGATTTTTATCCCGCGAGAATACACAGGCAGGGATTTCATAGATATCTTTATTCCTAAAGACCGTGTTCATTACAGTGAATCACAGGAAATCAAGGCGGTAATAACCATTTCTTCCAAATCTGATTTCCGGTCAAGCACGCTCAGGATCCTTGACAACGGTCTGAAGTATATACTGCAGGTCAGCGGCTGTCTGGATCAGGTGGCTGCCGACAAGAACAAGGCTTTGGACAGAATCTATGATGTCATTACGACTAGAGATTTTTATGAACAATAATGCACTTTAACACGCAATAATGCCTGTTGTGCAAAAAATTGCACCTTTAAGTTGCCGATTAATAACATTCACATAATTATGCGTGAATGTTATTTTTTATATGGAGGGTACTTTTATGCTCAAACTATTTATTTCATCACATGGACATTTTGCCAGCGGAATCAAGAGCTCTGTTGAGATCCTGATGGGACCAAATGACAGAATCACGGTCTTTGATGCCTATATCAATCAGGACAGTGTCAATGAACATCTCGATGCCTTCTATAAAACAGTCGGTCCGCAGGATCAGGTGATCATGTTATCAGACCTCTATGGCGGCAGTGTTAACTCCGTCATGTACACATACCTTACCAGACCTAATACCAGACTGGTTGCCGGTGTAAACCTGGCTCTGGTGCTGGAACTGGCTGTTAAGGAAGAAATCAGCGATGAGGATCTGGCAGCTCTGGTTGAGCAGTCCAGAACAATGCTGAGAGTTGTTGAACTGGAAAAGGTCCAGGAAGAAGAATCCGGAGACGAGGATTTCTTCTAGAAATACTTTAGGAAAGGAAAGTAAATTATGTTAAAGTTGGTTCGTTTGGATGAACGTTTGATTCACGGACAGGTCGCAATCAAATGGTCACGTCACACTGGTGTTGACAGAATCATCGTCGCTAATGACGCTGCTGCTGCCAGCTCAGTAATTCAGCAGTCCTTAATGATGGCTGCTCCTGCAACATGCAAGACGGCAATCATGTCTGTTGACAAGGCAATCGCCTTAATGAAGAACCCAAAAGCAGCTGATCACAAGATCCTGTTCTTGGTCAACAACCCTGACGATCTGCTGAAGGTATTAACTGAAATCCCTGTCAAGCCGGAAATGGTTAATATCGGAAACTATGGCAGAATCGCCCCTAAAGTCGGTGGTGAAGCACGTGCCACATATGGATTAAACCTTTATTTATATCCACATGAAAGAGAAGTGCTGTTAAAAGTATTGGAATTCGGCTATCCAACGGTTTATCAGACTACACCGGAAGAAAATGCTGAACCATTACGGAAAGTATTAAATTAGTTTAAGGGAAGAAAGGAGGAACTAATTTATATGGTTGGTGCTGCATTAAAAATCTGCATCGTTTATTTCTTATTCGCTTACGGTGATGAGATCCTGTTATCATGGCAGTGTCTGACTCGTCCAATCGTAATCGCACCATTCATCGGTCTGGTTCTCGGTGATTTCACAACCGGTATCAAGATGGGTGCTGAACTTGAAGCTATCTTCATGGGTATCTCTGCTATCGGCGGTGTTATCGCTGCTGATGCTACACTGTCAACCGTTATCGCTGTTGCCTACACTATTCTGAACGGAACTCCAATGCAGGATGGTCTGGCTCTGGCATTCCCTATCGGAACTGTCTTAACAAGTGTTAACAACCTGACAATGTCATTAATTTCAAACCCATTAGCTGCTTACTGGGAAGACCTGGCTGCCAGAGATCTGAAGGCATTCAAGGTTCAGAACTTCTTATTCGCAGCTGTTATGAAGATCATTCCTTCACTGATTATCTTCATCGCTGTTGCATTCGGTATTGAAGGCCTCAGCAAGCTGTTAGCTGCCTTACCACCATTCGTTATGACAGGTTTAGGTGCTGCCAGCGGTATGATGATCGGCGTTGGTTTCGCAATCCTGACATCAATGATCTGGGATGGAGAAATCGGTATCTTCTTCTTCGTAGGTTATGTCATGGCTGCCTACATGCATCTGGATACAGTAGCTATCGCTATTATCGGTGCTGCAATCGCAATCACAATGTTCTTCAGCTATAAGAGAAACATCGACCTGAAGAACGAATTAATGGCTGCAGGCGTTAACGCCAACAATGCAGCTGCTGGAGAGGAGGACTTCTTCTAATATGGCTAACACTTATACACCAAGCGAGAAAAAGATTCTCGATAAGATGTTCTTATATTCTCACCTTGTATTCATTTCATTCTCAATGGTAAAGATGGAAGCTAACGGCTTCACGATCACCATGAGCCCTATCCTGGAAGAACTATACAAGGATGATCCTGAACAGATGAAGGAAGCTGTTGCCAGACATCAGCAGTTCTTCAACACTCATGCTGTTGCATTCTCATTCATCGCCGGCTTAGCCGCAGCTATGGAAAAACAGCATAAGGAAGGCAAGGTAGACGGTGCTACAATCGAAAATATCAAGGCAGCCTTAATGGGCCCTACAGCCGGTATGTTCGACTCACTGTTCTTCAACGCATTAAGAGTTATCGCAGCTGGTATCGCTATCGGCATGTGCAGAAACGGTAACTTCCTGGGCGTCATCGTCTTCTTACTGTTATACGGTTTCACTCAGTCAATCGCCAAGTACTACCTGTTCCATACAGGCTACAACCTGGGTACATCATTCATTGACCAGGTATTCAACAGCGGCTTAATTCAGGTATTAACAAAGTGCGCTGGTGTCTTAGGTCTCATGATGGTTGGTGCCATGACTGCCAACATGGTTAACATCCCTCTGAATCTGGTTATCAATACAACCGGTGCAGAAGGCGGTGCTGTTAACGTTGGTGAAATCATCAACTCAGTATTCCCTGGCTTATTAGGTGTATGTGCATTATTTGTAATGGTACATCTGATCAAGAAGGGCTGGAAGCCTTCACAGTTAATTCTTTTGATCTTTGCAATTGCATTAGTTGGTGCATTAATACATATTTTCTAAAAGAATTGTGGTTTAATAGAGGTGAGGTCTGTACCTCCCTCTATTTTTTCCATATGAGTTAATAAGCAGGCTTATTGGCTGATATGGAAAAAGGAGAGGGTATTATGACAAAAATATTATTTCAGGGTGATGATTTCGGATTTACCAGAGCTGTAACACTGGGAATCGTTGATTCTATTGACAGAGGTGTATTAAGAAACACCGGTTTATTTGCCAACATGCCAAGTGCGGAGTTTGCCGTTTCATTCATGAAGGACAGACCGCAGGCCTGTTTCGGTATTGACTTCAATCTGGTAGCCGGGCCAAGCGTATCTGATCCTGCTGAAATTCCTCATCTGGTCGATGAGGAAGGTAATTTCATCAAGTCAGGTGTCAGAACCAGAGACCCTAGATGGCAGAGTGAAGAAGGCAGAGCTGAACTGTTCCCTTATGAGGAAGTAAAGAAGGAACTGTGGGCGCAGTACAACCGTTTCGTGGAACTGGCCGGACGCAAGCCTGAATACCTGCATGAACATTCCATTTCATCTGAGAACTACCGTAAGGTCATAAAGGAAATCTCTGTAGCTGAGGGAATACCTTATTCAACAGAAGTTCTGGGCAGACTGCACATGGACGGACCAATGTGGAAACTGTTCGAAACCAACATGGCTTCTCAGAAAAAGATATTTGATCCGATGGACCAGCTTAACAAGGATACAGTCAAGCAGTTCATGGACATTAAGGAAGAACTGGTAGCCAACGGCTGCAGTTCATTTGTCTGCCATCCTGGCTATGTTGATGCCGAACTTCTCGGCTGGACAACTCTTTCTCTGGAAAGAGCCAAGGATGCTGAAATGATGCAGTCACCGGCTGTTAAGCAGTGGTGCGAAGAAAACGGAGTCGAATTAATTACTTACAGAGATCTTGTATAGTGGGAGGACACTATGATATATCACAGCAAAAAAATTATTGCGGAAAGCGGTACATTTGACGGTTATCTGAAAGTGGAAAACGGTGTTATCACCGATCTGGTCAGAAGCGATGTCGAACAGCTGCCGGCTGATGTTGATTTCGGTGACAGAACCATCATACCGGGCATTTTCGATACCCATAATCACGGCTACATGGGTTGGAATCCTGATAAGATGGAAAACGGTGAAAAGGAAGTAACCGGCTACGTCAAGGCTGTTGCCAGCGTAGGCGTAACATCCATATTCCCAACGGTCACTGATGAAAAGGGCGCCTTTGTCAATGTGGTAAAGGTCGCTGAAAAGGATCCTGACGGAGCCCGTATCATGGGCATTCATTCCGAAGGACCTTATCTCAACAGAGTAGGTGAAAAGGGAGTTGATCAGGGCCATCCTGATCCGGATCCGGCTTTTATCGAAAAGATGCTGGCAGATGCAAAAGGCATGCTGAAGCTGGTGGCCATTGCTCCGGAATTACCGGGAGCTAAGGAAGCTATCAGACAGCTCAATCAGAATAACGTCAGAGTAGCTTATGCTCACAGCAACATGACCTATGAAGAAGCCAGAGAAGCCTTCAAATGGGGTATTTCCGTAATTACGCATACAGCCAACGTAATGAGCGGACTGCATCACCGTAACATGGGCGGCTTAGGTGCTGCCATTCTGGATGATGAAGTCTACAACGAACTTATCTGTGACGGCCTGCATGTCAGAAATGAAATGATGGACATCATCATGCGCGTAAAGCACAATGCCTTTGACAAGATCATGATGATTTCCGACAACACTCATTTCGGCGGTTTCCCGGCAGGCAGATACAGCGGCGGTTTCGCCGGTGACTGCTTCATTTCCGATGAGGGTTTCTGTCTGACTGATACCGGCAGACTGGCAGGAAGTGCCAAGCCAGTAATATTCGGCATGAAGAATCTGGTAAAGAACATGGAACTGCCTCTGGAAACAGTATGCCGCATGGCGTCACTGAATCCGGCAACAGTCTATGGCTTTGGCGATAAGAAAGGCTCATTGAGAGTTGGCAAGGATGCTGATTTCGCAGTAATTGACGACGACTTCAACTGTATATGCACATACAGGGAAGGTCGTAAGGTTTACGACTGTTCAGTGGATACCGATCTGCTGAATCATGAATGTCTAGACAAGTGTAAAGTAGGTTAAAAAGGAAGGACTTAAAACACAAATGACAACAATGTTAGATTGCATCAGGCAGTCAGCTGTTACCGGTAAGGTAATACTTGATAATGCCCGCAAGAACACAGACGCATTAGTAGAACTGGTAAAGGATGTTAAGAAACTTGAAGGAATCGAAATCGTAGGTTCCGGTTCAAGCTATAACGCCAGCTTTACTGAAGTAGCTTTCATGGAAAAGGTTACAGGATTACCTACGCATGTATATCATCCGAATGCCTTTGCCAGAAAGACTGTTTACAATCCTAATGCACTGTATATTTTCGTATCACAGTCTGGAACCAGTACGCTGGTTAAGAAACAGATCATCAAGGTCAATGAATTAGGCTGCTGCACCGTAGCTGTTACCGACGACCGGAACAGCCCGATCGCCACAACCTGCAAGCTGAATGTTTCAATCGAAGTTAACGGTGAACCATTCGGTTACAGAACCGTAGGCTTCTGCTCAACTTTCATGACCCTGAAGGTCATCGCTCTGAGAATTGGTCTGGAAAACGGTTATTTAACTGAAGAACAGTACAATGAATATCTGGCTGACGGCTACAAGGCCATCGAAAACCATCCGGCTGTTGTTGAAGCAGGCCTGAAATGGTTTGAAGCCAATAAGGATGTCATGAAGGGCCTCAGAAGCGTTATGTACTATGGCGGCGGCGAACTGCACGGCATAGCCATTGAAGGTGCTCTCAAACTTCTTGAAACACCGAAATTATATCTGTCATTCGGCTGGGAAGCTGAAGACGGAATCCATGGACCTGTTTACGGTTTCAACAAGGGCGATACCATCATCTTCCTTAACGATGGTGTTCAGGACCGTCAGTATGCTGAAGCCATGGTCAAGTTCTCCAAGAACGAATTAGGTGTCGGCTACATGTTCGGACCTAAACCTGTTGATGATAAGGACCTCTGCTTCGAAGTGAAGTCAGAGAACTTCAAGGAACTGGAATTCTCTCCGGCCGTTCAGATCATTGCCTATGAAATGGCAGTAATCAACGACGTACCTGTCCTGGATATGGCTCACAGAGTTCCGCATGTTTCAGGAAGCTATTTCCAGACACATCAGGGATAAGAAAGAAAAAAGTGCGGTGAACTGATAAGTTATCGCACTTTTTATTATGGAATATTCTGTAATACTTATGAAAGCTTATATTATCTGGCACAGTCTTCTGCATATTGCAGATTAGCTATTTTTCCATCCGGACGAACGTGATTTTCATTTTCCTTTTTGGCAACATAGCTGGTCTGCCCGAACATGCCCTTAAGCGGGACACGGTCATCCCTGCCGGCCAGTATTTCATCGCACAGTTCGATCATCTGGGTGATAACTTCCGGACCGCCGTAGTTATGCGGATGGGAATACAGCATGGTATCAAATCTGTCGTGATACTGATCCCAGGCCTTTATCAGATTGTCTCGGTACTGGGAAACGGTAAGTGACCGCTTACCGCCGAACATCAGCGTAAAGGAACAGCAGGCATCACCCGCCAGCAGGATCCTTTCCATTTCAAAGAGAATGCCGACACTGCCAGGAGTATGACCGCCCAGACAGACGATTTCCAGTACTTCGTTGCCCAGATCAAATCGCTGCCCGTATTTCAGAGGCAGATAGCCGTCTTCCATTGGCTCAGCAATGTCGCTGTCTTCAAACGGAATACCGTAGTTTGTAATGAAACCGGCACGTATTTTCTTCTGCGTGTGTTCTCTGGCTATCTCGATGTCTTTAAGATCCATGTATACTTCATCAAACTGTGAAGCTGCTCCTGAATGGTCGAAGTGGCCGTGAGTCAGGATGAGAACGTAGGGTTTTCCTTTAAGAAAGTCTTCAACAAATTCTCTGTAAGGTCCGACACCGAAGCCGGTATCGATGACAACAGCTCTTTCAGAACCGACGGCGATATAGCCGAAGACGTTTCCGGGCATTAGGACACGGGTAATGATATCAGTAATTTTCTCAGTTTTGAAAATGTCAGTAGTAATCATGGAAATATCTCCTTTAAGCATAATATATCATTGAAAAGTACGATGTGATATCAAAAAAATACAAAGGAAGTTTGAGAAAATTGTATTAAAAACTCTTATTTGATAAAATTTAACCAAAGCAATTTTTGTTAATGGAGGATAATTATATGACTGTAACCGTGATGCTGCTTTTAAGCATTCTGGTAAGCTTCGTGGCTTTTGGCTATGCAGCATGGCTGTTTGTCTGGGTAAAGAAACAGCCGCAGGAGAATGCGATGATCACCAAGGTAAGCGGTCTGATTCAGCAGGGAGCGAGAGCTTTCCTGAGAAGACAGGACCAGATCCTGCTGGCTTTTGCCGGCGGTGTGGCGCTTATCATCTTACTGCTTTTACCGACACCGGTATGGCAGGGATCTTTCACTAAGAACCTTATCAATGCCATTTCCTATCTTTGCGGTACCGTTATGTCAGCCCTGAGCGGCAAGATCGGTATTGAAGTAGCTACCTTAGCTAACGGACGCAGTGCCGAGGCTGCCCAGAAGGGCATCAAGCCTTCCTTCATGGTAGGTTTCAGAGGCGGTGCAGTCATGGGCATGGCTGTTGTCGGAGCCTGTGTCTTAGGTGTTTCGCTGGTATATCTGGTAACAGGTGACACTCAGGCTGTATTATGCTTCAGTTTCGGTGCCAGCTCACTGGCTCTGTTTGCCAAGGTCGGCGGCGGTATCTTTACCAAGACTGCTGACATTGCAGCTGACTTAACCGGTAAGGTCGAACTGGGAATTCCGGAAGATGATCCTCGTAACCCGGCAGTCATCGCTGATAACGTCGGCGACAACGTAGGTGACGTTGCCGGCATGGGTGCAGACCTGTTTGACTCAAACGTTGCTTCCCTTGCCGCTGCACTGGTCATTGCCAGAAAGCTGGATATGGTTTCCCGGTATCACAATAACGTGATCACCGTATTCTGCTATGCAGCCTTAGGTCTGCTGGCTTCCGTATTAGGTGTCATGACAGCCAGGATCGGCAAGAAGGGTAATCCTACCAGTGCTCTTAATTCCAGCACCTATGTTACTACCGGTATCTACGCGGTATTAACAGCTCTTGCCACATATATTCTCAAGTTCTCCTGGAAAGTATGGGGAGCCTGCATCTTAGGTCTGCTGGTCGGTGTCGTTATCGGCTTTACCACAGACTACTTTACAGATGACTCTAAGAAACCGGTACATCTGGTAGCTCATGCTTCCAAGTCCGGTCCGGCTTTCACGATTCTTTCCGGTATATCATATGGTTTCTTAAGTACCATGCCGGCTATGATCGGTACCGGTATTTCAACGATGATCTCATACAAGCTTTGTCAGAGCATTGACCCGGCTTTCAGCGGTGAATATGCCTTATTCGGTATTTCAATTGCTGCCGTGGGCATGCTGTCAATCGTCGGCATGATCGTTTCCAATGACGCCTACGGTCCAATCGTTGATAATGCCAGAGGTCTGGCTGAAATGGGCAACTTAGGCGATGAAGTTCTGAATATTACCGATGAACTGGACTCAGCTGGCAATACCGTTAAAGCCATTACCAAGGGTTTCTCAATTTCAGCAGCCGGTCTGACTGTCATTGCCTTATTAGGCACCTTCATGTCAGAAGTCAATGATGCAGCTGCGGAACTGGGCATGGCTCTGGTAAAGGGCTTTGACGTCATGGATCCGCTGGTCTTCTTCGGCATGCTGGTTGGCGCTGCTGTTCCGGCTGTCTTCTCAGCCATGCTGATGCTGGGTGTTGACCGCAATGCTCAGAGAATGGTTGAAGAGATCCACCGTCAGTTCAATACGATTAAAGGCCTGAAGGAAGGCAAGGTGGACCCTGAATACAACAAGTGCATCGATATCGCTACACAGGGGGCCATCAGAGAACTGATCCCGGCCGGTCTGGTCGCTATCATGTCAACGATCATAGTTGGCTTTGTCGGCGGTGTCTATGCCATTGGCGGTTTCCTGGTCGGCAATATTCTTTCCGGTCTGTTGCTGTCGCTGTTTATGTCCAATGCCGGCGGCTTATGGGATAATGCCAAGAAATATGTTGAATCAGGCAATGAAGGCGGCAAGGGCTCTGAAGCTCATAAGGCAGCAGTAGTCGGTGATACGGTAGGTGACCCGTTCAAGGATACAGCCGGTCCAAGCATCAATACGCAGATCACTGTTGTTTCCCTGATCGCATCACTGCTTTCAACTTTGTTCCTGACAATGTCAATTCTACATTAGTAAATAAAGGGTGACGGTTATATCCGTCACCCTAATTCTTTTACTCTGTTTCCGGTTCCCAGTATTCAATAACGACCTTCTTATAGACTTTTCCGTCTACCACAACCTTATCTCTTGGAATATAGTTGTTGAAAGTGGTCATTACTTCCTGGCCGTTGATTTCCAGAATGCGTGGAATGTGAACAAAGTCATCCCATCTGGCAAAACCGTATTTAGGCTCTTTATAGCACTTTACATCACGGCTGGTCGTTCCGTATACGGTACGGCCGTTTTTTAACTTAATGGCCCAGTTGCATTTGGCAACACCGTTGCCCCAGTGATCTGATTTTCTTACGACACCTTCAGGGCTGTACCAGTAGCAGGAACCGCTTGGTGATCCGAAATCAGGTTCGCGGTCCGGCTTTTCTGTTTCTTCGAATATGACAAGTGTATAGTCAAAGAAGGTTTTTTCCGTAGCTTTACCTTCCTGCAGAGGCAGATAAAGTTTGCGTACTGCTTTGAAAAAGCCAGCCGGGCGGGAATTGTAGAAGTTTCTGAGCTTATCAGCCTGCTGAGTAACTGTTAACGGCATTTCTGACATAAAAACTATTACCTCCTTACTGTAATTACGCTTATACTGTCCGTTTTGTTTACGGTTATAAGAATCGTAGCAGATTATTGTAGCAGAATTATAAAAGATTTAAATATCATTTTACATAAAATTCGTATTTTTCTCAATCAGCAGTCAGTGATTTCCAACAGTAATAAAAAAACAATTCAGTTTTGAATTTTTGTTGTGTTAACAGCAGTTATTAGTGATACAATAATCTGGCAGTGTTTGGGGAGGTATGCGAGAAAATGAGTAACGTTTATTCTAAATTGGATCAGATACCTACAGGAATTGCACAGGGTGGCCTGACTCCAGGCTGTCTGGTTCTTGAAGGAGGGGCTCTGCGTACCATGTATTCCCAGGGAGTTCTGGATGCCTGGATGCAGAATGAAATCAACTTCCAGTGTGTCATAGGCACCAGTGCCGGTGCACTGACTGGAATGAACTACATGGCCCGTCAGATTGGAAGATCAGCCAGAGCTAATCTTTCTTCAAGATTCAACTCCAATTTCATCGGTGTCAATTCCCTGAGAAAAGCACACGCGCTTATCAGACTGGATTTCCTGCTGAAGGATTATAACCAGATCGAACTGTTAAATGTCAGGAATTTCTTTGATCCGGCACGCCGTTTTGTAGCTGTTGTCGCTAACTGCGATACCGGTGAACGGATGTACTGCGACAGAGATCACTGCGGTAATATCATGGATGCCATCAAGGCTTCTGCTTCAATGCCGTTTGTCACGCCTATGGTTAATGTTGACGGCATACCGGGTCTGGATGGCGGCAGCTGCTGCAAGATCCCGTTCCAGTGGGCTATCGAGCAGGAATATGAAAAGATCGTCATCGTCAAGACCAGGGAAAAAGAATTCCGTAAAACCGTAAGTGACCGCCGCCCGGCAGAAAAGATATACCGCAATCATCAGGCTTTCGCTACCGCACTGGATAATAGCAGTGAAATGTACAATCTACAGTGTGACGCTATTGATCAGCTGGAAGCAGAAGACCGTGTATTCGTGGTCTGCCCGCAGAAAAAGGTGGGCGTTTCCCGTGTGGAAAGAGACATTGAAAAACTTGGCGATCTGTATTGGGAAGGCTACGAAGAAGGTCTGGCAGCAATCCCTCGGTTAAGGGAATATCTGAACCGCTGAAACCTGTTATAATGAACAGGTTTTTTCTTTGACGCAATGTTATAATTAATTAGCAGGAGTTTTTATGGTAACAATTACGTGGATACTTGATACCGTACTGAAGTACCTTAAAAGAGGCATGACAGTCATATTTACCAATTACTGGCTTACCATAGCCGGCAGTATCATGCTGGGTTTGTTTCTGTCGCTGCTGCTGGCCCGTAAGATGCAGAAAAAATCATATGTTTTCAAACGGGAGGCACCTTGGGTTTATCATGTTGTAATGATGGTACTGCTTCCGTCTCTCAGTATCTGGGTACTGCTGAGAATGCGAGGCTACAGTATTCTGTATATAATTGCCGGTGTGATGATCTGCCGGCTGGCTCTTTTTTCTGTCTGGAATCTGTATAAATATAAATGGATAGGGGTTGTCGGTGCTGATCTGACACTGATTTGTAACACCATACTTATGAATGTATGGATCTATAATCTGATCAGAAGAACATTTGACGGAATAATGGAGTATAATGCCGCAGGTAGATATTCTTTACTGGCAACATCAGATATGTGGATGTATTACGGATGGCTGATGTGTGTATGTACATGTGTTCTGATAACGGTGAATGCGGCTTTCTATGCCAGAAGATATTATCTGTTTTTCCCAGGTGAGATAAAGGGAGTCAGTCACTGCAGCAAGTGCGGACATCCTGTCTTCAAGGGAGATAATTACTGCCCGGCCTGCGGCACCAAAGTTGAAGAAGCCATAACTGAAGGCCCGGAAGGCATGTTAATGGGAGATGCCTTATACTGTGTCAAATGCGGTACTCCTTTACGAAAAGGCATATGCCATAACTGCGGGATAGAGTACACCAAGGATAACCTGCTTGAAGAACTGACTGACCAGATAAGTGAAGCGAGTACAAGATTAGCAGCTTATCTGCTGTTTCTGGCTTTAGCCATTGTACCGTCACTGATGAGTAAGGCGGATCGGCTGATTTACGGTTCAGCCCAGATCAATAATGAATACATGGGAAGATTAAGAGAATATGTAGCTGATCATACGGTTGCTCAGGATGATGCCTGGATGGAAGATTACAGTCAGAAATATCAGGCTCTGATGGTCAAGAATACGGAATGGATCGAAGTTTCATATAAGCAGGTTACGCATAATAATCTGGTTTTCTATACCATATATTCTGATGCGGCATTCAATCAATGTACGGTTATGGAAGAAATAAACGCTGAAATATACATGTCGGCAGCAGGGCAACAGATAAGTGAAGAAGCTCTGCAGAGTCAGCTGCGGTTCTATGATAAGTGCATAGAAGATATGGGAGACGCTGTTGTTGCCGGTTTTTCTTCCACGGCAGGTGATAATATTCTAACGAAATTCGGAAACATAGTTCTTTCGGGGATAAGATACTGGTATGCCCGTATGCCGGAATACGGCTTAGGCATTTTCATGATTATTGCAGGTATTGTTTCTGCTGTTTTCCTGATTGTTGATGTCATGAAGGACGAGGAACTGAAAGATGTGAAGTGGTATCTTAAAATACCTGTGTGGATCATAAACAGTCTCAGCGGCAGTACAAAGGAAGAATTTGCAGCCAGCAGGGAATATATTTACGAAAGATGGAGAAAACTGGTTATGATCGGGGTTCTGTGTGCTGTGTTTGCGGTTGCCGGGTTTGTTATCCCGAAATTCTTCAAGACATCTGATGACAGAGTGCATGATTATATGGCTGAATGCCGAGTAATACTGCTGGATAACGGTCTGGAACAGGATGTATGTGTTAACGAACTGATGCATTACAGCCGCGGTATTACCGATGATGATCTTAAGCTCATGCTTGAGACTTTTGAGAAGCATATAGAAAGAGACCGTGAATATCTGGCTATTACTGATATTCCTGAGGAGTACACTGAATTTGACAGACGAATGGACCGGCTGTGTCAGGAAGATATTGAAATAGTTTCCGGAATGATAGAGACCCTTAATACAGGTTTCCGTCCATCCAGAGAAAAATGTTCTGAGCTGGTACATCTGAGGTTGGACAAATACGGGGATCTTGTCGCTGGATACCTGAATTACGTGATGAATCTGGCCAAGGAAATGACTCTTGGCGATTAAAAAACACCGTTTCCGGTGTTAACAGAATTCAAATGACAGGAAGTCAATGCTTCCGGAACCTCTGTAGGTAAAATAGAGAGCCAGTTTTTCAGTTTTTGGAAAAACAATCTTAACAGGAATGCTTTCATGGTATTCCTGTTTTTTCTTCAGTGGTATTTCAGCTAATATTTCTCCATCAGGTGAGGTTCTTATCTTAAAGATTCCATCATCTCCTCTGGTTATGACCGTTATATCTGAACTATCTGTATAACTGAAGTACTTGAATCCGCAGATGGAACCGTCTCGCATGTTTTTAATGTACTGATTTGGACTATCTTCACGGTCTTCACCGTCCTGTGAAAAGGCGGGATGGTTTTCTCTGATCCCTTCAAAGCCAGGACCTTCACAGTTGTCCAGATAGTGAAGGGCACCTTCGGCTGACTTAAGACAACAAGCCATAAAAGCACCGTATTTGCCTTCCGGTTTCAGTGGACCGCCATTCAGTCCACAGCTGGTCATTTCTGCCTGAGGAATAAAGCCGTCATCCGAAATATATACTCTTTCGGCGATACCCTGACGGGCAAAGACGCTGTAGTTGGTTGGTCTGTGGCCGAAGATGTACCACTGACCGTTCAGTTCAACAAGGGAACCGTGATTGTTGCCGGTATAGGAAATTCTGTTTTCTTCAGTTATGCCATCAAGACCGATATTGCCGTTATCGTGAAGGATCCCGCGGTAACGGAAAGGACCGGCTGGTGAAACGGAGGTGGCATAACACAGTTCATGACTGTAAATGGATGAGTAAATGAAGTAATAAAGAGAATTGATTTTTCTTAGTGATGAGGCTTCAAAGAACAGGTGTCCTTTATCTTCACAGTCAGTGATTTCAATCCTGCGATAATCCTGTTTTATGGTGACCATATCATCTTCCAGTTTCAGTACGAAAGCTCCTGAGCTGTGCGGGTGAGTACCGAATTCTCTTTCCATCCAGTCATAATCCTCTTCCGGATAGAAGCCGATATAAAGATAGATACTGCCGTCATCGTCAATGAAGACAGCCGGATCAAAAGGATACGGATCGTAATTACGTAATCCCAGAAGATTACCTTCAGCATCTTTCACATGAGCAAGAAACTCGTATTGTCCATCCGGTACATCGCAGACGGCGACACCCACGGTTTTGGTACCGGCAGGGCAGTAATAGAGATAGTAGCGGCCGTCCTTACCCTGAACTACATCAGGTGCAAATAAAGGGAACAGGTCATTCTTATTCAGCGGATCCTGATCCTTACGGAAGATGATTCCGTGAAACTTCCAGTCTGAAAGATCAGACAGAGGAGCAGACCAGGTAACATAATCGTTGTCACAGAAAAAACGTGAACCGAAACGGTCATGGGAACCGAAGATATAAAGTCTGTCATTGAAGACATGAGGTTCCCCGTCAGGAACATATTCATAATTTGGAAGATAGGGATTGAAAACCTGCTTTTTCATTGTCGCACCTCTCTTACAGTTATTATACATCATGAAGCAGTCTGTCTTTCGGGCAAAAAAGACCGTTTGCCGAGCAGATTGAAGTAAAATAACTTTGGGAGGTTCCTATGAAAAAGAAAGTTAACTTATTTGATTATTCAGAAACCATAAATAAAATGCTGCGTTCCGGCATCCTGTTAAATACCAACGGTGAAAAGTTCAACAGCATGGTCATTGGCTGGGGACATATTGGTGTCATCTGGGGTCTGGAAACCGTTGTCGTATATGTACGTCAGAGCCGTTATACCAAGCCGCAGATCGATAAGACCGGTGAGTTTACCATCTCTGTGCCGTTTGAAAAACTGCCGCCTGAACTGATAAAGGTGTGCGGCAGGCTTAGCGGCCGAGACATCAACAAAGCTGATTACCTTACTCTGGTTGATCCTGAAACCAACAATACGCCTGGTGTTAAGGAAGCGCCTCTGACGATCGAATGCAAGGTCATTTATACTCAGGACCAGGTGCTGAAAGACATTCCTCAGGAGATTCTGGACCGCCAGTACAATGGGGGAAGCGATCCGACAGATTATCATACCGCTTATATCGGCAAGATCGTCGATGCCTACATAATTGAAGACTGATGAAAACAGCAACTGCTGTTTTTATTGTGCTACAATAATATCAGGAAAATGTAATGGAAAAAGTAAAACATCCGATCGATCCGGTTTATGATGCCAATTCCCGTATGCTGATACTGGGTTCTTTTCCGTCGGTCAAGTCGCGTGAGCAGAAGTTTTTCTATGCTCATCCCCAGAATCGATTCTGGCGACTGCTGGCCATCCTGTTTAAGGAAGAAACCCCGGTAACCATGGAAGAAAAGAAGAAATTTCTGTTAAGAAACCGCATCGCCTTATGGGATGTCATCGCTTCCTGTGAGATAGAAGGATCTTCTGATTCCAGCATTCGCAATGTGGAAGCCAATGATCTCAGCGTGATACTGAATACTGCGGATATAAAGACGATTTATGTCAACGGCAAGACTGCCGAGAAGATGTATTATCGATATACGCTGGCGAAAACCGGCAGGGAATGCGTTTATCTGCCTTCGACCAGCGGCGCCAATGCGGCCATTAACATGGAAAGACTTATTGAAAAATGGCAGCGCATTACAGAAGAAGAAAGGTGTGATGAAAATGAGAGAGTTTGATTTTGAAAACACCGTAAAGGGACCTGACGGACTGGGGGATAAAGCCGTCGTTAATGACAGCGGTCTGAAAGCTTTCTACTACAGTTTCAGAAATTCATTCGGAGATGGTTCCTATTCCTGTGAAATAGTGAGAAAGGAATCTGATGAGGCAGTCATTTCCTATGAGACCTTTGATCACAGTGATTACGGTACCATGGAAATTACTGTTAATGATGATATACTGAATACCCTGTATCAGCTGTATCTGAAGTATCAGGCAGCCCGCTGGTCAGGTTACAGTAAATATGATGAAGGCGTGCTTGACGGCTCCGGTTTTTCCCTGAGCATGGAATTCAATGACGGGGATACAATGAGCTGTTCAGGTGAAAACTGTGTCCCTGAGGGATACCGTGAATATGAAAAGGAAATGCGTGAGGTACTTAAACCTTATTTTCAGCAGCTGCTGGACAGGGAACGTGACAGGCAGATAGCTAAAGGCATTGATGGCGAACTGAGAACGGCAATGATCAACTACATTGGCAATAAATTCGGTACGGACCGCTTTGAGATGCTGATACATCATTATAACGGCAAAAACAGGAATTTCGATGTCAGGATCAGTTCCCGGACCGGAGAGTTCATTGCGAAAGGCAAGTACAACTACTATTACATGCTGCCGGATGAGGATATCGGCTTTGAGAATATCAAGGCCCTGATTGAAAAATACAATGTCATCAGCTGGTATGACTGGAATAAGGCTTCTGCCAATCCTTATGAGGATGAATGGTTCCAGCTGGGATTTGATTTTGGCAGCATGAGTATTCAGGCCATGGGTACGGAGCATCCTGAGAATTATGATGAATTCAGAAGAGAATTGTTACAGTACATTGTTGAAGTAATAAGAAAGGCTGAAGTGAAATATGATGACTTCAGGTCCAGATAAAGGAGAATAACATGAAGAGAATGAATATCGGAGTTATAGGAACCGGAAAGATCGCCATGCAGGTAACCGGTTCAATGAAACAGGTTGAAGGTGTTAAGCTTTACGCGGTATGTTCACGTAAACAGGAAACAGGACAGCGGTTTGCGGATAAGATGGGCATACCTAATGTCTATACTGATTTTGATCGGATGCTGATCGATGAGAATATTGACTTCATCTACATTGCTGCTCCGAATTCACTGCACTATCAGTATGCCTGCAATGCCGTAAATCACGGTAAGAATGTTATTCTGGAAAAGCCTTTCTGTTCCAATCTCAGGGAAGCAGAAAAACTGGTTGAGCTGGTTAAGGAAAAAGGCGTTTATCTGTTTGAGGCCATTACCACGCTGCATTCCCGCAACTACAAACTGCTTAAGGAGAAACTTGGAGAGATTGGAAACGTTGGTCAGGTACAGTGCAACTACTGCCAGTATTCCAGCAAGATGCCGGCTTTCTTGAGAGGTGAGGTCGCCAATGTGTTTACGCTGAAGTATTCAGGAGGAACCCTGATGGATATCGGTGTCTATAACCTTCATTTTGCGGTTGGTCTGTTCGGCAAGCCGGAAAAGGTGACATATTATGCCAGAAAGCATGAAAACGGAGTAGACCTGGGAGGAACTCTAATATTAGAATATCCGGGCCTGGTCGTTGATGCGGCAGCCGCCAAAGACGTGGCAACAGTCAGCCGCTGCGTGTTGGTAGGCGATAAAGGATATATTGAAGTACCGGGCGGCGCCAACGGTGAAAAAGCCTTTGACTTAACAGTCGGTAATGAGACTGTTCACTATGATATTGACAGTGAGGAAAGAAGATTCATTAATGAAATAGAAGCATTTAAGGACATCTATGAAAAAGAAGACATGGAGGCCTGCCATAAACTGCTGGCTGAAACCCTGGATGTCATGTGGTGTGTCGAGATGGCCAAGAAGTCAGCTGACATTGTATTTGAAGCAGATTAAAAGGAGCGTGAGCTCCTTTATTGTTTGTTTAATTGTCTGTTAAGCTGTTCTTTCAGGTATAAATACCTTTCATATTTCTCCTGTTTCCGGAAATGGACCTCGCGGAACTGCTCAGGATCGTCAGCATAAGAGAGACTCTCAGGTGCGAACTGTTCGCTGGTCAGATCGAATTTATGGCCGTCAACTTCGTTATAACAGTGAATGCTGCCGTCCGGAAGAGGGATGCCGAACACCTTGCCGCCATAGATATCCTGTACCAGGAAAGCGGTAATGGAACACTGTCCCAGCGTTCTGTTTTCCTCGCTCCAGTCCTGCTGCATGCGTGGGGCACAGGTCCTGCGGCACCATATCGTGCTGAGAATGTCATATAGCTGCTGCGGGGTGGTGATACCCGGAAAGTCAGGGTTGTTCCGGTTCATAGTGGCATTCTGCCAGCCGTAAAAACAGTATTCCTTGTTCATGAGATTTCCTCCTGATGTGATTATACCATGATGAAAACATATTCTTAAGTCACATATGAAATGTTGTGCTAGAATGTACTTAAGGAAACTCTACAGCATCATGAAAGGTATCAACGTATGAAGTACATACGGTTAGTAATGTTCGGTGTTTTTTCACTGATCCATCTTTATGACAGCTTTTTTGACAACAGCCGGGCCCGTAAGAAAACGAAGCCTTTTCTGCTGTTGTTTTTGACGTTATTCTATCTGCTGGCTGCCAGGGAGAAAAACTATCTTCTGGTATCAGCTCTGGTGTTCAGCTGGCTGGGAGATGTACTGCTTATTCCCAAGGGAGATAAGTGGTTTTTCCGCGGAGGAATAGCTTTCGGTATCAGCCATCTGTTATTCATAGCGCAGTACATACCGCATATTGCCTTTGACAGGATACCGTGGGTGGCTGTCATTCCGGCTGCCGTCATATATTTCGGTATCTCATTCATTATCATCGAAATAATAAAACCTACGACACCTAAGTCAATGTTATTCCCGATGTATCTGTATCTGCTGTGTAACAGCGCCATGAATCTGTTTTCGTTTAATCAGCTGCTGCAGCATCGAAATCTCGGTGCCACACTGGCATTGATAGGAGCCATACTGTTCTTCCTGTCCGACTGTGCGCTTTTCATTGTCAGATATGGAAAGCATCCTCAGATCGTTTACAGGAAGCATTTCACGGTAATGCTGGCATATCTGCTGGGAGAATTTCTGATCGTCTTAGGCATGCTGAAACTGACGGGTCAGCTGTAAAAAAATATGTAAATAACAGTCACTGTAAAAATGTTCAGTGACTGTTGTAATAGAATTGGGGTATAAAAATGAGTGATAAACTTAATATCGGCAGTATAGTTACCGATGAACTTGGAAAACTGTACAGTCTTGAAAAAGTCGATGTCGGCAGTGATGCTGTTTTAAAGAAAAACATGATGACATTTACGACCGAGGTTCTGAAGGCTCAGGATTTCGGACACATCTGCATTCTGAAAATGAACGGCATGTTCGGATTGATGAAGATGGAGACAGTGGTCATTTCACCGCTGGAAAAAGATGTTCCGCTGGTCAACTTTGACTGGATCAGCGTTGCGGGCAAACAGACCTTTATCGCAGAATTCTATGACTGCATGCTGGAACCTTATCCAGAAGAATACGTCAGAGAGCTGTACGATAACAGCATGATCTATCCGGAACTGGCTGAGTATGACGGGGGAAAGCACTGGTATGACGAGGTCAAGATGTACTGCTCCTGCGGTAAGACCAGCCGTAAACCGAAAGACAGGTTCACAGTTATGACCAAAGCTTATATGAAAGATCTTGCTGGTCAGCTGCAGAAATTCGGCAAATGCGATCCGGATGCCAAGAAGGAAAAGATCAGATGGTTCGCTGAAACACTTATTGAAAAGGGCGGACCGGCTGTTAATTCCGTAACGAAACTGTTCGGTACCGAAACCGCCAGACGACTGATACTTGAACACATGTACGGTGTAGAATGACAGGACTGAAAAAAGTCCTGTTTTTATGTGACCAGAGCCGTAATAAATCTGTTGTTATGGGTGTAGGAGGTAGGGAAAATGAAAAGATTTATTACTGCTGTACTGTGTTTGTTATTACTTGTAGGCTGCGGAACAAAGAGTGCGGATGTACATGATGCTAATTACTATGAACCGGGATACAGAACAGAAGAGGACAGTTATGGTTTAAGTGCTGATGAAAGCTATAATGTCATAAATAAAAACAGCAACAGTGCAATTGCCAAACCTGAAGAAAAACTGGTTTACAGAAGTTCTGTAACGTTGGAGACCAAGGACTATACCAGTCTGCTTGATGAACTTAATGAGATCATCAGAAGATATGACGGTGTAACACAGACCATGAGGGAATCCAACACAGCCAGAAGAACCTTTTCACTGACTGTCAGAATACCTTCAGAACACTTTGATGACTTCATCCGGAGTTTAAGAAAGAGCTCCGGAAGCATGACTGACATCTATACCAGTGTTGACAACATTACCAAACAGTATAATGATAACGATCTGAGAATTGCCGCTCTGGAGACTCAGCATACCAGACTGCTGCAGTTACTGGCTGATGCCAAGGATCTTAATGACGTCATTCTTATTGAAAGCAGATTAAGCGATGTAGAGACTGAACTGACCAGACTGCAGTCCTATAAGAACAGCATGGATTCCGATGTGGCCTATTCAACAATTGACCTGACTGTCTGCGAGGTCCAGACTTATTCCGAAACTTCATTCTGGAGCAAGCTGACCAATGCCATCAGCGGTTCCTTAAGCAATTTCACTGATAACATGGAAGGTCTGGTCATCTGGGTGATCTATGCCTTACCTAATTTGGCAGTGCTGGCTGCCGCATACTTCCTGTTAAGGAAACCTGCCGGCAAGCTTATTAACAATATCTTCAGAGGAAAGAAAAAAGAAGCAGCAGCCGTAAAGGCAGAATAAAAAACAAATCACGGATCATCATCCGTGATTTTTTCTGTTCAGTTCACTGTTTTCCCGTTTCCAGTTGTAGTATTCGCTGACTAAAGGGGTATAACCCAGTTTCTTCAATTGCCGGTAGGTAATGTCATAATTGCCTTTATAGTGTCGGCCGCTGTAAAGGTAACGCAGATACATCTGCATGTATTCATCGATCTTATGCAGCCCGTCAGAGACAGTCAGTACCGGGAAATAGAATCGTGTCCAGGTAAACTCATTGTTACCGGAGAGATCGTAGAAGCGGTTGTCAAAGCTTCTGATCATAGCTGCAGCCGCCTTTTCAAAGGAATATCCGTTTTTCTGACGCCAGCGGTATAAGCCGCGGGCTTTTCTTCTGATCTTGCCCTGCATTTTACGGATAGCCGTTTCGGAAAGATCAATGTTGTGATCGTAATAGCTGAAGCCCAGAAACTCCCATTTCTCATGAGGTTCACTGACGGAATACTTATCCATGTTAAGCGTCAGTTTCTTTTCTTCAATATGGTTTTTCAGCAGTCTGAAGGTATTTTCAACCTCCTGCAGGGAATCACAGAAAATGATGATGTCATCGGAATAACGGAAATATGATTCCGCGAACATGGCATCGAGTGAGAGCAGATAGATATTGGCAAAGAAGCTGGCCAATGGCACACCTGCCATGGCGCCTCTTTTTTCTTCGATCAGCTCACCGTTGTAATAGCATCGGTCCTGAGTAAGCAGCATCTTCAGAAAATCATAGAGCGATTCATCGTCATTTATGATCTCATGAAGGATGTTGAGCAGGACAGGGACATTGATGGAGTTGAAGTAATCATGTATGTCGACCTTGAGAACGTACTTTTCATCCAGATCATCAATTGACATTATTCTGTCAAAAGCGGTCTTGGCTGTGCTGTGTCTTCTGAAGGAATAGCAGTTATCGGAAATGCGGTCATCATAGCGGTACAAAAGCCAGGCGAGCAGTTTCAGGATCCAGGTTTCTTCCGTGCTGTATGAGTATACAGTTCTCTTCTTTTTGGAATCAATTTTCGAAATCATTTTTTTAGCCGGATAGTCAAAGTCAGTAACGATGAGGTACTTTTCGCCATCAATAAAAGACTGCAGCTGTTTTATTTCTCTTTTCTGCAGCTGATTTCTTTCGGTTTTGTAACTTAGGAAGTCATTCCAGACTTCCTTACTTTTTAATTCATCAAGAAGTGTCATAAGAAAAAGGGGAAGAGAAAATGCTTTGAAGTAAGCTGTGCTTACGTTACCGGATGGTACATGATCAGACTGCCTGTAAAGTCATTTTTACTGATCATGCTGCATCTGCCACAGGCGCATTACTGCTTTTCTCTTCCGCTGTCTGGGATTACAGATATTTATGTAATCTCTGCTTAATGTATTCCGGGTGGTTTGGATAGTGCTCAACGAAGTTGATGAACTGGATGCCGTGATCTTCAGCGAATTCTCTGCTCCAGCGGTATTCTCTGTGTGCAGTAGTTGTCTTGCCTATTAGCATGATGACCAGTTTAACTTCGTTGCCTTCGCAGACGATGATGGAATAATCCATGAATCTGCCGTCACCGCCCATTTCAGCAGGGGAGACGTTCTCATAGACATTGTATTGCGGGAATTCTTCTGCCAGAATGTCCAGAATTCTCTGACGGGCTGTTTTGCCGTCTTCGTAATCTTCATAGAATTCTTCAGGGATCTTGTTTTCTTCCTTTTCCTTCTGTTCAGCCTTGTAGTCATCTACGGCTTTCTTAATGGTTTCAATTTCATTTCCAAAGGTTTCCTTTAGATTGCCCAGCAGATTCTTGGCTTTTTCCCTGTCTTCCTCACTGATATTTTCGTTTACAGCTTCTTTAACTTCCTTTAAGAGCTTGTCAAAAAGTCCCATAAATTACCTCCTGTTCAGTAGAATGATAGGCTTATTATTACCTATGTTTTTCTTAAGTATAACATACAGGCATCAAAAGCAGTAATAAATGTGATTTACATCAAATAGTTACACTTAATGTATATTGATTATTCTGAGTTTGGTATAATAAATAGAGAATAAAAAGGAAATTCTAATAATAGGAGGTTTCAATGGATAAGGTTGAATTAAAAGAATTAGAACTTCTGGCAGCTAAAATCCGTTTGGATGTCATGGAACTGCTGTATCATCGCGGTTACGGACATCTGGGTGGCTCACTGTCATTAGTTGAACTAATGGCTGTTCTCTATGGAAAATATCTGCATGTTGATCCTGCTGATCCACAGATGGATGACCGTGACATGGTTGTTCTTTCAAAGGGACATGCAGGACCGGTCTGGTATTCAGCACTGGCTGAAAGAGGCTATTTCCCTAAGGAATGGTTAATGACTCTGAATGATGGCGGAACAAATCTGCCTTCACATCCTGACAGAACAAAAACTCCTGGTGTTGATATGACAACAGGTTCATTAGGCCAGGGTACAAGCGCTGCCGTAGGTATCGCTTTAGGCCAGAAGATGAAAGGCCAGGACCGCTACACTTACCTGATCGTCGGAGACGGTGAGTTAAACGAAGGACAGTGCTGGGAAGCATTCCAGTTCATCGCCGGCAAGAAGCTGAATAACTGCATTGTATTCATCGATGAAAACAAGCGTCAGCTTGACGGTTACACCAAGGATATTCTCTATCCGTTTGACTATGTAGCTAAGATGGAAGCTTTCGGTTTCATGACACAGAAGGTCAAGGGAGATGACATTGAAGGCATCGCTGAAGCTATTGCCAAGGCTCAGGCAAATAAGGACAGTGCCAACTGCATCGTTCTTGATACCATCAAGGGACAGGGCATCAAGTATTTTGAAGATCTCGTGAGCAACCACTCAGTCAAATTCAATAATGAAGCCAATATCAAGGCTGCTGAAGAAGCCATTGCCAATCTGAAAGAATTCATTGCCAAGGAGGAAGCATAATGTTCAAGTTAACTGAAGAACGCAAAGTAAAGGGAACGCCTTTAGCTAAAGTCGTAATGCAGACTATCGCTGACGTAATGGACACTGATGAAAAAGTAGTCATGCTGGAAGCAGACCTGGGCAGTGCCAGCAGTTCAACGATCGTTGCAAAAGCTCATCCTGAAAGATATGTTCAGTGCGGTATTGCTGAAGCCGACATGGTCGGTATCGCAGCCGGATTATCCGTTAAGGGTTTCAAGCCATTCATTCATACCTTTGGTCCATTCGCTACCAGACGTGTATATGACCAGCTGTATCTGTCAGGGGCTTATGCTCACAACACCATCAATGTCTACGGTTCAGACCCTGGTTTCACCGTAGGACCTAATGGCGGTACTCACACAACATGGGAAGACGTGGCCTTGATGAGAGCCATGCCTGGAGCATTAGTATGTGATGCTGCTGATGCCGTTCAGCTGGAATGGATCGTAAAGGAATTTGCCAAGCTGGAAGGCATTCATTATGTACGTGCCAACCGTAAGGATGTCCGTAATGTCTATGCACCAGGTTCAACATTTGAATTTGGCAAGGGCAATGTCTTAACTGAAGGCAAGGATGTTCTGATCATCACTGCCGGCCAGCTGGTATCAGATGCTCTGGATGCTGCTGAACAGCTGGAAGCTGAAGGCATTTCAACTGAGGTTATTGACATGTTCACCATCAAGCCAATCGATAAGGATCTGATCCTTTCTGAAGTAAAGGGCAAGAAGGCTGTCGTAGCTTTCGAGAACCATTCAATTATCGGCGGCTTGGGCTCAGCCGTTGCTGAAGTACTGGCTGAAAACTGCATTGCTGTACCGTTCAAGCGTCACGGCTGCATGGATCAGTTCGGACAGGTAGGAACACCTGACTGGCTGCAGAAAGAATTCAAGCTTACCGCAGCTGATCTGATTGAAACCGTTAAAGGCTTACTGAAATAATCAGTAAATAAGAATTATTCCATAAACAAAAGAAGGATCATGTGTGATATGTACCCCCTAAACTGGACAAACACCAGTAAAGGGGGTTTTCATATGAAGTATAGCTGGGAGTTTAAATTAGAATGTGTCGAGAAGTATCTTAAGGGAGAGCAGGGAAAAAAACCAAACCATATAGAAACAACAGA
>JAFRAB010000026.1 GCA_017405675.1 Erysipelotrichaceae bacterium
GAGTATAAGGACCCCTTTAAGGGGTAAGCCATAGTGCAGAGCACGGTTGTCGGACATCACAAGACCCTTGAGGGTCGCCGTGCGGTAAAGGCCCTTACAGGGGAGCCAAAAAACCGCACGTTGCACGTGCGGATAGTTATTCAGTTACTTTGACTTCAGGTTTGAAACCTGTAAAGCCGATACTGTAGAAGATATTAAGATAGTCGCTTATATCAAAGTCGTCGCCGGTGCTGAGGATCTCATAATCCTGACCGTAGGCGCTGATGAGGTAGTGTGTTGAACTGAAGCCGTTCTTTTCATAGAAGTGCTTACGGGCCAGACGCTGTTCGTAGTTTTCAGACCCTTCACGCACCGGTTCCTCATCCAGCAGGATTTCATAGCCCGGATAGCTGGCTTTAATGAAATTGAGGACCCGTGAACCGTATCCCTGACTTCTCTTTTCAGGTACGATGGCCAGGAAAGAAACATAGGCCAGGTTATTGGATCGGATCATCAGATAGAAACCGATGAATTCATTGTCATCATAGACGCTGCACAGATCGACGTTTTCGATTTCGTTGAGTTCCAGCATCAGGTCAAAAGGCATTCTTTCATATGGCGGGAAAGCCTCTTCATAAAGTTCCATTACCTGCAGTCTGTCTTCGGAGTTGTTAGTTACTTTCTTGGTGTTAAGCATTTTAATATCCTCTTTTTTTATATTATAATACATTAACTAACGATGTGTGATATACTGAGTTTAGTTTTTGTGTTTCAGGGGGTTAGCAGATGGAAAAGATCATAAATCAGTTTGGATGGACACCTGTGATCGTTATGGCCTTGGCTCAACTGGTGATTTTTTTCGGCCTGCTGAAGAAGTATCTGTACAGCCGCAAGCATGTCTGCCTGTACATGATGTTTCTGGCTCTTGCTCTGTTTTATGAGGCAGCCGTAGTTGGTGTCGGACATTTTCTGGGTGCTGATACGCTGCTGGAAATACTTAACAGGATAAGATACATTCTGCACGGCTTAATGATGCCGTTATTGCTGCCGATCTGCGCGTATGCGGCAGAAATGAAGGATTCCGGCAAGAGAGTGATCTGGATCGTTATGCTGATCTGCATTATAACCGGAACAGTGGCCGGCCGGCTGACCAGACTTGAGCCTGTAACCGTAGCCGGAACCTTAAGATACGCTGTTGCGGAAAGCACACCTTTCTGGGTAACGGCAATAAACACCTACATGTCTCTGGGCATGACAGTTCCTGTAGTGATAACCGGTATCGTCATGATTTTCAAGGCCAAAACCTTATGGATGTTTCTGGCCGGGGCAGCCATTGGCGGTTTCAGTTATCTGGGACTGTTCACAGGACATAATGATCTGCTGTTCATGATCATGATGGCCGGTAATCTTCTGATGACGCTTTTCTTCCTGCTGTATGCAGGCAAACTTAAGAGATCATATATGTAATCATAGGAGTTTGGGGTATGAAAAAAATGAGATTGAAAACCTGGGTCAAGGTTGTTATCATTCTGATACTTATGGCAGGGATAGGAGTTCTGGCGACTCCGGTCTTTAACCTGTATGATATCGAGTTTGATTTCGGCGGACAGGAAAAGCTGGTATGGGAATATGATATACCATATGAAGACCCACCGGTAACCTGTTACAGAAAGGCTAAATTATGGCCTGCCTATAAGGAAGAACTTACCTTTGATAAGACCAGCAAGGTCGATGTCAGCAAGCTGGGCGTATATCAGGTCGTCTACCATGCTACTGATGGAAAACAGGAGAAAGTAGCCAGAAGAACTGTCAGTGTGGAAGACCATACACCGCCGGTTATCGAACTGATCACCGATCCGGATCATTATACACTGCCTGGTCATGAGTATCAGGAAGAAGGCTATACCGTTACCGATAACTATGACGGCGACATCAGCGACCATATGCAGTCAACCAATGACGGTGAATACATTCACTATACCGCCCGTGATAATCACGGCAATGTGGCCGAAGCGGAAAGGTTTATCATTTATGATGACCGCAAAGGTCCGGTAATTACGCTGGATGGCGGTGAGTCTGTCACAATCGCCAGAGGCAGAAGCTTCTCCAACGGCTATACCGCCGTGGATGACCTGGACGGGGATGTAACAGCCAATGTCAAGGTTGAAGGCAGTGTTGATACCGGTACCGAGGGTACCTATACTCTGAAATATACCGTTTCCGATTCCTACGGCAACGTTACCGAAGCGACCAGAACAGTCAGAGTTGTCGGTCAGCAGGGTGTTGTCTATCTGACCTTTGATGACGGCCCAAGCGGCTATACCTCAAGACTGCTGGACATACTGGATAAATACGGCGTCAAGGCTACATTCTTTGTTACAAATGCCTATCCGGGCAGTATCTATAACATCAAGAGAGCCTATGAAAGCGGACATACCGTAGCCGTACATTCATATACGCATAACTATGCTCAGATCTATTCTTCCGAAGATGCCTACTGGGCTGACTTTGAAGCCATGCAGGATATCATCGTGGCTCAGACCGGACACAGAACCAATCTGTTCCGTTTCCCGGGCGGTTCTTCAAATACCGTTTCCCGCAACTACAATTACGGAATCATGAGCCGTCTGGTCGATCAGGCTTACCGGAAGGGATATGTATACTTCGACTGGAACGTCGCCAGCGGTGATGCCGGTGAAACCACATCATCATCTGTGGTATATCAGAACATCATTGACGGAGTTTCAAGAATGAATACTTCCGTAGTATTATGCCATGACTCCAAGGGTTATACTGTTGACGCCATTGAAGATGTAATCGTCTGGTGTCTCAACCACGGCTATACACTTTTACCGCTTGATGCCAACAGCTATACGGCGCATCACGGAGTTAACAACTAAGCAGACTGCATGTTTTCCAAACATGCAGTTTTTATTATATAATTAATATAAGGAGGACCTTATGAATAATTTTACATACGACATTCCGACCAGAGTGTATTTCGGAACAGACCAACTGGGTAACCTGGGCGCTGAACTGCAGCGTTTTGGCAGTAAGGTGCTGCTGGTATACGGCGGCGGTTCCGTAAAGAAAACCGGTCTCTACGACAGAATAATCAAGATAATAAATGATGCCGGACTGACAGTATTTGAATGTGCCGGTATTGAACCTAACCCGCGTCATACATCCGTAAACAGAGGAGCACAGATCTGCAAGGACAACGACATTGATGTTGTTCTGGCTGTGGGCGGGGGCTCAGTAATTGATGCCTGCAAGTTCATCTGCGCGGGCAGATATTATGACGGTGACATCTGGGATTTCTTCAGAGATAAGACAACTCCGATCGTTAAGGCACTGCCACTGGTAACAGTGCTGACCATTGCGGCTACCGGAAGCGAAATGGATCAGGGCGGTGTCATCACTAATATGGAAACTCACGAAAAGATAGGAAGAGCCGATCCGAAACTGCTGCCGGCAGTATCATTCATGGATCCAACTCTGACATATACGGTTTCAAAATATCAGACTGCCTGCGGCAGCGCCGACATCCTGTCTCATATCAGCGAAACATATTTTGCCCGTAAGGACAACGGCATGTATCTGCTGGACAAGTTCGCCGAGGGCATTATGAAGACTGTCATAAAGTACGCGCCTGTAGCCCTGGCGGAGCCTGAAAACTATGAAGCCAGAGCTAACCTGATGTGGGCTTCAAGCTGGGCTATCAATAACTTCATCAGAATTGATGCTCCATGCGTCTGGAGCTGCCATCCGCTGGAACATGAACTGTCCGCATTTTATGACATTACTCACGGTCTGGGTCTGGCCATTGTCACACCTAGATGGATGAGACACGTTCTTAACGAGGAAACACTGCCTATGTTCGTCAGATTCGGCATTGAGGTATGGGAAATCGACTATAACCTTCCTGACATGGAAATCGCTCTTGAAGGCATTAAGAGTCTGGAAGACTTCCTCTACCGCGATCTGGGCTTGACCAGCAATCTGACAGATCTGGGCATTACTGATGAACACTTCGAGGAAATGGCTGCCAGAATCACCAAGAAGGGACCTTTGAAGGGATTTGCACCATTGACCAAGGAAGACTGCATTGCCATCTACAAGGCATGTCTGTAATTTAGCAAATAAGGAGGATAACTAATGAAAGACGGCACAAAATACGTTCCTTATAATGAGAGAACCGGAAATGAATCAATCGTTTACTTTACCCGTGACCTTTCACCGGAAGGCCTGAAGAAGGCTTATGAAAAAGTTGAGAGCGTTATCTGCGAATGCGGCAAGACAGCCATCAAGCTGCATACCGGCGAACAGCACGGACCTAACATCATTCCAAGCAGCTGGGTAAAGGAACTGGTTTATGATGACATACCTGACGGTACCATCATTGAAACAAACACATACTATCGGGGCGACAGAGATACAACTTCCAAGCACCGTGTAACCTTGAAGGTCAACGGCTGGGATTTCTGCCCGGTTGATATTACAGACGCTGAAGGTACGGCCTTACTGCCGGTAGAAGACGGCAAGTGGTTCAAGGAAATGTCAGTAGGCAAGAACATGCTGAAGTATGACAACCTGGTTGTTCTGACACACTTCAAGGGTCACGTACAGGGCGGTTTCGGCGGTGCCAACAAGAACATCGGTATCGGCTGCGCTGACGGCAAGGTCGGTAAGAAGTGGATCCATTCCAATAAGTCTCAGTGGGATGTAGCCAAAGAAGAACTGATGGAAAAGATCACTGAATCCACCAAGGCTACCATTGATTACTTCGGCAAGCATGTCTGCTATGTTAACGTCATGAGAAACATGTCAGTATCCTGTGACTGTGAAGGTCTGGCTGCTGAACCGGTCGTAACACCGAATGTCGGCATCCTGGCTTCAACAGATATCCTGGCTATTGATAACGCCTGTGTAGATATCATCTATGCCATGAAACCTGAGGAAAACGGAGCACTGAAGGAAAGAATTGAAAGCAGACACGGTCACAGACAGTTAAGCTACATGAAAGAACTCGACATGGGCAACAACAGATATGTACTGATCGACCTGGACAATGATGAAGTAAGAATTTATCCTAAAGACTGCGTAAAGAACTTAAAACCGTTTGGAGAAGAATAGTAAAATACTATTCTTTTTTTTATAATTAGATTATGAAAAAAGAACTGAAGATCATAGCGGCAGTTATCGCTTTAATGTTGATCATAACCGGAGGATATTTCATGTTTTTCAGTAAGAATGTCAGGATCGATTCCCGTATTGTTTTCATAAAGTATTCTCATGGGGCCGGCTCCTTACCGGGCTGTGACAGATATCTGGTGGTGGACGGACGCATCAGAAATGTATCAAAGTATACCACCATGCAGTATGCGGAAGAATATGTTGCCGAACCTGAGGAACTGGAACCGGTCAGGGTTGATGATGAGGTGCTGAATCAGCTGACTGAATTCTGCCGTGAAAACAGAGTCGGAAAATGGAACGGTTTCCATAAGGTCAATAAGAATGTACTGGATGCCGGCGGATGGTCATTATGGATCATACTGGAAGACGGCAGGGAAATAGAAGCATCCGGATACATGAAGTATCCGGCAGATTACCGTAAGGTAATAGACGGCATTTTTGAAATAGCGAGGAAGGCCTACAATGAACAGAACTAAGAAGATAACCTATCTGGGCATGGGTATTGCCCTGTATGTCGTACTGTCAATGACGATCAAAATACCTCTCATCAATCAGATCAAGACCGATTTCGGCTATCTGGCGTTCGGTGCCTTTCTGAATCTTTTCGGCATGCCGGCTACGGTAGTCGGAGTTGCCGGGTGTATCATAGCCAACTCCTTTGTGGGCAGTGCCTTTCCGCCGGGATGGGTCCTGGGACAGCTTTTTGTCGGGCTGTTCTGCGGCTATCTTTTCGGCAGGACTGAAAAGCTGTGGCTTAAGTGTGCCATAGCTGTAGTGGGCGTATTTATCGGTATCGGCATTATCAAGACATTCATTGAAGTGTGGCTGTTCCGGATACCGTTCAACATCAAGATCATCAGAAACCTGGTGGCCTTTGTGGCTGACGTCATTCCGATGGTTATCGGCGTGATCATCAGTACCAAAATCAGACTCAGATAGGAATTGAAGATATGAAAGCAGAAGAATTACTGAAAGTCATGCATCTGGCTGAAAAACTGAAAGATGCAACCCGCCACTGCTATACTTCAGGCGGACGTCATGAAAGCGTTGCTGAACACAGCTGGCGTATTACTTTACTGGCTTATTTCGTTAAGGATGAATTTCCGGAAGCCGACATGGACAAGGTCATAAAGATGTGTCTGATCCATGATCTGGGTGAAGCCTTTACCGGTGATATTCCTTCTTTCCTGAAAACCGAGAAGGACAGTGAACTGGAAGACAGACTGCTGTATCAGTGGGTAGATACTCTGGCCGAACCGTACAGGACTGAAATGAAGGAACTGTATGATGAAATGAATGCCCTGGAGACCCTTGAGGCCAAAATATACAAATGCATGGACAAGCTGGAGGCAGTCATTCAGCATAACGAATCCGACATAACGACCTGGGCGGGGAATGAATATAAGCTTAATGTCAGCTATGCCGAGGAAAACGTTCAGTTTTCCGAATATCTTACGACATTAAGACAGGCAATTAAGGAAGAAACCTTACAGAAGATTGAAGACAGTAAGGTCAAGGTGATATATTTTGACATGGACGGTGTCCTGGCTGATTTTGCCGGCGGTGTCAGAGAACTGCTGGGCATGGATCCGGCTTATATGATGGCTGATCCCCAGCGTGCGGCCGAAATGTTCAGAAAGATAGGGGAGTATGACGGTTTCTTCCGGAAACTGAAACCAATATCTGGCGCTCTGGAACTGTTTGAGGAACTGCGCCGGAAATACGATGTTGAGATATTGACCGGCATTCCTCCGGTCAGCGCCGGGGTCCCGCATGCCCGTGAAAACAAGGTTGCCTGGATAAAGCAGTATGTTGATCCGTCAGTACCGGTTCACACCTGTACCCGTCCGGAGAAAAAGAACTACTGTACCGGCAGGAACTGTTTCCTGATCGATGATAATGATAATAATCTGAAACAATGGGAACAGGCCGGGGGCACAGCCATCAGATTTACGACAGCCGCACAGATCAGAGATCTGCTTGTTGAAAAAGGAATACTGTAAAGGAGGAATATCATGAACAGAACTGCATTAGTTGACCTGCATCTTCATCTGGATGGATCGCTTGATCTGCCATGGGCATATGAAGAAAGCAGAAAAGCCGGCATTATTGATGAAAACTGCAGCTATGAGGATTATTACCGCATAGTTTATCAGACAAAATATAAAAACAGAGAAGACGGCTTCCGTAAGTTTGCCTTAATGTGCGGTGTTCTGCAGACCAGGGAAAACCTGTTTACGGCAGCTTATAATCTGGTCAGAAGACTGAGTGAGAAGGGTATGATCTATGCTGAGATCAGATTTGCTTCCCAGCAGCATATTGATAAGGGTCTGACCCAGAAGGAAGCGGTGCAGGCTGTCATTGACGGTGCCAGAAAGGGCATGGAGGATTTTCCTGACATTAAGGTCGGTATTATTGACTGCCTGATGCATAAAGGTGAAAATGCGGCCTTTAACTGGCGGCTGAATGAAGAAACCGTCCGTGTTGCCAGCCAGCTGCTTGGTAAGGGACTGGTTGGCATTGACCTGGCCGGATATGAGAACAATGGTGATTTCAGGGATTACGGACCTTTGTTTAAGATGGCCAAGGAACTGGGAATACCTTATACGATCCATGCCGGGGAAATGGGTATCGGTGAACATGTGCTCTATGCCCTGGACATGCAGCCAAACCGTATCGGACATGGGATTGACTGTGTGCAGGATGAGAGAATTCTCAATGAGGTCATAAGGACTCAGATCCCTCTGGAAGTATGCGTTACCTCCAACTGCCGCCATGATGTGCTCTATGTCGACCATCCGATTCGCAAACTGCTGGAAAAGGGAGCATATGTGACACTTAACTGTGACAACATGACTTTCTCCAGAACAGATATGGCCAACGAACACTCACAGTTAAGACTGCTGGGTGTCAGCATTGAAGATCTCCAGAAGTGTACGCTGCGTGCCATTGAGGCAGCTTTCTGCAGTGAAGAAGATAAAAAGGAATTAAGAGAAAAGGCTCTGAGAATAATGGGCTGTGGTGAATGATATGATAACTGTTAAGGAATATACAGACAGAATAGTAAACAATGTTAATAAGGTCATCATCGGCAAGGATGAGGTCATCAGACAGGTAGTGGTATGCTTCCTGGCTAAGGGACACATTCTGCTGGAAGATCTGCCGGGAACAGGCAAGACCATGTTATTAAGGGCTTTTGCCCGCAGCGTCGGCGGTGATTTTAAGAGAATTCAGTTTACGCCTGACCTGCTGCCGAGTGATCTGACCGGCATTAACTTCTTCAACCGGAAGGAAAACGAGTTTGTTTTTCGCAGAGGTCCTGTTTTCAGCAATGTCATTCTGGCTGATGAAATAAACAGAGCAACACCGCGTACGCAGTCTGCTCTTTTGGAAGCGATGGAAGAAAAACAGGTAACCGTTGATGGCGATACCTATAAACTGGATGAACCTTTCATTGTCATGGGCACGCAGAACCCAATTGAATCATATGGAACTTTTCCGCTGCCTGAAGCTCAGCTTGACCGTTTCTTCATGAAACTGTCCATGGGTTACATGAAGCGTGAGCAGGAAGCCTCCATTCTGGGCAGAACAGATGCCAAGGATCTGATCAGTGAACTGAGTCAGGTCGTAAACATGAAGGAAATGGAAGAAGTTCAGAAAGAAATAAAGAATGTGACAGTATCTCAGGATGTTGTCAATTACATCATGGACATAGTTGAAGCTACACGCAAGGATCCATTACTGGCCTGCGGTGTATCTACCAGAGGTACGCTGGCTCTCTACAGGGCATCTCAGATCACTGCTGCCATGGAAGGCAGAAATTATGTCATACCGGAAGATGTTAAGAAGGAAGCGCTGGGTATCCTTAGTCATCGCATTACGGTTGCTTCAGGCAAGCACAGCGATCCGATACTGATAATTGAAAGAATTATAAGTGAAGTAAAAGTTCCGCTTGAAAATATATGATACCTTTTATACTGGTGCTTTTAGCTGTGCTGATAACCGTGATACAGATCAAGGCTGCTCCTGAAGCCATAAAACATCTGTATTATGAAAACAGATTTGATATGAAGCTGGCTCAGCCGGGAGAGAAGATCACTTACACCAGTAAGCTGATCAATGCCTGGCATTTTCCTGTTACCTATATTAATCTTGTTGAGCACATGCCGGAAACAGCCTGTATTGAAGGAAAGAAAAACAATATTGACCGTCACAGAATGTATCTGCTGGCCCATCACAGCTACAGTCATGACATCGTCTTCACACTGCCTGAAAGAGGCGTATATAAGACAGGCAGATATTATCTGGAGACCGGTGATTATCTGGGCTTCAAATCTCAGGTAAAAGCAGAAGAGATCAGATGCGATCTCGTTGTCATGCCGAGAGAAAGCGAAGACGAGGTTGTTATAAACACATTAGGAGGATTTATCGGAGATATCTCGGTAAAGAGATTCATCATTGAAGATCCGGTACTGAACATCGGCTACAGGGATTATACCGGCAGAGAACCGATGAAAGACATTTCATGGACTCAGACGGCCCGTAACAACAAGCTGATGGTCAAGAATAAGGACTATACTGTCGATACAAACGTGGCAGTAGTGCTGAACATGAAATCAGAGAATAAGAAAGCCAAGGAAGAATGTCTGCGCATTGTCCGTACAGCTTGTCAGCAGCTGGAGGACAGAAGAATACCATACGAATTCATATCCAACGGCGATGTGGGAAATGAAGAGGAAGGATTCGGCAACAGGCATTTCAATTCCCTGATGGCCCGCTGCGGGAAATCAAATTTGTATTATTATTCGTCTTTTGAAGAACTGATTGAAAAGTGTATCAGGGAGAAACGCAATAACAGGAGTTATATCATCATAACTCCTGAACTGGATGAAGCCGAACTGAAGGAACTGGATAAGCTGCAGCTGTGCAGCGACCATCCTCTGTGTGTCCTTTACGGCAGGGAGAAAAAAGAATGATCTGGGCAGATGTTTTCAAGCTTATCTGTGATGTCTTTCTGTATCTGATAGTCTTTTCGGCTATCGGACCTTTTTCGTCATGTTATTGGTTCATGATCCTCATCGTTGTGATAACGATGATAAGTCACTACATCAGCCACCGAGCAGGCAATGCAGCTGTAAGATTGATCTGCGGATTGCTGCCGTTTGTCAGTCTGCTTGCTCTTAACACAATTCCGCAGTATCTGACAGCCTGTATTATCCTGCTGTATCTGTTCTATGAAACAACTTTTGATAAGAATCACTTCTCGTATGAAATCTATAAATACTGGTTCGGCTTCCCAGCCATACTGGTCTTGGTTTTTGAGTTTATCTGGGTCGCTTCAGGCATGAAAAACGGACTTCCGATAGTATTTGGTCTGCTGTATCTGATTACAGGTGTCATTGTCTTAAGAAGAAAGAGAATGGGACTTGGCGTTGATGCCAAAGGAAGCAGACTTAATGCTCTTTCAGTTCTGACTCCGGTTGTGGGCGGTGCCGGTGCCTTACTGACAGCCTATGGACTGATAGTCAGCTCAGGCAGTGTACTGCAGGTACTGCTGCTGCCGTTAGGTTATCTTTTAAGAGGAATTGTCTATGTTGTAATGATGGTTGGCATTTTCCTGTCTAATAAAGGTTATGTGAAAGAATTACTGGACTGGCATGCGGCTGATGAGATGGTTGAACAGGTCATAAATACTGAAATACCGCCAACCGAATTCGTGGAAGAGGGAAGCGATGAAGTATTTGCCATGTGGCAGAAAGTTGTCATAGTCGCAATAGCTGTGATCATTCTCGCCATGATCTTATATTTTCTGGCAAGGCTTGTACGGTCCATAGCCAGATCTGATGAAGAGAAAATCGTTTATGAAAACGGAACCGGCGTGGAAGTAATAAGAAAAAACAAAAGAAAGAAACAGAAAACCGTTATGAACAACCGGCAGAAGGTCAGAAACACGTACAGAGAGTTTCTGCATTATGCCAGAAGACACGGCATAACCCTTCGTAAACAGACAACAACGGCTGATATTATCAGTGAAAACTTCTTCAGGAATAACGAGAATGCTGCGGCATTAAGAGAAATATACATAAAAGCCCGTTACAGTGACGGCAGTGATATCAGCGAAGATGAAGTAAGCAGAGCTAAAGCACTTCTGAAGAATATTACCGAAGGAAAGCGGGAGTTACGGAGTTGAAAACACTGTATTATCATGCTTCGTCAGTACCGGGAATAAAACAGCTTGAACCAGCAGTATCTGAGCATGGAGTTTCTTTGGTATACCTTTCCAGGAAAAGAGAAAACGTGCTTGTTTATCTCAGCAACGCAGTTGAAAAGTACTGCCGGGAAACAGGCTTTGAGTATAACGGCAAATACCGGAAATGGGGACCATATGGATTTGACAGGGACGGGACGCTGTATCTGGAAGAATACTATCCCGCTGCTCTGGAAAAGACCTATAAAGGGGTGTCCGGTTATATTTACAGTGCCGAGAATGTTGAGGATTCCGGTGTGGTGACCGGTATCATTGCCGCTGTAACCAGCCGTAAACCGGTAGAAGTAACAGGAACGGAATTCGTACCTGATGCTTTGGAAGCCATATTGCGGGCAGAAGCCAGGGGACTGATAAGAATTGTACGATATGATGAAATGACAGAGCGAAAAAAGGTCTGGCTGGAAAAGGTGATCAGGGAAGAATATGTCAGTGCTGAAAATCATCCGGAATACAGACACTTTCTGAGAGGCTGCTTTTCCGATATTTTCGGAAGCTGTATGTAAGTGAGCAGGAGGAACCATGATAAGAGTTTTATTTGTGTGTCACGGCAATATCTGCCGCAGTACCATGGCTGAGGCCATGATGAAATACATGACTGAAAATAAAGGCATAAGTGAGAAGTATTATATTGACTCTGCCGCTACCAGTACGGAAGCTGTAGGCTACATGATGTATTCACCGGCTGTCAGGAAGCTGAAACAGTATGGCATACCGGCAGGTGATCATGTTGCCAGACAGGTCAGGAAAGCGGACTATAACAGATTTGATTACATAATCGGCATGGACCGCTATAATATCCGTGATCTGCAGGGACGGTTTAATGATGATCCGGAAGGCAAGGTGCATAAGATGATGAGTTTTGTGAACAGTGACAGAGATGTGGCTGATCCCTGGTATACGGGAGATTTTGAAGCAACCTAGCAGGATCTTAAGGTATCAATTGAAAAGCTGATAGAAATTACAGAAGCGCTGTAGTTTCTTTTTTAGGTAAGAAACTGATATCTGAACATTAAGTATTGAGGTGATGTTCAGTGCAGTAGATGCGGTAACAGTGATCCTTCACTGTTTTATTTTGGTGAAAGAGGCAGGTACTGCCGTAAGTGCATCAAGTTCGGCAATGTTACTCCGGCAGAAGACGGCAGTAAGACAGTTGATGTGGAGTACATACTGAAATTTGAACTGACGGAGAGACAGAAAAAGATATCTGAGGGACTGTGCAGGTGTATTGAAGAGGGCAGAGATGTCCTGCTGGAGCGGGTCTGCGGCCGGGGCAAGACTGAACTGGTGTTTGAAGTTATTTCCCGACAGTTAGGAAAAGGCCGAAGAGTAGGCTTTGCGATTGCCAGAAGACAGGTAGTACTGGAAATTGCGGGCAGACTGCAGAAAGCTTTTCCCAAGCTGAAAGTAGTTCCGGTCTGTCGGGGTCATACGGCTGACATCTATGGCGATATTGCGGTATGCACCACTCATCAGCTGTTCCGTTTTCCTCATTACTTTGATCTGCTGATAATTGATGAACCGGATGCCTTTCCCTTTAAGAATGATGAGATCCTGCAGGCGCTGGCCGTTAACAGCTGCCGCGGCAATATTGTATATCTGACAGCGACACCTGATAACAGGCTGAAAAGCAAAGTAGCTGATGGTCAGCTCGAGCATCTGTATCTGTCACGCAGACCTCATGACCATGATCTGTGTGTGCCGGAGGTTTATTACGGCAGCAGGATCGAACTGCTGGTAAAGGGACTGAGATGGTTAAGAAAACAGCTGAAGCTGAACAGAAAGGTAATGATCTTTGTATCCAGCATGGTCAGAGGGAAAAGGATCTACCGGATATTAAGAAGATTTGTCAGCTGCTGCTATGTCAGCAGTAAGACCGAAGGACGCGATGACATCATTGCCGACTTTAGAAACGGAAAGTATAAGATAATCGTTACGACGCTTATTCTGGAAAGAGGCATAACGATCGATAATGTTCAGGTACTGGTCTGGTTACGGGAAAGCAGAGTCTTTGATGAAGCATCACTGACGCAGATCTCGGGACGTGTGGGAAGAAGCTTTGCGAATCCTGATGGGGAATGTCTGTTTCTGTGTGAGGGAAGGAGTGAAAGCGTGGATGACTGCCTCAGGTCAGTTGTTAAGACCAATAACTACGGACTGTAGATGTCTGTGGTGCGGCCGTTCCATGAAGTATGATTCTTCGTTCAGAGAGATGTTTTTCATAGATGATGTTCTGTGCAGCCGCTGCCGTCAGAATCTCACATTAAGAAAAAGGACCTTCAAGGTAGAAGGGATACCGATTGAAGGACTGTATGTTTATGAAGGACTGGTCAGAGACATGCTGCTGCAGTATAAGGAAAACTATGATGAAGCACTTTTCCCGGTATTTCTTTATCCTTATATTAAAGAGCTGAGGAGAAAATACAGGAAGTATGCTGTGGTTCCGGTACCCAGCAGCAGTGAGATGGTAAATAAGCGCGGATTCAGGCATGTGAATAAGATTTTCAGCATGCTGGATCTGCCCGTATGTGATCTCATTGAGAAGACTGATAATGTTGAACAGAAGAAAAGCCGGAAGCGTTCTGACATCGGAAAGCACTTCAGACTGATACCTGAGTTTCCTTCTCCCGTCAGAAAAATACTGCTGGTTGATGATATTGTCACAACAGGATCATCCATGATTTCCTGTTATCATCTGCTGGAGCAGAAATGTCCGGAAATAAAGTGTTTAAGCATAACTTATAACAGCCATTTCAGCCGTAAGGTGTTTATATTTACAAAAAAATAAAACCCCTGTATACTTACTGTAAGAAAGGGTTGGTTTTCTCCGATGCAAGGCAAAGTAAAACTATTTAATAAGGAGAAAGGTTACGGCTTTATAACTGTTGAAGGACAGGAGAGAGATATCTTTTTCCACTATTCTGAATTAATAATGGATGGATTTAAGACCATCGAAAATGATGCTACAGTTGAATTTGAACTGGTACAGACAGATCGTGGTCCACAGGCAAAGAAAATCGTTAAGGTTCAGTAACTATCTAAAGAGAGCATCGTTGCTCTTTTTTTTGTAGATTGCATACTTAGTATGTTAGAATAAAAAGAACGGAGGTATTATTCGTGGCAGGATTTTTAGATAGATTGTTTAACAGCAACGCCAGAGAACTGAGAGCGTTGGAAGAAAAAGTAAGTAAGGTCGAGGCTTATGCCGATGAGATGCGTAATCTCAGCGACGAAGATCTGAAGGCCAAGACCCCTTATCTGAAAGAAAAACTGGCAAACGGAAGCACGCTGGATGAAATCCTTCCGGAAGCTTTTGCCGTTGTCAGAGAAGCAGCCTACAGAGTGATCGAAGAATATCCGTTCCATGTACAGTTACTGGGCGGTGTCGTCCTGCATCAGGGTGACATTGCTGAAATGAAGACAGGTGAAGGTAAGACCCTTACTTCCATTCTGCCTGTATACTTAAATGCTCTGACCGGTAAGGGCGTTCACGTCATTACCGTCAACGAATACCTGGCCGAACGTGACTCCAAGTGGATGGGTAAGATCCATCAGTTTTTGGGTCTGACCGTCGGTCTGAACAGACATGGAATGAATAACCGTGAAAAGAGAGATGCCTATCTCTGCGATATTACATATACAACAAATGCCGAACTCGGTTTTGACTATCTGAGAGACAACATGGTCACAAGCGTAAATGACAGAGTTTTAAGAGGACTTAACTTTGCGCTGGTCGACGAAGTTGACTCCATCCTCATTGATGAATCCAGAACACCTCTGATCATTTCAGGAGGCAAGAAGGACACAGCCAACTTCTATATCAAGGCTGACAGATTCGTTAAGAGTCTGCGTGAGGATGAAGGCTATAAGATCGATGTTCAGTCCAAGACCGTTACTCTTACTGAGGAAGGCGTAGCCCGGGCTGAACGGTACTTCAAGAAGGAGAACCTGTTTACCCCTGAGAACACTCAGCTGGTACACCATATCAATCAGGCCTTAAAAGCCAACTATACCATGAGCAATGAAGTTGAATACCTGGTCAGAGACAGACAGGTATACATTGTAGACCAGTTTACAGGCCGTATCATGGAAGGCAGAGTATTCTCTGACGGTCTGCACCAGGCCATTGAAGCCAAGGAAAACGTTCCTATCAAGGAAGAGACAACGACCCTGGCTACCATTACATATCAGAACTTTTTCCGTCTTTACAACAAGCTTGCCGGTATGACCGGTACAGCCAAGACCGAGGAAGAGGAATTCCTGGCTATCTACAACATGAGAGTAACCGAGATTCCTACCAATAAGCCGGTTATCAGAGAGGACTATCCTGATGCCATTTACGCATCAAGAAAAGCCAAGTTCAATGCTCTGACCCAGGAAGTAATTGAAAGACATAATGCCGGTCAGCCGGTGCTGGTCGGTACCATTTCAGTTGATGTTTCTGAATTCCTGAGCAAGATCTTCAATCAGCGTAAGATCAGACATGAAGTACTGAACGCCAAGAACCATAAACGTGAAGCTGAGATCATTGCCAAGGCCGGTTTAAGGGGTGCCGTAACCATCGCCACCAACATGGCAGGCCGTGGTACCGACATCAAGCTGGGGCCTGGTGTCAAGGAACTGGGCGGTCTGGCCGTTCTGGGTTCAGAAAGACATGAATCAAGACGTATCGATAACCAGCTGCGTGGACGTTCCGGACGTCAGGGTGACCCTGGATGTTCAAGATTCTTCGTTTCCATGGAAGACGAACTGATGGTCAGATTCGGTTCTGAAAGAGTACAGGGCATGTTTACTCAGCTGGGTGATGATCCGATCGAATCAAAGATGGTTTCCAAGGCCATTGAGAGTGCTCAGAAGAGAGTTGAAGGCATGAACTTCGATATCCGTAAGACCTTGCTGGAATATGACGATGTATTACGTCAGCAGCGTGAAACCATTTATGAACAGAGAGACGAAGTCCTGGAGAATGATGACGTTCATTCAATCGTCAAGGACATGTTCCTCAGAGTGGCTTCTGATCTGGTGGCCAGCCATACTGACTACAGTGAAAGAAATCCAAAGGTCAATCTGGAAAATCTGAAGGATGCCTTATGGAAGATGAACGTTGATGAAGACGATGCTGCTGAAAGACTGGCTAAGGGTCGCAGCATTGAAGAGATCAGTCAGATTACGGCTGATATCATGTGGGATGCCTATGAGGAAAAGATCGAGGACTTCAAGCCTGATTTCCTGAAGATCGAAAAAACCATGGTATTAAGGATCATCGATGCCAAGTGGATCGATCACATTGATACCATGAGCAAGTTAAGAGAAGGTATTCACCTAAGATCATATGCCCAGGACAATCCACTGAAGGCATATACATCTGAAGGCTATGAAATGTTTGAAACAATGATGGATTCCATCGCTAAGGAAGTCGTCAGCTTCTGTATGAACTGCCGTATTGAAGTGAAAGAGAGAAGATAGAAGATGGAAGTTTACGAAATAAGACAGGGCGGTAATGATTACCGGGACAGGCTGAAAAAGCTGGGTGATTCACTTTGACCTGCCGGTCAGAGAAACCCGCATTAAGGAAATAGAAGAAATGATGCTGGCGCCGGGATTCTGGAGTGACCAGAGAAAGGCGCAGGCATTGGTTCAGGAAATGAATGCTCAGAAAAACCTGATAGCTGAATATCAGGTTCTTTTGGGTACCATAAATGAGATCAATGACAGCGTGACCATGCTGAAGGATGATTACAGTGAGGAACTGCATCTTCTGATCGAAGAGGAATATGTGGATTTTGAGAAGAGATTCGAAGAGTTCGAGATCAGTGTCTTACTGTCACATCCGTATGATCAGCACAACGCCATCGTTGAACTGCATCCGGGTGCCGGCGGCACGGAGTCTCAGGACTGGGCTCTGATGCTGTACAGAATGTATACCCGCTATGCCGCTCATAAGGGCTTTACTGTCAAGGTGCTGGATCTGCTGGATGGTGAAGAAGCCGGTATCAAGTCGGTGTCATTCCTGGTGGAAGGACCGATGGCTTACGGTTATCTCAAGGGTGAAAGAGGCGTACACAGACTGGTACGTATTTCACCGTTCAATGCGGCCGGAAAGCGAATGACTTCATTTGCTTCAGTGGAAGTAATGCCGGAGTTCAATGAGGACATTCAAATCGAGATAAAGCCGGAAGATATTGAGATAGATACCCATAGAGCTTCAGGAGCCGGGGGACAGCACATTAACAAGACTGACTCAGCAGTCAGAATCACGCATATTCCGACGGGAATCGTTACTTCATGCCAGTCAGAAAGAAGCCAGCTGCAGAATAAGGAGCAGGCTTTGAACATGCTTAAGAGCAAGCTCTACCGGCGTTACATTGAAGAACAGGAAGAAAAGCTGTCCAAGATCAAAGGTGTACAGATGAAGAATGAATGGGGATCACAGATCCGCAGCTACGTATTCTGTCCTTATACCCTGGTAAAGGATGTCAGGACCGGATACGAGGAAACAAATGTCACCAGAGTCATGGATGGTGAAATAGATGAGTTTATTTATGCTTATCTGAAGAGTCAAATTTAATTATGCAGATACTTAAGAAATTACTAGCAGCTTTGGCCTGCTTCTTTCTGGGAAGCAGTATCGTACTGTTAAACAGCGTTAATGTCACTGATGTTTTTCTGCAACCGCAGGTCGTTAAAAGCCTGGTACTGGATCAGGAATTCAGCATAGCGACTACAGAGGGCGAAATGACGCTTACTGATACTGTCAAAGGGCAGCTGAAGGAAAAACTTCAGACAGTAAACGTTACGGATGATCAGTTTGAGCAGCTGCTGAAAAGCAGATCAGTCACTAATGTGTACGCTCTGATAGGTGAAGCAGTGGTTGCTGAATTGCGACAGGTACCTTCTGATATTAAAAATGCCGAAGATGTTGCCGTGGTCTGTAACAGGGAATTAGGCAATATAGCCGCTGAAATTACTGATCTTGATGAAGAGCAGGAAGAATTATTCAGAACGGAATTCACAAAGATAATGCAGCAGGTATATGACGTGCTTACCGGTCCATCACGCCGAGCCATAATACCACATACCGATATCATACGGTATTTCAGAGGAATACTGATCGCTGTGTCTGTGATACTGATCCTGCTGATGAAGGTCGGTCTGGGCAAGTTCAGCAAGGCCTGCAGAACGGCTGGAGTTATCATCGGAGTTGTTACGGTACCTTTCCTGTTTAACGTTATCAGACTGACAAGTGCCATTTCAAACCTTGGTGACACCGGCAGCAGCGTGGCTTTTACGGTAATAAAGGGTCTTAACTACGGTCCGTTAATGCTCAGGACGCGGTTTACAGCCCTTACAGGCGTTGTTTTGGCCATATACGGTATTCGTATGGCACGCAGAGAATATATCCTTGAGGACGGCACTATACCGATCGTACTGCAGGATGAAAAGTATTTTGAGGAAAAAAATATTTTGTAAAAGTACTTTACAAGCCAGGGGGGTATGTTATAATGACCTCAGATGAGGGAGTAACAAACACCACGGTGTTGTGAAGCCGCCAATCGGTAGAAATACCCGGCCAACATTAAATTGTGAGACTCATGTAGCAGAACTGCTGTATGAGTTTTTATTTAAATAATAAACCCAGGATACAGCAGCTGCTGTATCCTTTTTGTCATAAAGGATACCGTTCTTTGAAAAGAATTATTTGAAGGAGGTATGGTATTATGGAAAGAATAATTCCTTTCGTCATCGCAGCGGTAATCGCTGTCGCGGTGATTGCGATACTGATGTCAGGCTATGTCAAGGCTTCTCCGGATGTTGCCGTGATCATTTCAGGGCTTAACAGAACTCCGAGAGTGCTGATTGGACGTGCCGGTATCAAGGTACCTTTCTTTGAAAAGGTTGATCATCTGCATCTGGGACAGATCTCAGTGGATATCAAGACGGATTCCTACATTCCTACCAATGACTTCATCAATGTCAAGGTAGATGCCATTGCCAAGGTCCGTATTGATACCAGTGCCGAGGGCATGCTGAAGGCTGAAAGAAACTTCCTTAACAAGGAGCCTAATGACATCGCCCTGGAGCTGCAGGATTCTCTGCAGGGCAACATGCGTGAAATCATCGGAACACTGGATCTCAAGACCATAAATACCGACAGGGATTCATTCTCTGATCAGGTAATGGCCAAGGCCAGCAAGGACATGGAAAAGCTGGGTATTGAAATCCTCTCCTGCAACATTCAGAATGTAACTGATGAAAACGGACTGATCAATGACCTGGGTATGGATAATACTTCCAAGATCAAGAAAGACGCTCAGATCGCCAGAGCAGAAGCTGACAGAGATGTAGCCATTGCCAAGGCGTTAGCTGACAAGGCTGCCAACGATGCCAGAGTAGCTGCTGAAACTGAGATTGCCAAGAAGAACAACGAACTGGCAATTCAGCAGGCTGAACTGAAGCTGGAAAGTGACAGAAAGATCGCCATGGCTGATGCTGCCTATGAAATTCAGAAGCAGGAACAGCAGAAGACGATTCAGACAGCCACCGTTAATGCTCAGATCGCCAGAGCTGACAGGGAAGCCGAACTGAAGCAGAAGGAAGTTGAGATCCGTCAGCAGGAACTGACCGCTACCATTGAGAAGCAGGCAGACGCTGACAGATATGCTAAGGAACAGGAAGCCGAGGCCAAGATGATTCAGCTGAAGAAAGAAGCGGAAGCCAACCGTTACATTGCCCAGATGGAGGCAGAGGCTATTGAAGCCAAGGGTAAGGCTGAAGCTGAGGCTATCAGACTGAAAGGCATGGCAGAGGCTGAAGCCATGGAAAAGAAGGCAGAAGCCTATCAGAAGTACAACGGTGCTGCCATGGCTGAAATGATGATCAGGATCATGCCGGAACTGGCTGCTGAGATAGCCAAGCCAATCAGCGCCATTGATAAGGTAACGATTTATGAGGGCGGCAGCGGTGAAAGCGGCGTAGCCCAGGTATCAGGCAACATGCCTGTCATCATGAAGCAGGTATTTGATACCATGAGCGAAGCAACCGGTGTGGATCTCAGAGAGATAATGAAGGCTAATACATATGATGCCAAAGTCAACAAGAACATCAATGTAACAGGCCTGGAAAACAATAAGTAAATTGAAACGGTCAGCCCCTGCGGGGGCTGGCCGGGAAAGAAGGTAAAGACAGTGAAATATTATTTTAAGGAAAACTTCCGTCTGCTCTATGCAGATGGAGCATTATATGATTCTCACAACAACCCGGTATATACATACCGGAATCAGACATTATTTTTCCCGCAGATCGATCTCTTCAGATACGGTGAGAAGGTAGGTCATGTTAAGAAAAACTTTACCTTCTTCCTGCGTCAGTATGACATCTTCGTAAAGGGAAGAATGATCGATACTCTGAATCAGCAGTTTACGCTGTTCAGACAGGAACTGCAGCTGGAAAGACTGGGCTGGACCATTAAGGGTGATTTCCTGGCTCTGTCATATCAGATCTATGACCGCAACGGCAACATGATCTGCGAAGTGGATCAGGAACTGTTCCATCTGACCAGACAGTATTATGTAAATATTCTGGATGAAAGCCAGGAATTGCTTATAATATTAGTGGTACTGGCAATCAACCAGTATGACAAGGATCTGTCTGCTGCCAGCAGCAGTGCATCACATCACAGTCATTCTAATCATTAGGAGGTAACATTATGTCAGGTATGATATGGCCGGCAAAGATATTTTTGGTAGTATGGGCAATTGTTTTCTTCGGTATATTGGCAATATTCATCACAATGCTGGTAAAAGGCCTTAAAAGAGAAGCTGACAATAAAAAACAGCCGGTTGAAACAGCTGATGTCAGAGTTATAACCAAAAGGATCCTGGTAACAGGAGAACATTCACATACAACTTATTTTGTAACATTCGAAAATGCCGGTTCCGCTAGGCAGGAATTCCAGGTGAACGGCGAACTTTATGGCCTGCTGGTAGAGGGTGATCAGGGAAAACTGACCTATCAGGGTTATAAGGTAATAGATTTTAACAGATTTTAATCAGGGGGTGAGAGCAATGAAAAAGAATAAGGGATTTATAATTACTGCAGTAGTACTGCTACTGGTAAACTTACTGGCAGCCTATCTGTTACTGCCGACAATAAGCATTCATAACGTAGGATTATGGTTTATCATTCTGCTGGATGTCATCATTCTGTCAGTACGGTATCATGTATTTGCCGTTCAGAGTTTAAAGAATATCAAGACTACATCCTGGCTGAATATCGGACTGGTACTGGCTATTGTGATTGGTTCACTGGTCAGTTCCCAGATATTCAATGCTTCAGCCTATTCCAATCTGCTGGACATCAGCGTTTCCGATAAGGCTGAACTGCCTGGTACTGATAAGCTTAAGAAGATTCCTTTAATGGATACGGAAAGCTCAAAGGTACTTGGCAACCGCAAGATCGGGGCCTTAAATGAAATCGTCAGCCAGTTTGAAGTTTCAGAAGATTACATGACCATCGCCTACAGAAATGAGCCAGTTAAGGTTTCAGCTCTGAAATATGCCGGCTTATGGAAGTGGAATGCCAACAAGAAGAACGGTATTCCGGGCTACGTTATGGTAAAGCCAAATGATCTGACAGCTGAATACATTGAACTGAAGGAAGGTATGAAATATGTACCAAGCGCTTTCTTCCATCAGGATCTGGCCCGTCACATCTACTTCAGATATCCGACCGTATTCTTCGATAATATTCACTTTGAGATTACTGAAGAAGGCAAGCCTGTTTATGTAGCCAGCACTTACGATTACACGATCGGTCTGTTCGGCGGCAAGAAGATCAACGGCTGTATCATAGTTGACCCGGTAACAGGTGATATGGACAGATATGATCTGAACAATATTCCGCAGTGGGTCGACATCGTATATAACGGCAATCATATCGCCAGATATTTCGATATCTACGGCAAGCTGATCAACGGTTTCTGGAACAGCTGGTTCGGACAGAAAGGTCTGATCGAATCTACTACGACTACCACTTATAACAGTGAAGGCGATGCTGTCAGAGAGAATGACTTCGGATACATTGTTGATAACAATGATGTCATCGTTTATACCGGTGTAACAGCCGTTACCAACGACGAAAGCAATATCGGTTATCTGATGGCTAACGAAAGAACCGGTGAAGTCAGGATCTCATACTTTGAGTCAACTGATGAAGACAGCGTCATGAGAGCCGCTGAAGGTGAGGTTCAGGAAAAAGGCTACCGCGCCAGCTTCCCAAGCCTGATCGATATTAACGGCAAGCCGGCCTATGTAATGGTCCTGAAGGACAAGTTAGGTCTGGTCAAGATGTATGCCATCGTTGATGCAGCCCAGTATTCTCACATGATCGTCGCTGACAGCCTGGACAAGGCTCTGATGCAGTTCACCAACGGTAACATTACCGGTGAAAGCCTGCAGGAAAAGACCATTGTGATCAAGAGAGTAACCATTATCGGCAGCGGTGAACCGGTCGTCTATATCGTCGATACCGACAACAACATCTACAATTCTTCATTCCAGCCTGAAATGCTGCTGCTTGAAGAAGGTCAGGAAATAACCATTCTGACAGACGGTGCGGTATTCAGACTAAAGGACTAATGAAAAAAGGATCTGATTTATGAAATCAGGTCCTTTTATTATGCCTAACGCTGATATTTGTTTAATGGTTCAATAAACTCATGGGCTATCTGATCGAGCTGCAGAGGAGTCAGGGAAGCATATCCAGCGTTGATGGCGTTATAGTCAACTCTCTCATCAGTTTCCGAGAAATGCTTTGTGATCTCAGCATCGGCTACTTCCAGATAACTGTTTCCGTCTTCAAAGGTTATGGATTTATAGCCTTCATCATATTCCAGCCAGCCCAGCTTATCACAGATCCTGAGGCCTTTTGGCTTGCCTGAAGGTACGTTGAGGTTTAGGAAGCATACCTTGTTCAATGGATCGACTATGAATGATTCAACGGTTTCCCTGGCCAGTTGGGCACAGTAGGAGAAATCCCTGTCTGTATAGGAACATAATGATACCGCTACGGCCGGTATGCCATGGATGAATCCTTCCCTGGCTGCTCCGACCGTTCCCGAATAGATCAGGTCAGTGCCCAGGTTAGGTCCTTCATTGATGCCGCTGACTACGATATCCGGTATCTGCGGACACAGCTTCTTTAAGCCGACATGAACACAGTCTACCGGTGTTCCCCATAAGGCATAGGCCTTGACACCGGGATAAAGATCACGCTCTTCATAACGCAGGTGACCGTGAATGGTCATGGAGTGTGAAAAGGCACTTTTCTGTTCACTTGGAGCCACAACGGTTACTTCACCGATTTTGATCAGTTCCTTTACCAGAGCCAGTAAGCCTTCTGCTTCGATACCGTCATCATTGGAAATTAAAATACGCATATTGAAAACCTCGTTAACACAGAAATTATAACAGAATAAGAAGAGCGTTAATCATCATTATTAATAATAATTGTATTATAATAGTCAAAAAGGAAGATAATGCGTATGAATAAGATTTACTTTAGAAATGATTACAGCGAGATTGCCTGTCCTGAAATAATAGAGAATATTGCCAAGTACAGCCAGGGACATTTTGTCGGCTATGGCGAAGATGAGATCTGTGAATCAGCCCGTGAAAAAATAAAGAAATATCTGGGTGATGTCAACTGTGACATCCATTTCCTGGTTGGCGGTACCCAGGCCAATACCGTAATGATCGATGCCATGCTGAAGCCATGGGAAGCTGTTGCTTCTGTGGTAAGCGGACATATCAATGTTCATGAAGCCGGTTCCATTGAAAGTACGGGACACCGTATTGAACCTCTGCCTGAACATGACGGCAAGATGGATCCGGAGGAACTGGAAAAACTGTGCATCGTTCATGAAATGGAACACATGACTGATGTCAAAGGTGTATACATCTCTCAGGCTACCGAAGTGGGAACCATTTACAGCAGGGAAGAATTACTCAAGATCAGGGAAGTCTGTGATAAATACGGTCTGTATCTGTTCGTTGACGGTGCCCGCATGGGTTCCGGTGTAATTGCCAGCGGTGTGACCTTACGGGAAATGGCTAAGATCGCTGACTGCTTCTATATCGGCGCTACCAAGAACGGCGGCATGATCGGTGAAGCCATGGTTATCGTCAATGATGACCTGAAGCCTTCCTACAGAAGACTGATGAAGCAGCACGGTGCCTTACTGGCCAAGGGCTTCATCCTGGGCATTCAGTATGATACACTGTTTACCGATGACCTGTTCTTCAGACTGGCCAGACATGAAAATGAACTGGCACTGTATCTGAAGGAAGGAATGAAGAAACTGGGCGTCAAGCTGCTGTGTGATTCCGTTACCAATCAGCAGTTCCCGATTTTCGAAAACAGCATAATTGAAAAGCTGAGTGAGAAGTATCAGTTTGAAGTCTGGGAACCGGGTGATCAGGAAACCGTAATCAGATTTGTCTGTTCCTGGGCCACAAAGAAAGAAGATGTCGATCAGCTGCTGAGCGATGTCCGGAATCTTATTCAATAAGTAAATATAAAAAAAAGAAAAGGTCTTCGTATGAAGACCTTTTAATGTCTGCCTGCGCCTGCTCCTCTGGATGAACCTCCGAATGAAGTTCCGGTTCCTGAAGAGTGTGAGGACGATGACGAATGACTTCCGCCTCCGGAATATCCGCCACCACCGGAGTAACCGCCGCCTCCGGAATAACTGCTGCCGCCGCTGCTTGGGCGTCTGCGATACCTGTCATAACCGTAATAAGTTGACGGGGTATACGTGAACGGGCTGGTATATGTCCTGTATCTCGGGCGAGTGTAATAATACGTTGGCTGGTAATATCTGCGAGTTGATCTTGTAGCTATTCTGTAAATCAGCATTATGACACATACAATTATGATCAGTTCAAACATGAGCGAGATCCAGCTGTAAGTGCTTGATGAGCCTTGATTATTGTTTCCGCCACCAGGAGATGATTGATTGCCGTATATGTTCTGATCTATATACGTATAGGTCTGATCGAAGACTCTTCTGACACCGGTGTCATAATCCTTAGCTGCAAATGAAGGTTCGAGATAGTCATCAAGGAGTTTCTGGACATCATAGATAGGGAAGTCATCTTCAAGACCTCTTCCCAGCATCATGTAATAGTCGTCATCTCCTATTGACAGAAGCAGGAGTACGCCGTTATTCAATGATGAATCGCCGATCTTCCACTGATTGAAGATGGATAAGGCATAGTCATCAATTCTGCCCGTGACGAAATCTACAGTTACTACCACAATGCAGGCGCTGTAATCGTCAGCCAGCTGCTGTGATTTCTGCTGTATGTGTTTTTCTGTTTCGTCCGACAGTACATCGGCATAATCTTCTACCCATGTTGTGCTGCTGGTTCTTTCCGGTACCTTGATGCTGGCTGAAACAGTTGTCAGCGACAGCAGCATGGAAAAGACGAGAACAGCAGCGGCTATAGCTTTCTTCATTTTTTCTCCTACTCGAAATACTCTGCGTTCTTTACTAACACTCTGAACAGTGAACCAGGGAAGCCCTTGGTTTCCTTATCGTATTCTCTGACCTTGGTGTTGTAGTCACTGGAATTGATCGTCATGACTTCACTTCTGTAGTTGCTCATGTATTTTACATAAAGGTCATAATCACGGCCCAGGCTGCCAACTGAATTCTTCAGGGTCTCCAGCAGCCAGTCCACATTAGTGTCCAGGGTCTGATTGAGCTTGTACAGTTTGGATACTGACTTTTCACTGCTGATGTCATTTATCCGGCTGTTAATGGCCTTTATGTGAGCATCGTTTCCAGATACGTAGTTTTTGGATAGGGATACCAGGTTTGTGGCTGTTTCCGTCTTGTCAACGATGTCGTTGTAAATACTCTGATTGGTATACTGACCGTCACCGTTATAGAAATAGTTAGTAACCTTACTTGCCATGCTGTTCATGGATGTAACCGCAGATATTGTTGAAGAACCCAAAATCGCTACCAACATGATGATAATTGCGGCTTTTGAACTTTTCATTGTTATTTTACTCTAACCTCTAATAATTTCTGCTTTAATTCTTCTTCCAGCTTTCTGATTTCTACTTCAGCTGCAGCACGCTTTGTACGTCCTTCATCCTGAATCTTCAGAACTTCGTCTAAGGTGTCGATCAGTGACTGGTTAGTGAACTTCAGAGTTTCAACTTCAACGATTGAACGTTCGCTTGCCTTGGCAGTGTCGATTGTTGAAGTTTTCAGCTTTTCAGCATTCTTTCTTAATAATTCGTTTGTGACCTTGTCAACTTCTTCTTCAGCCTTGATGGCATCCTGTGAATGCTGTAAGCCTAAAGCCAGAACCATCTGTGACTTCCACAGAGGAATGGTATTTGTTAAGGTTGACTGGATCTTTTCAGCCATTAAGGTGTCGTTGTTCTGAATCAGACGGATCTGCGGAGCCATCTGGATTGAGATCATTCTTGTTAACTCCAGGTCATGCAGTTTCTTTTCGAAACGGTTGATCAGGTTAGCATAGTCATTGGCTCTCTGAGCGTCTTCTTCGTCGCCTGTCTGTTTTGCTCTTTCAACTAAAGCAGGCAGTTCAACTTCCTGAGCATGTTTTAATTTCTTCTGGCCGGCCAGGATGTACATTGTCAGTTCCTTCTTGTTCTGAGTATTGCGTTCATATAATTCGTCCAGAACAGTGATGTCCTTTAATAATGTGATCTGATGGTCTTCCAGTAAGTTAGCTACCTTTGTAACGTTTAATTCAGCATCATCATATCTTGCCTTCAGCCGTGTGAATGAGTTGCCGGCTTTCTTGAAGACGTTGAACAGGCTGAAGAAACCTTTTTCTTCCTTGTCGATGTCAAAACCCTTTAATTCAACAACCAGGTCAGAAATCATGTTGCCGATTTCACCCAGGTCCTTGGTCTTGATGTTGTTTAAGGTGCTGTCAGAGAAATCTGCGATCTTCTTCTGAGCGCTGGCACCGTACTGCATTACTGTATCAGTCTGGGTAATGTCGATCTTCTTGGCGAAGTCTTCGACCATCTGTAATTCTTCTTTTGATAAGGCTGAAGAATCAAGTGGTGCAGGGGCTACTTCAGGTTCAGCTTTTTCTTCTACTTTGGCAATAGCTTCTGCTAAGGCGTCACCCTGAGGATTAAGTGTTAAAACGATCTTTTCTTCTTCCATATTAGTTTACATCTCCTTATTATCTGTATTATCAAGGTCAATGAGACCTTCCTGAACAAATATCTTTTCCAGAACCTTGACTTCACTGTTGATGTCGAGAGTATCGGTATCATACAGGGAATTCAGCTGGTTTCTGAAGGCGGTGGTAGTTGTCTTGAGCAGAGATTCGATCTTCTGCTTGCTTTCAACTACCTTGTCAACTGTCTGCTCTTCTACTTCGTCATATCTGACGAGCAGTTTTTCAATTGTAGGCAGATAGTAATTTACCAGTTTTCTCAAGCCGCTGGCTGCGGTTTCATGTTCATAGACGTAATCAAGGATCTTATCGCTGACATCGACCAGTTCTCTTACATCAGCGTTGAGCTGAGGATTGTCGATCTTGTTGTTGGTTTCAATGATTCCGTTAAGGATCCTGGTGCCGTCTTCAATGAACTGCTGCTGCAGTTTTGAATGATATGATCTTAAGGTTTCCACTTCGTATTCCTCTTCAACGTCAGGGAACAGGGTACGCTTAAGAACGAAATATGCAGCGATGGCCACGATTGCCAGAATAATATAGCTGTATAGTTTGTACATTGGTAAAACCAACGTGCCAAACATCCATATCAGGGCTATGGCATAAAATACTTTATTATTGGTAACTTTTCTGGTATGCACTTCTTTTACTGGCTGTAACATATGCATCCTCCCTATAGTTTATTATATAATATCGGATTTAATTTTAAAATCTATGTCTTCTACTAATATCAGGTCGAGCTCGGCATCCTTGTCATTGATTATTCTCTTTGACTGATGGATGATGGCTTCCTCAACCACGTTACGGGCCAGACGTCCGTTGCCGCTGCGCTGAGAATCGTTGGCCTGGACCTGTCTGTAGTATTCAGTCAGAGGTTCCTTGATCAGTTCATGCAGTCTGTAGCCCTTGCTCTTGGCCTGGATCTCGGTAATGGCATATAATTCCTCGGCGGTATAATCCGGGAATTCGATCTGGTTAGGGAATCTGGAGGCCAGACCGGAGTTAGATTCCAGGAAGGTCTTCATTTCCTTGGTATAGCCGGCCAGGATGACAATCAGGTCATCGCGGTTATCTTCCATGGCTTTAACCAGTGTGTCGATGGCTTCCAGACCGAAGGAGTCATTGGTTCCGCGGTACAGTGAGTAGGCTTCGTCGATGAACAGAATGCCGCCCATGGCGGAATTGATGACCTGCATGGTCTGCGGAGCGGTATGACCCATGTATTTACCTACCAGGTCATTACGTGATACTTCAATCAGCTGTCCGTTGCTTAAGACGCCGATGGATTTCAGATACTTGGCCAGTACACGGGCAATTGTGGTCTTGCCGGTACCAGGGTTGCCGGTGAAGATCATGTGCTTGCTGACTTCAGAGGTCTTGAGACCCTGTTTTTCTCTGATCTTCTGGGCTTCATAGAAGTCTTCCAGAGACAGGATGTATTTCTTGATCTCTTCCAGACCAACCAGCTGATCAAGTTCTTTTCTGGCTTCCTCTCTGGCATTTTCCAGAACATGAGGAAGCAGATCTTCCAGCTTGTTTTCTTCTTCGTCTCTGACAAAGAGGATCTGATTGTCCTTGGCAGTGATCTTGAGAGTCTGAATTTCATCAGACATGTTTTTCAGCTTGTATTCAGCCAGAGCTTCATAGCATCTGTCAAAGAAATTATTCAGATACATGACGTTTTCACGGTCGATGAAGTTGTCAGCCAGATAGGTTCTGACTGTCTGGGAAGCCTTGATGTCGATCTTCAGCACATCCATGCATTTCTTCTGGAAGGCTTTCAGCTTGACCGGATAGATGACTTCCAGGTCTTCCTTGACGATGTCCTTGGTTCTGATGACATCGCCCATGGTATTGATGAATCTGGCACCGACGATATCGAGCAGTTTTTCAACTTTAAGCGTTGTCAGGAAAACCAGATACTTGCCCTTGAAGCTGATGTTCTTTACGGTATCCTTTACCAGGGAAGTAGCGGTTTCAACCAGCTGCTTGTTGGAAAGGGTATATCTCTTGGAAAGAGTTAACTGTCCGTCAGTAACGATTTCGTTGACTGTCGGCAGGAAGTTGGCTGAGATGGTTTCCAGATTGTCGAAAACGATAATGCTGGATTTATGAACGGCGGTATAGAGATCCTGTACCAGGTTGGCTTCAAATTCCTTGCCGGCATACTGTGACAGATCAACGACTGATAAATCGTCATTGCTGATGAGTTCGTTTTCTTTCAGATATTTGGCAATTAATGTAACGGAAGTATGTCTGCCGGTAGCTTTTTCACCGGTTATCAGGATGGAGTTCTTTAAGCCGCTTGGCTGAACGCCCATGATGGTAGGTCTTCTGAAAGCCACAACCAGTTTATGGTTGTAATCCTTCTGACAGAGGACTTCTTCATTGAGCCTGGCTTCGATTGCCTCGTATTTGGCATTAAGAGGCAGCTGAGAATGAACAACGGTCAGTTCTTCCCGGGCTTCTACCGGTAAGCTGTCGCCGAAATCCTTTCTGATCTCATTGCGCAGCTGTTCCAGATCGGCATCAGTAAAACTGTCCAGTATTTTCTGGCTCTGTTCCTGCAGTTTTTCGCTGTTTTCCTTCAGTGATTTCCACTCAGGGGAAAGCTCTTCAATGTTCAGAAGGTTGTTTCTGAGCAGCTCAAGGTCTTCATCTGTCAGACGGCGGTTAGGTGCATCCTTGCCGAACACCTTTTCCATCAGTTTTTCTTTTTCTTTTTTTCTGTCAGCCATATTAACCCCTCTATGTCTATTTCAGACTGTTTGATAATTCTCTCAAGCGGGCGAGCTTGGAATTATGCAGTACCTTCTTGACCATGGTCAGGGCATCATAATAACCCTGGGTATAGCCGTCGATGGTAATGGTATTCATTTTCTGCGAGCAGGTGAGCAGATCGTCAGTGACCTGTTCTTCCACATGCAGAAGGTTATTCTTATACTGTTTGGTCAGTTCAATGTATCTGTCGATGGCCTGCTGGTAGCCGTCTCTTTTGCCCTGCGGGTAATTGTCATAGACAATGTTGGAAAGAGAAGCGATTATCTGGTCATAACGCGAACTGAAAGAAGCGACCTCAACATCAGCCTTGATGCGCGGTCTTACGGTAGAATATGTTGATCTGGTGTATCTGCTGGATGTGCCTGTTCTTTTTCTGGCATTGTTGTACCCTCTGACAGTATCGTTGACCGTGTTGGAAAATTCATGCATTGACTGGTCAACAAAGTCACCGGAGTTCAGCTTCTCAAGCAGCTCGTCCAGCGGATCACTGTTATATGTATATTTCTTATTGTTAGCCATTGGATTCCACCTTCTTATCTTTCTGAGCCTTGCTGAAGTTTTCAAAAGTCATTTCATCCTGTACCAGTCCGTCTTTCTTCAGAAGAGCTTCAAGAGTCTTCATGTCAACGGATGATTCAGTATAGTATTCCTCCAGCAGTGAGCCTGACATTGTTTCCAGAGCACCGTTGATCAGCAGCAGGGTCTTGAGCAGACGGTCTTCGTTTTCCTTGAATTCCTTGCTCTGAGTAGTGCCCACGCTTAAGCGCTTGTAGTTTTCCAGGATATCCAGCAGCATAGGCAGGTAATACTGGTAAAGCTTGGTTGTCTTGTCCTTGCTCTTAGGGAAGGTCTTTTCAATATTTTTGATCTGTGTCAGATATTCAACTGACTTGTTCAGATATTCGGTAATGTGTTCCTCAGCAATTGAATCGTTCATTCTGCTGAGTGCGTCAATGTAGTATTCAGCATCCTTGAGGTAGGTTGCCTTGGTTTCGGTTGCCTTAGGAGTGTTGGTAACCGGCTTGCTCTGAGGCTGACGGCTCTTGGTGTATTCCAGGATCATGTCAACGAAGGTGTTGTATGAGTTAGGGAAAGCCGTTTTATATTCAGCCAGTGTTGATATGTATTCATCACGCATGTATATTCCGACGTTATCCAGGGTTACGGCACCGTCCTTTAACGGTGTCAGGTAAGTATCCTGGTCGAACAGCAGTCTGGCATCAGACTTGAAATGTTCCTGCAGAGCCCTGAGGAATTTGGCTTCATTAGGATTTGTTCTGGCTGTGGTTTTGGCAGCCGTTCTGGTCTGGAAAATGTTCTTTGTTTTTTTGTTCTTGTTCGTAAACAAACGGATAAGATATATGAAAATAATTAACGGGAACACCGCAGGCAGTACGTCAAATACCATGTCAAAAGCGAAGCCTATCAAATCACCTGCGAGTCCCATTACTAACCCCAGTGTTCCGAAAATGAGTCCGAAAAGTAACCCTAACATTCCAATCATTATATCAGTCCTCTCATATGTAAAATGCACAACTATCGCATTATATCTATTATATCATCTTTTTGCCTAAACAATATATTTTTTATATAATAGGATGTGCACAGGAAACAGTTTATGAAATATCAGATCACAACCATTAACGAAGATAAATTTGAAGAGCTTGCTGAGACTGCCGATGTCATCTGGCATCAGTGCTACAGCGAGCTTCTGTCAGGGGAACAGATAGATTACATGCTGGGTAAATATCTAAGCGTGGAGGCTTTCAAAGAGCAGGCTGAGGAAGGCTACATTTACCGCGGTCTGTTTATTGATGGAGAGCTTGTCGGTTTTACCGGTTCGCAGAAGCAGGGGGACAGGATCTTCCTGAGCAAGCTTTATCTGCAGGAAAGATATCACGGTCTGGGACTGGGAAAAGCCCTGATGGATGACTGCATAGGTTTATATCCTGAGTGCATTTCCGTGTATCTTACTGTTAATAAGCATAATTCAAGCTATAATATGTACAGACACCTTGGATTTGAGGTTATCGACAGTGTGGTAACAGACATAGGTGAAGGCTTTGTCATGGACGATTACATCATGCAAAGACGTTTAATGAGACAGTAAAGTGGGTTATAATTAGGGCATGGAAAAAGAAGTTATCAGTATCAGAGGAGCCAGGGAAAACAACTTGAGAAGTGTATCTCTGGATATTCCGAGAAACAGATTCATTGTAATGACGGGATTAAGCGGCAGCGGTAAGACATCGCTGGCTTTTGATACTATCTATGCTGAGGCGCAGAGAAGATTCATTGAATCCCTGAGTTCCTATGCCAGACAGTTCCTGGGCAATGTAGACAAGCCGGATGTTGACAATATCGAAGGTCTTTCACCGGCCATTTCCATTGACCAGAAATCAACCAACAACAATCCCCGTTCAACGGTTGGTACCGTAACGGAAATATATGACTATCTCAGACTGCTGTATGCCAGAATAGGCGTGCCATATTGTCCAAACCATCATATTCCCATTACCTCACAGACCATCAAGCAGATGATCGATCAGGTCATGGAACTGCCGGATGGGGCCCGCATCATGATCATGGCTCCGGTTATCAGACAGAAGAAGGGCAGTCATAAGGATCTTTTCGACAAGATGAGAAAAGAAGGCTATGTGCGTGCTGAGGTAGACGGTGAAATGGTCATGCTGGAAGACGAAATCAATCTCGATAAGAACCAGAAACATGACATCAGCATCGTCATTGACCGCATGGTCAAGAGAGAGGAAAACCGTTCCCGTATCAATGATTCACTGGAAACGGCTCTGAAGCTTACGGATGGTCTGGTAGTTGTCAAAAACGGCAGCGAAGAAATGCTGTTTTCCAATAAGTATGCGTGCAAGTACTGCGGTTTCTCCGTACCTAATCTGGAACCGCGTCTGTTTTCCTTTAACTCTCCGTTAGGAGCCTGTCCTGACTGTAACGGTCTGGGCTTCAAGCAGAAAGTTGACCTGGATAACCTGATCCCTGACAACACCAAGTCGATCAGGGAAGGCGGTATCCGCTACTATAAGAACATCGTTGATTCCGAAGTAATAGAGTGGCAGTCCTATAAGGCTCTGCTTGATCATTACAAAATCAGCATGGACAAGCCGCTGAAGGATTTTACCAAGAAGGAAATGGATATCATCCTTTACGGTTCCAAGGAACCGATCAACTATGAAATCAATTCCCGCGGGGGAACTTCATATAAGAAAACCGGCTTCATTGAAGGCGTTGTTTCACTGATCGAAAGAAGATTTGCCGAAACAAACAGTTCCATGTCACGTGAATGGTACGGATCATTCATGGCTGATCTGGAATGCCCGACCTGTCACGGCCGCCGTCTTAACGAGATGGCTCTTTCCGTACAGGTAGGAGGCAAGAACATCATTGAATGGACACAGATGTCCATCAAGCAGGCTGTGGAATTTATTGAAAATCTGCAGCTGACACCAACGCAGCAGAAGATCGGTGAACTTGTATTAAAGGAAATATATAACAGACTTAAATTCCTTAAGGATGTAGGTCTTGAATATCTGACGCTGGACCGTATGGCCGGTACTTTAAGCGGCGGCGAATCACAGCGTATCAGACTGGCTACGCAGATCGGCTCCAAGCTGACCGGTGTTCTGTATGTTCTGGATGAACCGAGCATTGGTCTGCATCAGAAGGATAATGCCAAACTGCTGCAGGCTCTGAAGGAAATGAGGGATCTGGGCAATACGCTGATCGTGGTTGAACATGATGAGGAAACCATGAAGGAATGCGACTGGATCGTTGACGTCGGTCAGATGGCCGGCATTCACGGCGGCAATATCATTTACAACGGTCCGGCTGCCGGAATCGTCAACTGTGAGGAAAGTATTACCGGACAGTATCTGTCCGGCAAGAGAAAGATCGCCATTCCGGAAAAAAGAAGAGCCGGCAACGGCAAGTTCATAAAGATCTATGGGGCTGAGGAAAACAACCTCAAGAAGATAAATGTCAGCATACCTCTGGGTACCCTGACCGTGGTTACCGGGGTATCGGGAAGCGGAAAGAGTACACTGGTAAACGAAGTTCTCGGCAAGAGCGTCATGAAGACCCTGGGCCGTCAGAAAGTCAAGCCGGGCAAGGTCAGAAAGATCGAAGGCATTGAGGAACTGGATAAGATCGTGGTCATTGATCAGAATCCGATCGGACGTACGCCTCGTAGCAATCCGGCTACCTATACCGGTGTCTTTGATGACATCAGGGGACTGTTTGCCCAGACGCCTGACGCCAGAATGCGCGGCTATGACAAGGGCAGATTCTCCTTTAACGTTCCGGGAGGGCGCTGTGAAGCCTGCTGGGGTGACGGTGTCAAGAGAATATCCATGAGCTTTTTACCTGATGTCTATGTTCCTTGCGAAGAATGCCATGGAACAAGATATAATGAGGAAACCCTGCAGGTAAAATTCAAGGGCAAAAGCATATATGACGTACTGGAGATGACCGGTGATGAAGCACTGGAGTTCTTCTCTTCAGTACCTAAGGTAAGAAACAAACTGCAGACACTGATCGATGTCGGTCTGGGCTACATGAAGCTGGGCCAGTCCGCCACGACCATTTCCGGCGGTGAGGCTCAGAGAGTCAAGCTGGCCAGTGAACTGCAGAAAAAGGCGACAGGGAAGACCCTGTTCATACTGGATGAACCGACTACCGGTCTGCACAGCTACGATGTCGAAAGACTGCTGGCTGTACTGCAGCGCATCGTATCACACGGTGATACCGTACTGATCATTGAGCATAACCTCGATATCATCAAGAGCGCTGACTATATCATTGACCTGGGACCTGAAGGCGGAGACGACGGCGGCACGGTTGTCGCCAAGGGAACCGTTGAGCAGGTAGCCAAGGTTAAAAACAGCTATACCGGACAGTATCTGAAGAGACTTCTGGAGGAACGGAAATGAGAAGAAAAACATATGTAAGAGATGTATACAACTATTTCGGATACCGTCAGATCTCCGGTGATGACAGTTCCCTGAGCAGATGCATTGCGGATGCGGACGTCATCAGACCGGGTCTGGAACTGACCGGACATTTTGACTATTCCCCGGGACGTATCGTTGTTCTGGGTACCAAGGAACTGCGCTATATTGAAGCGCACATGCCTGCTGAGCTGCAGAAAAAGGCTTTTGATTTTCTGACCAGGGATGAGATCCCGATGATCCTTATCTCCAAGGACCAGGTATGTCCGCAGATACTGCTGGATATCGCCAGAGAGAAGAATTTCCCGATCTTTACATCCTATGCTCATACCAACAGCCTGATCGTTGAACTGCTTAACTATCTGGAAGACCTGTTTGCGGATATTGAATCCATACACGGTGTTCTGATGCAGGTATACGGCCGCGGTGTGTTAATAACCGGTGAAAGCGGCATAGGCAAGAGTGAAATCGCTCTGGAACTGGTTAAGAAAGGCCACATTCTGGTAGCTGATGACAGAGTCGATGTATTCAGAGCTCATAACAGAATATTCGGTGAAGCACCGGAACTGTTAAGAAACATGCTGGAATTAAGAGGTGTCGATGTCATCAACGTCGTTGACATGTTCGGCGTCATGGCCGCTACCGACAGATCTTCAATTGAATGCGTTGTTGAACTGAAGAGATGGACTCAGGACAATGACTTTGACAGACTGGGACTCAATAACAGCGATACAATGACCATATTCGGCATTGATCTGCCTAAGATGGTTATTCCGGTCAGAGAAGGCCGTTCCATCGCCGCCATCATAGAGGCGACCGTTACAAATATAATTCTGCGTCAGAAGGGTATCAATTCCTCCGAGGTTTTCGACAGGAAGGTTATCGATCTGATAAAGAAAAATGAAGAGGAGAAGTAATAATGCAGTTTTTTCCAACTCATCAGGTTTTTCTGAAAATAGGTAATTTTGAAATACGCTGGTATGCGTTTCTGATACTGACCGGGGCTCTGATAGCCTATTATGTCAGTGACATGCGCTTCAGAAGACAGGGCTACAGCAGCGATGTTTCCGATGACATCTTCATCGGTGCATTGGGTTTCGGTGTAGTCGGAGCCCGTTTATGGTATGTTCTTTTCTCTGATCTGCAGTCATATCTGGCTGATCCGATCAGCATCTTCAAGATCTGGGAAGGCGGCCTGGCCATTCACGGCGGGGTTCTGGCCGGTCTGGGCTTTGTCTGGCTGTATGCCAGGGTACATAACTACTCATTCGTGCATCTTATTGACACGGTACTGCCTAATGTCCTGATCGGACAGGCTATAGGACGCTGGGGCAACTTTGCCAATTTCGAATGTTATGGGCCGGAAGTTCCGGAAAGCTATTATGACGGCATATTAAGTTTCATAAAGAAGGACATGTTCATTGACGGACGGTACCGCATGCCGATGTTCCTGTATGAAAGCTGTCTGTGCATTTTAGGCCTCATCCTGATACGTCTTTATCAGATGCGCAAGGGGGCCAGAAGAGGAGACGGCATGTTCGGATACATGTTATGGTATGGAGCCGTCAGATTCTGGATCGAATCATACCGTACCGATTCACTTATGATCGGACCTTTCAAGATGGCTCAGGTCATTTCCGTCATAAGCGTCGCAATTGGCCTGTGCGGGCTGTTTGGGTTATTCTATAAGTGGATAAGACCTAAGAAACCGCTGTTGGTATTTGATAATGACGGTACGATCCTCGATACCGAGGATGCCATTACCAGATCATTTGATCAGGTACTGAAAGCTCATGTTCCGGGCATCGTTCTGACTGATGAAGACTATGCCAGCTTCTTAGGACCGACACTTGAGGAATCATTTGAAAAGTATGCTCCGGGTCAGGATACCCGGCAGCTGGTAGCTGAATACAGGGAAATCAATAAACAGATGCATTTCCAGGGAGCAGTCAGACCGATGAAGAACGTGCCTGAACTGCTGGAATATCTGAAACAGCATGGCTACAGAATGGCCATCGGTTCCAGCAAGAAGGCTGAAACGGTCAGACTGGGCTTACAGGTCTGCGGGCTGGAAAAGTATTTCGATCTGATCATAGGAATTGATAACGTTGAAAACCATAAGCCTCATAAGGAAACAATTGTAAAGTGTTATGAGAAACTCGGTTACAGCAATTCCAACTGCATTTATGTCGGGGACAGCGGATCCGATGTGGTCTGCGGACGCAATGCCGGTGTTTATACCATCGCTCTGTGTTCAAACGAACTGAAGAGAAAAGAGCTCATCGATGCCAAGCCTAACAAACTCATTGATGACATGCTTGAAATAGAGGAAATTTTAAAGGAGGATCATCCATGGACATACAATATGATGTAGTTATTGTCGGAAGCGGCCCGGCTGGATTAACGGCAGCCATCTATGCCTCCCGTGCCAATCTGAAAACTGTTATTTTTGAAGCGGACACTCCGGGTGGAAAGCTGACCAAGACCTACGAGATAGAAAACTATCCGGGTATTGTGAAGATTTCCGGAGTAGACCTGGCAATGCAGATGATGGAACACAGCACCAGTTTCGGAGCTGAAATGGAGTATGAAGGCATTGACAGCATCGTACCTCACGAAGGATACTTTGAAGTCAAGACTTCATCAGGAAATACCATCACCACTAAGACAGTCATCGTAGCCAGCGGTACCAGGGAAAGACTGCTGGATCTGCCTCATGCCAGTGAACTGATCGGCAGAGGCGTATCTTACTGTGCAGTCTGCGACGGCGCCTTCTACAAGAACAAGGATGTTGTCGTTATCGGCGGCGGCAACAGTGCTCTGGAAGAGTCACTGTATCTTACCCAGCTGGTCAACAAGGTCAACATCGTCATCAGAAGAGATGTATTCAGAGCTGAACCTAAGATCGTTGAAAAAGTTAAGAACAATCCTAAGATCAACATCATCGTCAAGTCACTGCCTGACAGCCTGGTCATTGAAGACAACAAGGTCAAGGGCATGGTGATCAGAAACGTTGATACCGGTGAAAAGACCGAGATCCCATGCGAGGGTATCTTCCCTTATATCGGAGCTGATCCTTCAACCGGATTCATGCAGGATCTTGGTGTTCTCAACAAGGCCGGCTACATGGTCGTTGACGCCAACATGGAAACATGTATCAAGGGATTATATGGTGCCGGTGACGTCGTAGCCAAGGATCTCAGACAGGTAGTAACGGCAACCAATGACGGTGCCATCGCTGCCAACAGCGCTGCCAGATACATTAACGAATAAAAAAGCCTCAGGGCTTTTTTTTCGGCAGTAAATAATCAAACTTATAAATTGCGTTTTACGGCAGTTATCATTTATAATTATCTTAGCAAACCAATATGAATAATTAAGTCTGGTATTACAGGAGGTAAAAGATGGGATTATTTGATTTTCTGAAGAAAAAAGAAGTAAAAGAAGACGTTGCTCTGGAACCGATTACAGTTGATGACGAAGCTATCGTTGCTTTAGCTGACGGTAAGGTATTTGACATTGCAGAAGTTGCCGACCCGGTATTCTCACAGAAGATGATGGGTGACGGTGTTGCCTTCAGTTTTACTGGAGATAAGACAGTATTATGCGCACCGGCAAACGGAACTCTGACTGTACTGTTCCCTACAGGACACGCATTCGGAATCACTGCCAACAACGGTGTTGAAATTCTGGTTCACTGCGGCATTGATACAGTTAATGCCAATGGTGACGGCTTCAAGCTGCTGGGCAAGAAGCAGGGCGATGTTGTAAAGGCCGGCGAACCAATCGTTCAGGTAGATCTGAAGAAGCTTTCAGCTAACTACGACATGAGCACCATGCTGATCATCACTAACGCCAACGGCAAGGAAATTGCCTTTGTTGAACCTAAGGAAGTAAAGCGCGGAGAACCTGTTGTAAAATAATCTCCCGTTCATTACTGGAAAACAAAAAACCGCTGATGCGGTTTTTTTGTGTCTGTTTTTAACGATACAGTTTCTTTTTACGGAAAAACAGTACTGTTATTGTGGAAACTGACAGGGTGAACAGGACGGCATAAATACCGCTGTGATCGCCTGTATCAGGTGAATCCGGATTGGCGGTAACCTTTAGGCTAACAGCTGTTTCTCCGTCATCAAAAGTCAGTTTTACGGTATGTGTTCCTTCGCTAAGCTTATTGAGAGTTTCGGCTTTCAGGGTAACGACTGTGCTTCCGGAAACGGCAGTATAGTCTTTATCCTTTGCCAGAAGGGTATCGTCTATTGAGACGCCGGTGAAGTGAGCGAAGCAGGTTTCATCCTGTTGGTTGCGCTTTACGGTATAGGTGAGGGTACCGGTGCTGCCTTTCTTCCAGGCGGAATCTGTACCTTCGCTTACGGTATAGGTTATTTCCACAGGCTTTCTGACGGTTACCGTTACGGCTGTTTCCAGGATAATGTCCTCATCATTTGGCCCGTATGATACGGTCCTGATGGTTACGGTCGTCTGGCCTTCGCCAACGGCTTTCAGGACACCGTACTCATCGACAGTTACGATGCTTTCATCTCCTGATTCATAATAATATTCGTTTATCTTGGTTGGGGTCGGATCAGTGCTGATGTAGATCGGTTTCCGTTCATCAGGACTTAAGGTGATCTCCGGTTCTTCAAGTTTAATGGACTGCGGCAGCGGCAGATCTCCGTCAATGACGGTAAGAGTGAACTGCCTGGTTGTGCCGAACTTAAGTCTGGCTGTCAGGGTAACGGTACCCGGACCGTTGTACTGTACCAGCCCGTTACTGTCGACAGTGGCGTATTCCTCATCGGAACTTGTCCATTCTATCTTCTGATCTACGGCATCTTCAGGAATGATCTCATAAGGAATCTGATACATGAAGATGTGAACGTTGTATCTGAACAGGTCATTGTCTTTCCTAAAGGCAATGTCTGCGGCATGAGTTGCTTCCTCATCAGAGAGGTATTTGGCAGTTATGATCCTGTCTTCGGTTATTTCGGTGGTTGAATTGATTATGTTTCCGTTTTCATCCATCCAGCCGATAAAGACATAGCCGTCCTTTTCCGGGAACGGTTCCGAACCGTCAATGGTTTCGGATTCAGCCTTGAACAGTATTGAGTATACTTCATCGTCAGCCATGAAGGTTACCTTGTGGACCATGTTATCTATCATGATCAGGTTTTCATCAAACCAGGCCAGTCTTTCTCTGATCCAGCCCTTCAGATGATCAATGTTCCATTCAAAGGTTTCATCTGAATCTTCATGGTAGATGTCATGATCCCGCCAGGCTGAGACTTTGGTTTCTTCATAATACTGATCAATGATACCGCCGTCTTCAATCAGTTTGAGCAGGTTTTCCTTCATAACCCGCCACTGTTTATGTATTTCTTCCACGAATCCGCCCTCGGCAGTGTCATACAGCATCGGCTTTATCCATTCATGTCCATAAGGGATGCCGGTGGTATGAGCCTGCTTGTCCCAGCCGAAGTCGAAGTCCCACAGCGGACCCCAGTAGATCCTGCCGACTCCCTCAGCAGTGTCGCGTACCTTGTACATGTAGGTACTGCCGGTGGCATATCCGTCGCCATTGAGGGTGAAGGTCTGCATCAGCCAGTACTTGGCGGCTGATTCGAGATCCATCAGTTTTCGGTATTCCGTTCCCTTTTCGAAGAGAACATCTTCAAACATCTGAACGTAATTCTGAATATATTCCTGCTGAGTCCTGTTGACATAGCCGTCACCCAGATCTCTGCCGACAAAGGCTTCTTCGCTTTCTTCCTCAGAAGCACCTAACAGAACATTATCTGAAGTGTCAAATGAAGGCGTATGGGTGGCCCAGTCAGCTTTGCGGGAGGTAAAGAAGCGGTCAGGAGAGTTTTTGTCTACCTGATAGCCGTTCTGCAGCAGATATCCGCCGGTGATGACATCAGGATCGCTGTCGCTTTCCTTCAGTTCATCGATTTCCAGACGGTTTTTGTCAACGCGGACATTTTCACTGAGATAATAGCTGCCCAGATATTTGGTGCCGTAGATCTCTCCGGAAAGGACCAGATCCACAGGTACACCGCGCGGGGTGAATTCAAAGCCCATCTGATCGCCCAGCCAGGCTGTGATCCTGTTTCTGATCAGCGTGGAGTCGAAATGGTTGGCCAGCAGGACCCAGTGCTTGTTTTCACCTAAGCCCAGGATGTCGGCTTTCTTGTCCAGTTTGATCTTGAAAGGCTTTTTCTCGGTATAGGCGCTCCAGGTTGAATTGCCTCTGCCGCGCATGCTCATTGACAGCCCGTCAACGCTTTGCAGGACCCTGTCCGCAAAGTCGGAATAATGGAAGCCTTCCGGTACAGAGATGCTGATGGTGCCGTAGCAGTAGACGTTATGATCAACACTGTCATACATCCGGGCTATGGTACCCTGTGATTCATCGATGTTGATGTATACGACAGGAATGCCGTTATCGACAGTTTCCTCTTCCTCAGCCTTTACAGGCTGAACGAATACCGCAAACAGAAAAATGAAACTTAAAATATAAAAAAGCGTGGTTTTAATGGCCGGAATTCTTTTCATGGACAGTTAACCTCCTTGAAGTGAAGATTTATTATCTATAATTATAAATTGTTTGGGAGGGAAAATCAGTATCCTGCCGTATTTTTTACCGTAGGGGTCAGGGAAATGTTTGCAATGCCGATTTTACCGAAATAGAGTTCTAAATGCTTTTTTTTAAAGGGGTTAAAATATATAATTGACTTGAAAGCACGTCTTATCTGTAATGTTTTTTTGCGGAGGAGGAATTCAATATGCAGAATATGGATTACATGCAGGACGAAAATGTCAAGCAGATAATAGATCTTGTTAAAACTGTCAAACAGCCGCGAAAACTGCGCCTTGCTCTGGAAGACTACCATGACAATGACATTTCATATGCCCTGGAAGGACTGACCAAGGAAGAAAGACTGTCTCTTTATCAGATCATCGGCATGGAGAGAACGGCTGATGTCTTCTCCTATCTTGATGATGTTGATGAGTATCTGTCGGAAATCAATCTTAAGGACGCTGCCAAGCTGATAGAAGAGATGGACGCTGACGACGCCGTCGATGTTCTGGAACAGATAGATGACGAATATGCTGAAAAGCTGGTATCACTGCTGAACAAGAAGACCAGCCGTGATATCCGTATGATCCGTTCCTATGACGAGGACGAGGTCGGCAGCAGGATGACGACCAACTATGTTGTCATCAACCGCCATCTGACCATCAAGGAAGCCATGAAGGAACTGGTAAGGCAGTCTGAGGATAACGATAATATTGATCCTCTGTATGTTGTTGATGATGACGGAAAATTCTACGGTGAAATAGATCTGAAGGAACTGATCAAGGCGAGAGCCAATGCCGTCTTGGAAAATCTCATTATTACCGAATATCCGGTAGTTCACGACCATGAAAAAGTGGCGGACGTTCTGACAGACCTGAAGGAATATGCCGAACAGTCCATTCCTGTTGTTAATGACGAAAACAGACTTCTTGGTATTCTGACTGCTCAGGATATCATTGAAACAGTTGATGAAGAACTGTCTGAAGACTACGCTAAGCTGGCCGGTCTTACTTCTGAAGAAGACCTTCATGAATCACTATTTGATTCCATGAAGAAGAGACTGCCTTGGCTGGGGGCTCTGCTGGTACTGGGTATGCTGGTATCATCTGTAGTCGGCATCTTCGAAGGCGTTGTGGCTCAGATAGCCATCATTGTATGTTTCCAGTCACTGGTACTGGACATGGCCGGTAACGTCGGCACGCAGTCACTGGCTGTTACCATCAGAGTACTGATGGACGAAGACGTTACAGCCAAACAGAAATGGGGCCTGATCCTAAAGGAAGTCAGAGTCGGACTGGCAAACGGTTTATTGCTTGGAGCAGCATCATTCCTGTTCATCGGTCTCTATGTTCACTTCTTCAAGGATTATCCGTGGGCTTTCTCATTTGCAGTATCATTCTGCGTGGGAATGGCCTTACTGGCAGCCATGCTGATATCATCACTGGTAGGAACAACCGTTCCTATGATCTTCCACAAGCTTAACATTGACCCGGCTGTTGCCTCCGGTCCGTTCATCACCACCATCAATGACCTGGTGGCTGTCGTATCGTATTACGGACTGGCATGGATACTGCTGATCAATGTTCTGAAACTTGTTTAAAACACTGAAAAGGAGTTATTTATGGATATCTATTCAGTATTACAGGTAGTAGCCGGACTGGCATTCTTCCTCTACGGTATGAGCGTCATGTCATCTTCACTGGAAAAGATGGCCGGCGGTTCACTTGAACTCACAATGAAAAAAGTTACCAGCAACAAATGGCTGAGTTTTCTGCTGGGCATGCTGATAACATGCGCGATCCAGTCTTCCAGCGGCGTAATCGTCATGCTGGTAGGTCTGGTAAACTCAAACATCATTGCTTTTAAGGATACTCTGCCTATTATTCTGGGAACCAACGTCGGTACGACAATTACCGGCTGGATCCTGACATTGACTGGTATTGACAGCAGCGGTTTCTCAATCATGTCAGTGCTCAGCCCTAAGTTCTTTACTCCTATTCTGGCTTTGGTTGGTGTCGTCATGAGAATGGTAGCCAAGAAGGAAAGACAGAAGGATCTGGGAACCATTTTCCTGGGTTTTGCCGTCCTGATGTATGGCATGACCTTCATGTCCGATTCCGTCAAACTGATGGCTAATGAACCTTGGTTCGCCAATATTCTTCTGATGTTTACAAATCCTATTCTGGCAGTACTGATTTCAATACTCGTTACCGCCATTATTCAGTCTTCCGATGCCACCATCGGTATCGTTGAAGCCTTTGCTTCTTCTGGACAGATCACCCTGGGCATGGCTGTTCCACTGGTACTTGGTGCCAATATCGGTACCTGCGTTACCGGTCTGATCAGTTCGATCGGCGTTGCCAAGAATGCCAAGAGAGTAAGTGTTCTGCAGGTAATGGTAAACTGCACCGGTGCCATTCTGGTACTGATAGTTCTGCTGGTAATCGGAAAAGTACCTTTCCTGCAGGGAACAACCAGCCATGTCGGCGTCGCCCTGACGCATACACTGTTTAATGTATTCGTTACAGTTGTAGCCTTCCTGGTTGAACCTCTGCTTATCAGGCTTGTTGAAAACATTGTCAGGGATGATCCAAAAGATCTGCCTAAGATCCTCATCGACGAAAGACTGCTCAATCAGCCTTCCATCGCTGTTAATGAGTGCCTGGGCAATACCATGGTAATGGGTATGATGGCTCAGGAAGAACTGGTAAAAGCTATTGGTCTTTTCAGCGAATATGATGAAAAAACATATGATGAAATCGTGCGGAACGAGGATGTTATGGACTGGTATGAAGACCAGCTGAATAATTATCTGGTAAAGCTGTCACGCATAGCCTTATCTGATGAATCCAGTGAAAACGTTTCAAAGATGCTGCATGTCATTACTGATTTTGAAAGAATCGGTGACCATGCTCTCAACATTGCCCAGCTGGCTAAGAAGTATCATGAACGGGACAGCACTTTCTCCCAGCAGGCTCAGGGAGAGATCGATGTCATGGTTAACGCCGTTAAGGAGATCATTGGCTTTGCGATCGAATCATTCAATGAAAACGATCTGGCCAGTGCCGCTCAGGTAGAACCTCTGGAAGAAGCCATTGATGCTCTGACTGATGACATGATGAACACTCATATTGACAGACTGAAAAAAGGTGAATGCACAATTGAACTAGGCTTCATGCTTTCTGAACTGATCAATAACTGCGAAAGAGTTTCAGACCACTGCTCGAATATCGCCGTATGCGTTATCGAGGTATCTGATGATGAATATTACTCTCACCAGTATCTCAATGATGTAAGGCATGAATCTGAAGCATTCAAGGCTTTATACAGATATTACGTTGATAAGTACTCTATAAAGCGTTAAACAATTGCAATTTTCTTAAAAATATATAATATAGTAATAGGGATATTATCTTCAGTAATATCCTTATTGTTTTGAAAGGGGGAACATTACCATGGATAAAAGCGGCGGCAATAAAGTGCTGCAGTATATAAAAAAGCATTCTCTGGCTTATATTATTGGTATTGCAATCAACCTTGGGGTTGACTATCTGAACCTTTTCATTCCTCAGTTTACAGGTGAGATCACTGACGGACTTACAGCTCACACAATTGACAGTGCCGGTATTGCCACTACAGTATGGAAACTCATCATCTGCGCTTTCCTGCTGGCCTGCGGACGTTTTGCCTACAGACAGTTCATTATCGGCAGTTCCCGTAAGATAGAACGTTCCCTGCAGAACGATATCTTCCGGAAACTGGAAACTCTGTCACAGCGTTACTTCAATCTGAACAAGACAGGCGACCTGATGGCTTACTTTACCAATGACCTGGAAGCCATCAGAGAAGCAATAGGATGGTCAGTCATATCAGCAGCTGACGCTCTGGTCATGACTCTGATGTGTCTGTACCGCATGATGGTTTATGTCAATGTCAGACTGACACTCTACGTCATGGTTCCGATGATCTGTATCGGTTTCTATGGTTTCTTCATCTTCAAGCAGTTCGACAAGAAGTATGAAGCCAAGCAGGAATCCTTTGCCAAGCTGAGCGATGAAGTTCAGGAAAGCATTTCAGCTGAAAGAGTCATTAAGGCTTTCGTACAGGAAGAAAAGCAGCTTGAGCATTTCAAGGTTGCCAATGGCCGTAACAGAGACATTAACATGACGGTTGTCAGATTAAGAGCCTATGCCTGGCCGGTACTTGAAGTATTCATCAGCATTGCTTACGTAATTGCCATACTGGTTGGCGGTTACTATACTCTGATAAATGAAATAACTCTGGGTAAGTTCGTAACTTTCGCCAGTTATGTGGGAACGCTCGTATGGCCAATGCTGGCCTTCGGTGACTGCATCAACATGTTCACACTTGGTTATGCAGGCATGAAGCGTATCAATAAGGTATTTGATGAGATTCCGGAGATCACTGACAGTGAAAATCCTGATGATGTATCTGAGTTAACAGGAGAGATCGAATTTGATCATGTTTCCTTCAGATATGAAGATGATCTTCCTGAAGCTCTGCATGACATAGACTTCAAGATCGAAAAGGGTGAGACCTTTGCGATCATGGGCCGTACCGGTGCCGGTAAGACCACAGTCGTTAATCTGATCACCAGACTGTATGATGTAACAGACGGTGAGATCAGACTTGACGGTCATGCCATAAAGCAGATCCCTCTGAAGGTATTAAGAGAAAACATTGCCTATGTTCCGCAGGATAACTTCATGTTCTCAGAAACACTGAGACAGAACATCTCCTTCGGCAAGCAGGAGGCAACCATGGACGAGATCATCGAAATGTGCAAGATGGCTGATGTCCATGACAATATTGAGGATTTCCCTCTGAAGTATGAAACAGTAGTAGGTGAAAGAGGCGTTACACTTTCAGGCGGACAGAAGCAGAGAGCTTCCATTGCCAGAGCCCTGCTTAAGGAGAGTCCGATCCTGATCATGGACGACTCTTTAAGTGCGGTTGATACCGATACTGAGGAACACATTCTTTCCAATCTTAAGAAATTAAGAGACGGCAAGACTACCATCATGATTGCCCACAGAGTTTCAACAGTACAGAATGCCGATCACATTCTGGTTCTTGATGACGGCAAGGCAATCGAATACGGTACTTATGATGAACTCATCGAACTTGACGGTGATTTTGCCCGCATGGTTCGCAAGCAGCAGCTGGAAAAACAGCTGGCTATGGAACAGGAGGTGTAATTATGGCTGGAATTGAAAAAGAACAGGTCATAACCAATTACACCGGTAAACTGTATTCCCGACTGTTTGAATACATGAGACCGTATGTTAAGAAGTTTTTAGTGGCTCTTACTCTGGTACTGATCGTATCAGCTATCAGCCTTTACGAGCCGATCCTGATTTCCAGGACGATCGACACCTATATCGGCGGCTATGCTGCTCCATATGCCGTAACGGAAGATTCCGTAGCTCAGACTTATTTCAACGGTCAGTACCTGACCAAGAAGTTTGATTTCGAAAAGGATGCGCAGCGTGCCTATGCACAGATGTTCTATTATGAGGATCAGTATTATTTCATTACTGACCTGACAAAGGAACAGTCAGCCGAAACACAGGAACTGGCTTCCGATGCCTTACCGGTCGTCAGCAAGACCTCCGACTCCATTACGGTTCAGGGTGCCAGTCAGCAGTACAGGGCTGTCCTGCTGAACAAGGAAGATCTGGCAACATTAAGAAGCATGGACTACAGAGGTGTGCGCAGACTGGCCATAACCTATGTACTGATCATGGTCATCATGGCTTTCTGCAGCATTTCGCAGACACTGATCCTGCAGGGTGCCGGACAGGATATCATCTACAATATCCGTAATGAGGTATTCCATCATGTTCACACGCTGCCGTTAAGATTCTTTGACACACATCCGGTCGGACAGATCGTTACGCGTGTGACCAACGACGTTGAAGCCCTTAACAACATGTACGCCAATGTCATCGTTTCCCTGATCAGAAACGTTGTCATGATCATCGGCTATGCCGTCGTCATGTTAGTTCTGAATGCCAGAATGGCTCTGATAGGCTTTGCCCTGCTGCCGTTTGTGGTTGTTACGACTTATCGGTTTACCAAGCTGTCACGCAGCATCTACCGTAAGATCAGGACCAAGGTTTCAGCTCTGAATACGTTCTTAAGCGAACACATTTCAGGCATGAAGCTCATTCAGGTCTTCGCCCGTGAAGAAGCCAAGTACAATCAGTTTGCGGATGCAACTGATGACTTATATAAGTCCAGAAGAAAAGAACTGATGGTTTATTCCATCTTCAGACCGATAATGAACTTTACCGGTAACCTGGCCTTAGCCATCATTCTGTACAGAGGTGCCAACGCGGTTCTGGAAGACACTCTGACAGTTGGTACGCTGTATGTCTTTACAAGCTACATCCGTTCATTCTTTGAACCTATTCAGTCTCTGACTGAACAGTTCTCAACCCTGCAGAACGCCTTCGCTTCAGCAGAAAAGATCTTTACACTTCTTGATGAGAAGAATACAATTGTTGAGAAATCAACACCGGTCGTTCTGGATGAAGTCAAGGGCAAGATCGAGTTCAAGAATGTCTGGTTTGCCTATGACGGTGAGGATTTCGTGCTCAGAGATGTCTCATTTGTCATCAATCCGGGTGAAAAGGTGGCCTTTGTCGGTGCCACCGGCGCCGGCAAAAGTTCAATTCTGAACCTGATCGGCCGCTACTATGATATTCAGAAGGGTGAGATCCTTATTGACGATGTCAACATCAAGGATCTGACGACCAGCCAGATCAGAAGTGCCATCGGTCAGGTACAGCAGGATGTCTTTGTCTTTACCGGTAACATCAGAGACAACATCAGACTGCTCAATACCGACATAACCGAAGAAGAAATCGAGAAGGCTTCCATTGCGGTAAACGCTTCTCATTTCATAGATAATCTGCCGCAGAGATATGATGAACCGGTAACTGAAAGAGGTTCTACATTGTCTGCCGGTCAGCGTCAGCTGCTGTCATTTGCCAGAACCCTGGCCATCGATCCGACCATTCTGGTCATGGATGAGGCCACTGCCAACATAGACACTGAAACTGAACAGCTGATCCAGGATGCTCTGAAGACCATGATGGAAGGCAGAACGACTATCATGGTAGCCCACAGATTATCAACCATTCAGCATGCCGACAACATCATTGTTCTGCATAAGGGCAAGATCAGAGAGAGCGGCACGCATCAGCAGCTGCTGCAGAAAGATGGTATTTACAAAAAGCTGTATGAACTGCAGCTGTATTCAAACGTATAGAAAGAGGTATGTATTTGAACGCCATAGAAGTAAGAAACCTGAGCTTCAGTTATGATCCACGGGTCAGAACGATTGACCATGTTTCTTTTGACATACCTGAAGGCAGCTATACGACCCTCATCGGCCATAACGGTTCCGGTAAAAGCACCATTGCCAAGCTGTTACTGGGCTTACTGGAAAAGGCTGAGGGGGACATAAAAATCGACGGACTGGATCTGACTCTGGAGAATCTCAGAGAGATCAGAGGGAAGATCGGAATCGTCTTCCAGAATCCTGACAACCAGTTCATTGGTTCAACGGTCAGGGATGATATTGCCTTCGGTCTTGAAAATCACTGTGTACCGCAGGAAGAGATGGATGGCATCATTGAGAAGTTCGCCGCCAGAGTAAACATGACGGAATTCCTCAACAGTGAGCCGACCAAGCTTTCAGGCGGTCAGAAACAGCGTGTGGCGATTGCGGCTGTTTTAGCCATGCGTCATAAGATCATCGTCTTTGACGAGGCTACCAGCATGCTGGATCCTACCGGCAAAAGAGAAATCAATGCTCTGATAAAGGAGCTTCATAATGACAAGAGACTGACTGTTATTTCCATTACTCATGACATTGAGGAAGTGGCGCAGTCAGATAATGTCATCGTGGTAAATAAGGGGCAGATCGCCCTGGTGGGAACACCAAAGGAAGTATTCAGGAACGAAAAGCTGATGGAAAGCATGCAGCTTGATATTCCTTTCGTCTACAAGGTCCGCAATGCCTTAAGAAAAAAGGGCATAAAGATATCTGACGAACTTGATATGGAAAGGGTGGCTGAGGAAGTATGCCGATACGTTTTGAAAAAGTAGACTTCGAGTATTCTCCCGGTACTCCTTTCGCCTTCAAGGCGCTGAAGAATATTGACCTGGAACTGGCCATGGGCAAGATGACAGCCATCATCGGGGCAACCGGCAGCGGCAAGACCACGCTGGTTCAGCACCTGAATGCTCTGTTACTGCCTACAGGCGGCAAGGTAACTGTGCTCGACCATGAAATAAAGGCCGGGCAGAAGTTTACCCGGGTCAAGGATCTCAGACATAATGTAGGACTGGTTTTCCAGTTCTCTGAATATCAGCTTTTTGAAGAGACGGTTTTAAAGGATGTCTGCTTCGGCCCGATGAATTTCGGGGTCAGTGAGGCAGAGGCCATTGAAATCGCCAAGAGAAGCCTGTTAACAGTAGGCATTCCGGAAAAGAGCTTTGAAAAGTCACCGCTGGAAATGTCCGGCGGTCAGAAGAGAAGGGTAGCAATTGCCGGCATTTTAGCCATGAAGCCGAAGATCCTGGTACTGGATGAACCAACGGCCGGACTGGACCCTCAGGGTGCCGAAAGCATGATGGAACTATTCCGCAAGGTCAATAAGGACAGCGGCATAACGGTTCTGATCGTTACCCATAACATGGAACATGTACTGCAGTACTGTGACGATGTGGTAGTTCTGGAGAAGGGCGAACTGCTGATGCAGACAGACATTGAAACTTTCTTCGAGAATTATGAATACATGGAAAAGGCCAACATCAATCCGCCAGCTATTATCAGGTTCAAGGAACTGCTGAAGAAAAACGGTCTGGAAATCTCCACCGACGTGCTGGATATTGATGCTCTGGCTGCAGCTGTAGCCCGGAGGTATAGGAAATGAAGAACATAACTCTGGGACAGTACATTCCTCTGGATTCCTTCTTCCACAGACTGGATCCCCGCAGCAAGATCTGTGCGATGCTCGCCATTCTTATCGCCATTTTCGTACCGGCCGGTTTTATCGGCTACGGTATCATGGCGGTAATCCTGGTACGGTGCATCCTGATCGCCAAGCTGCAGATATCCTTTGTGGTAAAGGCCATGAAACCGATGATCATGATGATGTTTTTCCTGACCATCATAAACATATTTGTTATTAAAACAGGTAATCTGATTTACACGTTGGGTCCGATTACCATTTACGATGATGCATTGAAGCAGACAGCTTACATAGTTGTCAGACTGGCTTTGATGATCATGACAACAACGCTGTTAACGGCTACTACCAAGCCTATGGACATGACTCTGGGTATTGAAGATCTTCTGATACCGCTGGAAAAACTGAAAGTGCCAACACACGACATCGCCATGATGATCGCCCTGGCCTTAAGATTCATACCTACACTGATTGAAGAAGCAGACCGCATTCTGAAAGCGCAGGCTTCCAGAGGCGTGGATTTTGAGAACGGTTCACTGAAGGAGAAAATTTCCGCCATTCTGTCACTGATCGTTCCGATGTTTGTTTCCTGTTTCCAGAGAGCTGACGACCTGGCTGATGCCATGGAAGCCAGAGGCTATGTGGTAGGAGCCAAGAGAGTAAGATATAAACAGCTGAAGTTCGGCTGGGGTGACTATGTTGTTATCATAGCTGCCAATCTTATTCTGGCCGGTATGATCTACCTGGCCGTAGTAAAAGGAAGTTAGAAATATGAGATATAAAGCAATAGTAAGTTACGACGGTACAAACTATCAGGGCTGGCAGAAACAGCCTGATAAGAATTCCGTCCAGGCAAAGATAGAAGCTGCATTAAGCAGACTGTGCCGGCAGGAAGTTAAAATTGCAGGTGCCGGCAGAACTGACAAGGGCGTTCATGCCTTTGGACAGGTTTTTCATTTTGACTGTGACAAGAAATTTAACGATATCTGCAAGTCAATTAACAGCCAGCTGCCTGAGGATATCAGAGTAGTAAGCTGCAGGGAAGTAAACGATGAATTCCACAGCCGTTTTGATGCCAAGTGGAAACATTATTCATACATTATCAATACGGGAAGATTCAACCCGATGCAGAGAAACTATGCCTATCAGCTGGCCAGCGAACTCGATCTCGAGAAAATGCAGGAAGCTGCTCAGGTATTTGTGGGCACGCATGATTTCACAAGTTTCAATGCCACCAGAAAAGATGAAATTGAAGATCAGGTCAGAACAATCTATAAGATAGATGTTAAAAAGAGAGGCTCCCTGATCACTGTAGATTATTACGGTGACGGTTTCCTCAGATATATGATCAGAATGATGACAGGAGCACTTATTGAAGCCGGCAAGGGCAAGGTAACTGCTGAAGAAATCAGAAATATTCTGGAAAAAGAGGACAAAACAGCCTGCAATTACAATGTTCCGGCCTGCGGATTGTATTTGATTGAGATTGGTTATACCATTTTTTCAAAATAAGGTGTAATATATAGGTACGCACTGGTGGCGGAATAGGCAGACGCGTACGTTTGAGGGGCGTATGACAGCAGTCGTGTGGGTTCAAGTCCCATCCAGTGCACCATATTACAGAAGAAAAGCCTTAATGATAAGGCTTTTTATTTTGTTTGGGATGAGAATGACATTTCACTGACCGCGGCTGCGATAATGACCATCAGGGCTCCGATCCAGCCGTACAGTGACAGAGGTTCATTCAGAATGAATACTGAAGTAAGGACGGATACCACCGGTTCCAGATAGCCCAGTACGGCAACTGTCTGAACGGGCAGGGTAGCCATGCCGGAGAAATACAGACAGTAAGCCACGCCGGTATGAACAATGGACAGTAACAGAATGATCAGTATGGATTCCGTATTGAAGTTCAGAGCAATACCTCTGTTGTGGATCAGGAAATAAGGCAGTATCGTAAAGGCTGATATGATAAGCTGGACGATGGAACGGTCGTAAGCCGAGATGTTTTCCAGCTTGCGGTTGCATAGTACGATCCCCACGAAGCCCAGAGCTGCCAGTAATCCGAAGATGATCCCGGCCGGATCACCCAGGGATCCTCCGGTAATTCCGGATACCAGGATGATGCCGATAAAGGCAGCTGCCACGCACGGCAGCTTTCTGACTTCCAGTTTTTCATGAAGGACCAGAGGTGATATCAGGACGACGATTATCGGAGCCAGATAGTTGCACAGACTGGCAATGGCTACGGTCGTCTTGATGTAGGCAGCGAACAGGAAGATCCAGTTCAGCCCCAGACAGATGCCTGATAATACCAGCCATTTCAGATTCTTTTTTATCGCCGGAAGATCAGGATTTCGGCCGGTCAGTTTCAGATAGCTGAAGATAAACAGCGAGCCGATGGAACCGCGGCACATGGCTACCAGTTCGCTTGGCAGATCAACGCGGCGTAAAAACAGACCGATGGTACCGTATAAAACGACCGCTGTTATGTATTTTAGTCTTTCCCTGTGAAGGTTCATGTTCCATTACCGCCTTAACTTATGCATTAACAGGATTTTATCATATTATGCGGACAGTATCCCTGTATATGACTGAAGTATTTCAGAGGTTATGTTTAACGACTTTTTCACTTTTTTCCTTTATAATGAAATAAATAATGGAGGAAATATAATATGTGGAACAGTTTTAATACAGGCGACTACAGCGGTATGATGGCTGAAACCAGAAAAATCAGAGGTTGTAATAATGACGAGATCAACATCTACTATTCTCATCCGCTGACACCTGGCCCTCATCCAGGTATCGTACTGATACCTCATATGCCGGGCTGGGACGAATGGTGCCGTGAAACAGCCAGAAGATTCACGGAACACGGCTACAGCGTGGTATGTCCTGATATCTATTCCCGCTTCGGAACCGGAACTCCTGTGGAAGTTTCCAGAAGACGGATGGAAAACGGCATGGCAACTGATGAGACAGTCATGGGTGATACGGCTGCTTCAATCGACTACCTCAGACGGCAGCATGACTCCAACAACAAGGTTGGTGTCATCGGCATGTGTTCAGGCGGCCGACATACATTCCTGGCAGCCTGCACTCTGGAAGGCATTGATGCTGCAGTTGACTGCTGGGGCGGCGGTGTGATCATGCCTGATGAAGCATTGTCACCGGCCAGACCTGTTTCACCTCATACGCTGACTCAGAACCTGAGCTGTCCTTTACTCGGTATCTTCGGTAACGATGACAGACATCCTGATGTCAATGAGGTCAACGAGACTGAGGAACTGCTTAAGAAGTATGACAAGAACTATGAATTCCACCGCTATGACGGGGCAGGACATGGTTTCTGGTATTACGATAAAGGCATGTACCGTCAGGAACAGGCAATGGATTCCTGGAATAAAGCCCTGGAATTCTTCGACAGATATCTGAAATGAAATGACCGGCTGTAAAAGCCGGTTTATAATATATTTATGGAGAAGAAAGATTTTGCGGTAATGGTCAAGCCGGTAGGATCCAGATGCAACATGCGCTGTACCTACTGTTACTATCTGCCTCTGAACATTTCCCATGATGCCGTCATGACGCTGGAAACGGCGGAAAAGATGATCAGAAACTGTATTGAATCAAGCCGGAACAATACGGTGTCTTTCGTCTGGCATGGGGGAGAACCGACCATCAGAGGTCTGGATTTCTACCGTAAGATCGTGGAAATACAAAAGAAATATCTGCCGGAAGGCTGGCAGTGCTGGAATAATCTGCAGACCAACGGACTGGGACTGACTGATGAATGGTGCCAGTTCCTAAAAGAGAATCACTTTGATGTCGGTATCTCTCTGGACGGTACGAAACGGGCACATGACAGTAACCGTCATGATGTCGCCGGTAATGAAACATATGAACGCATCAGGGAAAACATTGCCAGACTGCAGAAATACGGCATAAACCCTGACCTGTTATGTACGGTCAACAGCGAAACAGTCAGAAAACCGCTGGAAGTATATGAAAATCTGAAAAATCTGCGTACCGGATGGATGCAGTTCATACCGGTGGTCAACCGTGATCCTGACGGAACGGTCAGAGATGAATCGGTAACTGACGAGGAATACGGTGACTTCCTGTGCAATATCTTCAATCAGTGGATCTTCAATGATCTGGGTAAGGTAAATGTCCAACTTTTCATTGAACTGGTAAACATGTATGCCGGAGGAAGTGCCTCATTGTGCTGGCTGCAGGAAACCTGCGGCAATGTGCCGGTCGTGGAAGCGGATGGCAAAGTGTATGCCTGCGACCATTTCGTCAGAGATAACTACTGTATTGGAACAGTTGATGAGAGTTTTGCCAGCATGCTGGATAAGCCTGCGCAGCAGCAGTTCGGACGGAATAAGCATGAAGGTCTGACTGAAAAGTGCCTGAACTGCCGTTTTCTGAGACTGTGTCATGGCGGCTGTCCGAAAGACCGTTTTGGCGAAGACGGGCAGTATTATCTGTGTGAAGGACTGCTTAAGCTGTTCAGACTGTCGGAAAGAACCATAAAAGGTCTAGTCGAACTTAATGGCAGGGACAGTCAGTACATCATGAAGGAATTAAAGGCCAGAGAACTGGCTTTGCGAAATAAGGCTGACCGCAACGGATCGTGTACATGTGGCAGCGGACTGAAGTTTAAAAAATGCTGCGGGCGTTATCGGGTGCGTTAACAGGAGAACGACATATGAAAACTGAATTTGAATACATCAACAGGATGACAGAGATCCTGCAGGAAGTTTATGAAGTCAATAAGGACAATATAAAGGCAGCGGCAGAGAAGTTTGCGGAAACCATGCTGAATGACAGGATAATCCATACCTTCGGTACCGGTCATTCACATATGGTGGGCATGGAAGCTTTTGCCCGTGCCGGCGGTTTAGGCAATTTGGATGCCATGATGGACCCTGATGTTCTGTGCAACCAGGGAGTTGACAGAGGCAGCCGTATTGAGAGGATCAGCGGCATCAGCGATATCATCTATGACAGCCATGTCATTGAACCGGGAGATATAATGGTGATCATTTCCAATTCCGGTAGAAATGCCATGCCGGTGGAAATGGCCATGCGCTGTCAGAAGGAAGGCATCTATACCATCGCCATTACTTCCCTGGAACAGTCAGAGAAGACAACCAGCCGACACAGCAGCGGCAAGAAGCTTTATGAGCTGTGTGATCTGGTACTGGATAACCGCTCACCGGCAGGCGATGGCTGCCTGAACATCGGCGGTATCGTTGCCGGTGCCGTCAGCAACATTACAGGCTTCTATCTTATCGATACGATTACTACGGAAGCCCTGAAGATGGTTACGGAGAAGGGTTTCAGACCTTATGTCTATCAGTCACAGAACGTTGACGGTTACAACAATGATGCGATTTATCGGAAATATTTCGGAAGGGTCAAGTATATCAGGTAAAAATGCTGAAAATATATCACGGTGAGATACCTGCATTCATAAAAGAGGCTGCAAAAAGCCCTGAAATGCAGAGATTAAAAAAAGTAGGAATGGACTGCGGTTGTGAATACACCGCTCTTTCCACATGGGAAAATGTCACCCCGTATAAGAGATATGAACACTCAGTTGGCGTAGCCCTGATCGTATGGCATTTCACCGGCAGTAAGAAACAGGCCCTGGCCGGTCTGTTTCACGATATTTCATCACCGGCTTTTGCCCATGTGGTTGACTTCATGAATAATGATCATCTCAATCAGGAGTCTACGGAAGCCGGTACAAAGGAGATCATAGAAAATTCAGCTGAGATACAGAAACTGTTAAAATCACTGGAGCTGACAGTTGAAGATGTCTGTGATTATCATGAATATCCGATCGCTGATAACGATCCTCCTAAACTGTCCGCCGACAGACTGGAATATACCTTGTGCAATCTGGTCCGCTATCAGGGCTACAGCAGGGATGATGTAAAGAAAATGTATGATGATCTGATGGTGGGCATAAATGAATACGGTGAAGAGGAACTGATGTTCCAGGATCCTGTCATTGCCAGGGAATTTGTACTGGGCTGTCTGAAAAACAGCAGACTTTATGTGTGCGATGAAGACCGTTATTCCATGGAAGTACTGGCTCGTATTTTAAGAAAGGCCATCATTAATAAGGCCATTGATTATGAAGACCTTTATAAGGATGAGGAATATATCATCAAACGCATAAAGAATTCTCAGGACTGGTACTGGTTTACCCGTCTCAACCGTGTTGAAAGAAATACCCATTATAATGGAGCCTGCTGGATACAGATCCGGGCTAAGAAAAGATATATAGATCCGTATGTTTATGGTAAAGGAAGACTGTCACAGCTTGATCCGCCGGTAAAGGAAGAACTGCAGAAGTTCATTGATCTTGATTTTGACAGCTATCTGAAAGGATTTATCAAATAGAAAAGAGACCGTCAGGTCTCCTTTTTGTTATAAGCTTATTTACCGACGGTTACCTTAACGGTTCCCTCAGTGGCACCGACAGCGGTAATGCGGATGATGTAATTCCCTTTGTCGAACTTCAGGGTTGCCTTGTCGTTTCCGGAAATCTTAAGTGTTATGACAGTTCCGGTTTCGATGACGTCATCCGGACTGTTGTCACTTTGAATAAACACATCTACACTGATGAATTCAAGGGACAGGGCGCCTTTTTCCAGTGAAGCGTCTACGGTAACCTGCTCATCTTTACCAACAGTGAAATATTCCGTATCGGCAGTCTTGCCATCGGCAGCGGTGGCTTTTATTGTAGTATTATCGCCTATGCGGGTCAGTTCAAAACTAACCTTGCCGCATCCGGTTACCAGTAATGCTATTATAAGCAGAACTGTAATGATGATTCTTTTTTTCATTTATGAAACCTCCGTAACTATCCATAATTTATACTATATCACAATGTTTAAGTTATCAATGAAGCAAATGAGTTGACACTAATAATGTTATACTGCATAATACTAACCATAAAACCACATAGAGGTAGCGACGCAGATGAGTAAGCAGAGGAGCCGGCAGGCTGAGATACTGCTGAAAGGTAACCGTCGCCGAACGGCATGAACCGGCAGGATCATTCCGTGGGGATATGGAAAACATCCATATCACTCCTTCTTAATAAGAAGAGGCGCTATTGCGAATGATCATTATTCTCAGAAATGACCGTACGTGATGGCATGTACGGTTTTATTTTTGAAATAAGGAGGATCATATGAATTTCAAGAAACTGTTTATCATCACATTAATCGCTTTATTGCTTACCGGCTGCAGCACACCTCAGGACAATGTTCCTGAAGGACCGGCAGTATTACGTGTCGGCATGGAATGCAACTATGCCCCGTTTAACTGGACAACTACAACTGCTTCCGATACCACTGTACCTATTACATCTGTTGACTATGCTGATGGCTTTGACGTTGTCATAGCTTCAATGCTGGCTGAAAAGGTGGGAATGCAGGTTCAGATCGTCAAGCTTGACTGGGATAACCTTATTCCGGCCTTACAGCATGATCAGATCGATGCTGTAATTGCCGGCATGACTGATACCCCGTTAAGAAGGGAAAGCGTTGACTTTACTACCCCATATTATGTTTCCGAAGAAGTAATTATCGTACGCAAGGACAGCCCGCTGGCTTCCATTGATAGTATTGCCGCATTACGGGGCTATAAGGTTCAGGGCCAGATGAATACCATTTACGATGAGATCATCGATCAGATCGCCGGTGTCATTCATGTACCGGCTGCCGAAACATTCCCGGCTTCCATCCAGGCATTGATAGCTGGAGGTGTTGATGCCGTTACTTCAGAACTGCCGGTAGCTGTAGGCGTTGTCAGTGCTAATCCGGATCTGGCATTTGTACAGTTTGCCGCCAGCAATGGCTTCAGCGGTTCCGAACAGGATGCTTCCGTGTCAATCGCCGTAAAGAAGGGTAACACTGAACTGCTCAATGCCTTACAGTCTGCTCTGGATACCATCAGTGAAACACAGCGTCAGCAGCTGATGCTGGATGCAACTGCCAGACAGCCGGCAGGTGAATGATAATGGACCGCTTTATCAGCAACATTCTTAAAATACTGAGAACCTACGGTGTCAGCCTGATGCTGGGAGTCAGGACGACACTGTTGGTCGCTGTTATAGGAACTGTTGCCGGATTAGCACTGGGACTGATCGTGGGTGGTATCAGGGCTGTAAAGCTGGATTTTACGGCTTCACCGGCTGCAAGAGTATGCAAGAGGGCCATTGACGGTCTGCTGAATGTTTACATCGCTTTGTTCCGTGGAACACCGATGATGGTTCAGGCTTTGTTTATATACTATCTGCTGCTGGATATCATTAACTGGACATATCTGCAGGCTGCCATTGTAGTCATATCTGTTAATACCGGTGCCTACATGGCTGAAATCATCAGATCAGGTATTCAGTCTGTGGACATCGGTCAGACGGAGGCTGCCCGTGCCTTGGGCATGAGCAATTTCCAGACCATGATGAATGTCATACTGCCGCAGGCTCTTAAGAATGCCTTTCCGGCTGTGGGAAATGAGTTTATCGTTAACATCAAGGACAGTTCGGTACTGATGATTATTTCCATAACGGAACTGATGTTCCAGGCCAAGTCAATTGCCGGATCAACATTCCTGTTTACGGAAACATACTTCATCGAAGCCATGATCTATCTGATACTGACCACTGCAGCCAGTATTGCGCTTAACATGATAGAAAAACGTCTGAATAAAAACAGCATCTCATTACCGCAGAGTGACACTAGTCCGTCAAGCTTTGCCCTGGCCGTTGAAACCAGACAGGAAGGAAACAGTGATTATGTCAGTCGTTGAGATCAGAAAAATCCATAAGAAATTCGGAAACCTGGAAGTGCTGAAAGGCATTGACTTCAATGTTGAGGAGGGAGAAGTTGTCTGTCTGATAGGCAGAAGCGGTTCCGGTAAGTCAACATTGTTAAGGTGCATCAATCTGCTGGAGATACCTGACAGCGGACAGATCAGTGTTTTCGGACAGGACATCATGGAATATAAGAACGTCAATGAATACCGCCGGAAGGTGGGCATGTGCTTCCAGCAGTTTAATCTGTTTTCCAATCTTAATGTACTGGAAAACTGTGTGTTACCGCAGCGCAAGGTATTAAAAGTGTCCAGGGAAAAAGCTGAGGAAACGGCCTTGTTCTATCTGAAAAAAGTTGGAATGCTGGATTTCGTGAATGCTTCAGTGAATAACATTTCAGGCGGTCAGAAACAGCGTGTGGCCATTGCCAGAGCGCTGTGCGTCAATCCCAGGCTGATGCTGTTTGATGAACCGACTTCAGCACTGGACCCGGAAATGGTTCAGGAAGTACTTAACGTCATGAAGACTCTGGCTCAGGAAGGTCTTACCATGATTATTGTTACTCACGAGATGAGGTTTGCCAGAGAAGTGGCTGACAGGATCGTGTTCATGGACGAAGGAGTCATTGTTGAAGACAATCCACCCGAGGTGATGTTTACTCATCCGGAAAACAGCCGTACAGCTGAATTTCTTAAAGCCTACATTTAATGTAAAAGCTGTTTTGAATGAAACAGCTTTTTGTTGTGCTGATTGTGCTGAAGACATGCGGATAAATGAAGGAAAATATATGAAATTCATCAAATAAGTAGTGAATAATCACATATAATTGACACCATATATGGTGTCAATTATAATAAAGGAGAATTGAATGTCAAAATGGGATAAGTTGATTAACCGCATACTTCTGATGCCAGATGATGTCAGATTTTCTGAACTAAAGACATATTGGAATCATATGGATATAATATGAACAGACCTCGAGGCGGAAGCAGCCACTGTGTTTTTCGTAAAGATGGATACTCTCCCATAACAATACCGCTTCATGAACCAATTAAAAGAGTGTATGTAAAGATGGTTAAGGAAATAATAGAGGAGCAGCATAAAAATGAAAACAATTGAGGAGTATATGTCACTGCCATACCGAATGGAAATAGTAATGGATGAACTGGAAGGCGGGTATGTTATATCTTATCCGGATCTTCCCGGATGTTTTTCATGTGGTCAGAATATTGAGGAAGTCATCAGAAATGGTGAGGATGCGAAAAGATTATGGTTTGCAACAGCTATTGAAGATGGCGTTGAAATAAGCGAGCCTGATCAGCTTTCTTCGTATTCAGGACAGTTTAAACTGAGGCTGCCAAAATCATTACACAGAGATCTTGTCCTGCAGGCAAAACATGAGGGAGTAAGTCTTAATCAGTATTGCGTATATCTGCTGGGTAAAAACAGCAAATAAAAAGTCAGGCTTACCTGACTTTTTAAAATGTATTTTGTTATTTAAACTGCTGCGGTTGATTCACGTTCTATCAGCGTGCAGTCCAGCACAGTTTTCTTTTCGGCCGGTTTCTTTCTGATCAGATTCATTAATACTTCTGAAGCGATCCTGGCTAAGGAAGCCGGACTTCTTTCGACGGTTGAAAGCGGCGGTGTGGAGATCCTTGAATGGAACTGATTGTCGAAACCGTAGACCTTGACATCTTCCGGTACACGTAAGCCCCGTCTTTTGACAGCTTCCATGGCGCCAATGGCCTGATTATCACTGGTGCATACAATGCCGTCGACTTTGTTCCCTTCAGAAATGTAATTGAATACAGCTGTTTCACTCTGAATAATGGATTGTCCGCGGCCTAACTGAATGATTTTTTCAGGAAGCTTCATTTCAGCATGGTCATGAATGGCTTCCAGATAGCCTTCAGAACGGTTTGTTGAGACATAGGTTGCCAGGAATGAAGATATGAAGATAATGTTGCGGCAGCCTTTTTCAATCAGAGAGGTTGTAGCCCGATAAATGCCCTTTTTGGCATCGGAAGTAACTATGCTGAGATCCATATCGTTCTGAGGCATTCTGTCCAGTAATACGATTGGAATATCTCTCAATATGATATCTCTGGCAATTGTCTTCTGACAGGATATAACGATGATACCGTCCACTCTCATGGAGTCCAGACGCTGAAAATATCTTCTTTCCTTCTGAGGGTCATTATCGGTATTGCAGATGAAGAGGGAATAGTCATGATAGTCAAAGAACTGTTCTATGGTTACGGCTATTGAGGAGAAGAAATCATTATTGATATTAGGGATGATCAGCCCGACAGTATGCGAGGCTGATGATTTCAGCGATCTGGCTGCATTGTTGGAAACGTAGCCGTACTGCTCTATGACCTTGTTTACTTTCTCTTCCGTTTCCTTTGAGAAGCGTCCGGTCTTGTTTATGACATGTGAAACAGTTGCCGTAGATACTCCGGCAAGTCGGGCAATATCGATAATTGACAGCATTTTTTTCTCTTTCATAGCTGTATTATAGCACTTTTTTGGTTAAAAAAATGGTTAAATGATTAAACGTTTAACTTTTTTGCAGAAAACTATTGAAATGATATTTTCCCGATGATATATTGAGTGTGGGTTAAACGTATAACCACTAGGAGGATAAAAAAATGGATTACAAGAAAACTGCTTCTGAAATCGTCAAAAACATTGGCGGTAAGGAAAACATTGCATCATTAACTCATTGCATCACACGCGTACGTTTCAAATTAAAAGATAATTCAAAAGCTTCTGCTGAAGCCGTAAAGAAGGTTGACGGTGTCATCAATGTAATCGAGCAGGGCGGACAGTTCCAGGTCGTTATCGGTAACGAAGTAGAAGATGTCTTCAACGCTGTTCAGGATGTAACCGGTATTGTCGGTTCAGCCATTGACGTTGTTGAAAAGGACGACCTCAAAGTAAAGGGTAAATTCATGGATCAGGTCATCGATCTGGTTACCAACATCTTTACTCCTATTCTTCCAGCTTTGATCGGTGCTGGTATGATCCGTTCATTATTAATGATCTTAACCAAGTTTGCCGGACTGGCAACTGACAGCGGCGTATATGTCGTAATCAACGAAATCTACAACGCTATCTTCAACTATCTGCCTGTATATCTGGCATACGCTGCAGCTGTTAAGTGGAGATGCAATCCATACATCGCAGTTGCTGTAGCCTTAACCATGGTTTCTTCTACGATCCAGGGTCTGGTATTAGGAGAAAACGGACTGAAGTTCTTAGGAATTCCAATGTCAATGCAGAGACAGGGTTACGGTTCATCTGTAATTCCAATCATCGTTACAATTTGGTTCATGTCAGTTGTTGAAAAGACATGCAACAAGTTTGTTCCTAAGTATGCAAGATATGTTCTGGTACCTCTGCTGACATTAGTCATCACTGTTCCTGTAATGTTTTTAGTCATCGGACCTATCACTGCTACTTTACAGGGCTGGATGGGTGCTGCATACACCGCATTATACAATCTGAATCCAACCGTCTGCGGTATCATTCTCGGTGCTGCATGGCAGGTACTGGTTGTCTTCGGTTTACACTGGGGTATCGTTCCTCTGGGAACTCTCAATATCGCTCAGTATGGCCGTAACACTATCAACGCTGTTACAGGTCCTTCTAACTGGACACAGGCCGGCGCTGCTCTGGGTGTTGCCTTAAAGACAAAGAACCAGCGTTTAAGAGAAACAGCCTTATCAGCAGGTATCACTGGCGTATTCGCCATCACAGAACCTTCTATCTATGGTGTCAACCTGCCATTAAAGAAGCCTTTCTACATCGCTGTTGCAGTTGCTGCAGTAGCAGGTGGCATCGCAGGTTTCGGTAACGCTGCTGCCCTGGCTGGTGGCCCAGTCGGAATCCTTTCATTCCCATTATTTATCGGTGAAGGTTTCGGTTACTTCGTAGTCGCCATGTTAGTAGCACTGTTCGGAACAGCTGCTCTGGTATATCTCTTCGGTTACGATAAGAAATACGACGAAGAATAATCATCATTGAAATTGAAGCCGGTAGTACAATTTAGTATTTACCGGCTTTAAATTGTTATAATTTATACGGAGGTATCTAATATGTCTAATGTCATTCGTCTAATCAGTGCAACAAAATCAGATTTTCAGAAAATGAGTGCTATGGAGCTCAAGGAATCTATATATAAGTCAGAGTCAAGAACGATCATGGGTCAGCATCTGTTATTTGCCGGTCCGGGCGTAGTCAGAGGAGTAACCAATTCCGAACTGATGTTTGCCTGGGGTGCCGACATGGTCATGCTGAATACCATTGACCTTGATGACATCAGCAATAATCCGGGATTATGCGGATTATCACTGAAGGAACTTAAGGAAAGATGCAACCGTCCTATCGGTATCTATCTGGGCTGTCCTAAAGCCGGCAGTGAAGATGGCGGCAAGAAGGCCTTATACAGAAGAGAAGGCATGCTTGCAACTGAGAAACATATCCTTAAGTGCAGAGAGTTAGGCGCTGATTTCATCGTACTGGGCGGCAACCCGGGATCAGGCACTTCACTGACTGATGTCATTGCAGCTACAAAACTGGCTAAGTCCCTGTTAGGTGATGACATGATCATCATGGCCGGCAAGTGGGAAGACGGCATTACCGAAAAGGTATTGGGCGATCCGACTGCTGACTACGATACAAAGGATATTGTCCGTCAGCTTATCGATGCCGGTGCTGACTGCATTGACCTGCCTTGCCCTGGTTCAAGAGGCGGCATAACTGTTGAAGACATCCGCAGCCTGGTTCAGTATGTACATCAGTACAAGCCTGGCACATTAACAATGTGCTTCCTGGATTCATCAGTGGAATGCGCTGATGAGGAAACAATCAGACAGATCGCCATTCTCATGAAGCAGACCGGCGCTGACATTCACGCCATCGGTGACGGCGGTTTCGGCGGCTGCACATGGCCAAAGAACATCTATCAGCTTTCTGTATCCATTAAGGGTGAACATTACACCTGGTTCAGAATGGCAAGCGTAAATAAATAAACGACAACTTTTGAAAGGAACAGATAAATATGAAACTGGCAATCGGAAATGACCACGTCGCAGTGGAAATGAAAAAGGAAATAAAAGAATATCTGGAAGAAAAGGGATATGAAGTAATCAATGTGGGAACAGATTCAACAGAAAGATTCAATTATCCTGTATCCGGATATAAGGTAGCCAAAATGGTAGCTGACGGTGAAGTTGATGGCGGTATCCTGATCTGCGGAACAGGAGTAGGCATCTCTCTGTCAGCCAATAAGGTAAGAGGTATCAGAGCCTGCGTATGTTCAGATCCATATACAGCCAAGCTGTCAAAACAGCACAATAACACCAATATCATCGCTTTCGGTGCCAGAGTAATCGGAATCGAAACAGCCAAGATGATCGTTGATGAATGGCTCAATGCCAAGTATGAAGGCGGCAGACATCAGGTCAGAATAGACCAGATAAAGGAAATAGAAGAAACACAGCACCTGAAGGCTGCGGAGGAATAAATATGTCAGAAAGACTGTTATGTCCGTCAATGATGTGCGCTAACTACGGACATCTGGCAGATGAGGTAAGAGCACTGGATGATGCCGGGGTAGACATCTTTCATTGCGATATCATGGACGGCACATTCGTACCTAACTTTACGATGGGAGTAATGGATGTAGAGACCATCAGAAGATATACCGATAAGCTGGTAGACTGCCATCTTATGATCGAGAATCCGGCCAATAAGGTTGACTGGTTCATCAAGGCCGGTGCCAATATCATCTATATCCATCCTGAAAGTGAAAGATATGTTGTTAAGACACTGGCTCACATCAAGGAAATGGGAGCTTATGCGGGTATCGCCGTAAATCCTGATACCAGCGTATCTTCTATCAGTGAGATACTGAACCTGTGTGACTATGTGATGGTCATGACTGTTAACCCAGGCTTTGCCGGGCAGGCCTTCATAGATTTCACCAAGAAGAAGATCAAGCAGTTAGTAGAACTGAAGGAAGAATACGGCTTTAAGATCATGATCGACGGTCACTGCACTCCTCAGGTTATCGAAGACCTAAGTAACTTAGGCGCCGATGGCTTCATTCTTGGTTCTTCAGCTTTGTTCCGCAAGGGCAAGACCTATAAGGAAATCATAAGGGAATTAAGAGGTGAGTGAGATGAAGAAGATAGGCATGATCATACCGACGACTGATAACTCATTCTTCTCATTTCTGGGACACCAGGTACAAAAGCAGTTAAGGGAAGATGAACAGCTGTTTCTGTGTGATTCCAGTAACTCCTCTGATAAGGAGAAGGAATATCTGAAGACTCTGTCTTCATTCTGTGACGGGATCATCGATGTATCAGGTCTTTCCGAATTAGGTGAAGGACTTCTTAATGAGAACTATCCTCTGGTACTGGTCGACAGAAAACCTGTTACCGGCAGAGAAGTACCGTGGGTAGGAAATGACGACAGTTCAGCAATGGAAGAGGCTACTGAGTACCTTATTCATAAGGGCTGTAAGAACATTCTGTTAATGCCGGGATATATCGCCGAAAAGCAGGAAAACCCAAGAATAGCAGGATACAGAAAAGCTCTGGAGAATAACGGGCTCAGTTACGATGAATCGTTCGTTCTTAACAGAAAAGGAATAAAGAGTTCAGAAGAAGAGACAGCCGAACTGGTAATGGGATATTTCCGTAAGGGAATAAAGATCGACGGTATTATAACATCTTCAGACAGAGCAGCATTCGGTGCGGTAAAGGCTTTAGGAAGATTAGGATACTATGTACCAGAGGATGTCAGACTGATCTCCTTTGACAACAGTCCGTATTCATTAATGGCCTCACCGTCAATCACGTCAATTGACCGCAACGGATCCCTGATAGCTCAGAAAGCTCTGGAGACATTAAGATGTCTGCTGGAAGGAAATAAACCTGAAACTGAAACAGTCATACCTGTTTCCCTGGTAAAAAATGATAGTACAAGATAGCTGTTGAAAAACAGCTTTTCTTTTTGGCTTTATCAGCACAGTTGTATGGATTTTCAAGCATTCATATATAGGCTATAATATTGGTATATTTGATTTGTTATTTATAATTCGTCAGCCCCCAATTTATAAGGAGGAATAAACATGTCCTACTGCTGGAAATGCGGCAAGCCTTTGCCGGAAGGTGCTAATTTCTGTATATACTGCGGTGCACCGGTAAAAAGAGAAGAAACAGAACAGGATAAAAAAGAAGAGACAAAAGCTGAAACTAAACATGGTCTCTATTATGATCCGGGTAAGAAAGCGGAAAAGAAACCTGCTGAAACGCAGGCTGTTTTAAGTGACCGGAAATCAACAGCTAAAGAAGAAACGGTCAGAGAATTCAAACTGCCGAAAACGTCAGATGAAAAGCCGGTAAAAACCAGAAAGACTTCCCGGAAGAAAGCAACCAATACTGTTGCCGCACCTGTTAAGGAAAAAAAGACGGCAGCAAAAAAGGAAACGGTTAAAGAAGAAAAAGGAAAGAAGACTGAAGAAACAGCGAAGCGGCATCGGAAGGCAGAGAAAGAAGCCAGAAAGGCTGCCCAGGCAGAGCGGAAAGCGGCTAAAAAAGCCCGGAAACGGGAAAAGAAGGTCCGAAAAAAAGAGAAGAAGAAAAAATCTTTCTTTGGCAGGATCTTCAGATTTGTCCGCAATGCTCTGATAATAATCCTTTGTGCCAACCTGATCATTGTCGGTCTGGCTTATGCCGGAGTCATTACTGAAGATTTTGACATAATAACCGCAGTCAGACAGCTCTACAGCAAAATTGAAGATATGACGGTATCCTATGATGAGCCGGCTGACGTACTGAATAATGATGATCCGTCTCTGATAACGATCCGTTACAGTGACCGCGAACTCAGAAGTGCCAGCGGTGAAGAGACATCAGTTACACCTGATAATCATGTCGTATCAGTCGGCGGACTGACAGTTGACATGGGCAGGGGCAATCTGGAAGGAAACGATACGCTGATAGTTAAGGATCTGGGAAGAAAAGACGATGATAACCTGGCCATGGCTCTGCACTGTTATGATCTTTCACTTAAGTCAGGAACAGGTCAGTTTGCGGGTCTTGTAAAGATTTCAATACCACTTGATCTGGGAGATAAGGAATATCTTGACGGTATGGTCTATTTTGATGAACAGAGTGGCCAGTGGGAAGATCTGTATTATGAGGTTTCCGCTGACGGCAGGACAGCAATTGCCTATATGGATCACTTTACCAAGGTTTCTCCGAAAATCGGCAAGATGACAGCCAAGATGTTTGATGCTGCCTTAGCAGCTAATTCCGGCAGAAAACACTCGTCAGAATTTATCAAATCAGCTAAAGGTGATACGGCTATTCCTGCTTCTCTGTTTGTGGAAGTCTGGAATAAGATGAGACAGACTGAAACGGTAGATTATTTATATTTCCGGCAATATCCGACAATGAGAAACGTAGGTATCCATAATGATACCTTAAGAGAACTGTTTGCTTTAAGCGGCAGGGACATAACCGCTACTCCGGAAAGTATTAATAATGCTTTGATCAAACTGCAGGATGCAGTTGATGCTCAGAAACTTGACTGGCCTTCCAGAATGCTGGGAATCGGCGACGCTACGACCGGAGCATTCAATGATTTCAGGGTGCTTAACGGACTGCTTTCTACCGGCGGAAAGGTATTTTCAGAAACAGCCGGTAAGATGATCGGCGGGCTTAACATCATTATCACGGGAATCAAACTGTACAGTGAATATCTGGCAGGAAAGGATATGGAAAAGGTAATAGCAGACAATAACCTTTCTATTGTCAGTTCAGCGGTTACGGCCCTTGGCCTGGTAGCGGGAACCGTTACCGGCCTGGCAACCTGGCCTATAACACTTTTAGGTATCGGACTGTGTCTTGTTTCGCTGTCGCTGGATGTTTACAGATATACTGAAGGGCTTGATGAACTGCCAATGCAGGAACAGGCTTACTTTGCCTATTATAATTACGTGGCTAATGACAAGACCAAGATTCCTGATGAAACAAGAATCGGCTTTGATAAGGAAAACTTCAGATGCAAGATGGAAATACCAACCGGTGTGGCCTTAAACGAGAAGGATTCCTCATACAAACGGGTAATGTCTCATGTGAAGAAGCACGGTCTTAACGAGGAATGGGTCTGGAACTCAATGATCAGACTTATCTTCAAGAACAGTGAAAAGGAACCAGGTAAACTGAAAGAATATGTTGATGATATGCTGTACAAATACGCCGACTCCTACTGGAATCTTTCCAAAAAGGAAAGAGACAACTGGGTTTATCAGTGGATGCATGATCAGGGATACGAAGAACAGGACATTCAGGATGTTCTGGATCAGGTAGTACTGAAAAGCGATATTGAAGCATGGCGTAAGGATAAGATGAACCGGCTGATGCTGGAGTTCAGACACATCTTTGAACAGCAGGTCAACCTGTATACCACAAAGTCATTTACGGCTTTCAAGAAGGAAATCAACAGAGAATTCCTGCAGCCTCTCAATTACACGATCTATTTCTATGTGGAAGACAAGACTCTGGATAAGGGAATGACCTTCCGTGATTCGATTTATGCACAGGATTACAGGAATATTGTCTTTAACAAGGAAAGATACTTCAAAAACATTGAGTTTAAGGAAAAAGAGCATATAACCGACTACTATCCGGTTATGAAGAATGAGTTGCCGATCTATGCAGACATAGTCACGCCAATGAGATTTGTGGGGACTGAATATCCGCTGTTCTATCCATATCAGGTAGTATGGAACGGCAATGATATAGTTCTGGATAAGGCGACCATTATGGACCGCTATCCGCATACTCCTGAGTATTTGCCTTGGGTAGCTGTTGACGGCAGTCAGAAGACAGAAAATCTCGTCTTTGCCACTACTGTTTATCATTACATTCAGATGGGACAGCCAACCAGAGTCCTGTTTAAGGATGTAACTGCCATTGAAACCTGGGAAGATGCCCAGAAATACTATGATGATCCTGGTGTTGAAGTTGCCTTTACCATTCCTAAGTTTGATAAGAAGGGACGTTCCAACGTCAGACTTAAGGTGACCGGTGACGGTGAGCTTACAGCCCTTAACGGGTACTGGGAAGGACCGTGGCTGGGTTCATCCAAGCAATGGTATTATTTCGACGTGGATACAGAGACCAAGCAGATTTATATTGATGACACTCTGGGTCTGCCGACAGAATCATTCACCATCCGCAGATATAAATATAACAACAGGACCAAGACACTTAAATTCGTTTTAGGATGGGGTAAAGAGAAAGCTACGCTTGAATTCAAGATGACAGGCAAGAATTCAATGGTTCTGTATATAGAATACAATGGTGATAACACTTCACTTGAGTTTGTACGATCGACCAGAGAAAGATTTGACAACTGGGAAAACCGTCAGAAATTCTACAATCCTAATCCGAGCGAGATTATACCTCATGGTGATGAATCGTAGCTTCGCTATCTGAAAAACCAGATAAATAAGGCCGGGTTTAAAGCCCGGCTTTTTACAGAGAGTGTTAAAAACGACCTTCACTCCTGAATGTTTTATAATATATTCAACTGATAAAGGAGGTACTCCTGAATGAACATAATCGACAAATCAATGCTTATCAGACAGGGAAAACTTGAAAGTACAGAGCTTTGTGAAGACAGCCTAGGACGAATTGCGGCTAATGATCAGGATGGACTGAAGCTTAACAGTGTTTCTGAAATAAATCCGAACTGGTATTTTGAAGCCAGGGTCTTGGATGAAAACCCTGATAAAGCTGAAGTAAAGAGTCCGTTATATGGCATACCTGTTCTGCTGAAAGACAACATTGATGTCAAAGGCCTGCATACAACAGCCGGTTCTTTTGCCTTAAGTGATCTGATTGCCGATAAGGATAGTTTTCTGGCAGGAAAGCTTAAGGAAGCCGGGGCTGTTATTCTGGGCAAAACAAATCTAAGTGAGTTCGCTTACTGGATGAGTGAGGAGGGAATGCCTTCAGGTTATTCAAGTCTTTCCGGTCAGGTTGTCCATCCCTACAATCCGGAATATGACCCTTCAGGATCGTCCAGCGGTTCTGCCGTAGCGGTAGCAGCCGGTTTCGTGGATATCAGCATCGGCACGGAAACTGACGGATCTCTGATGTCTCCGGCCATCAGCAACGGCATTGTGTCAATAAAGCCTACCGTAGGTCTTGTTTCAAGAAGCGGCATTCTGCCTATAAGTAATATTCAGGACACAGCCGGACCAATGGCTCGAAACGTGACTGACTGTGCGGCCTTACTGCAGGTAATTGCCGGTAAGGATCCTGATGATCCTGCAACCTGGAACTGTCAGACAGATGATTATCTCTCATATCTGAAAAATGATCTGAAGGGAAAAAGAATAGGAGTATTTACCGCCAAGGAACTGAAGTGTGACGAAGAGTATCTGCGGAAACTGAAGGAAATAATCGTTTCAGCACAGGGAGAATGTGTAGATATTTACTATGAAAACACCTATTTTGATGAGATGATTCCACTTACATATGAATTTAAAAACGGCATCAATTCCTATCTGGCTCAGCATAACAGTTCCTGCCGCAGTCTTGATGATATAATCGAATTCAATAACCGGCATGCAGAAAGGTGTCTGAAACACGGACAGAGTCTGCTGATTGCCAGCAACAATACTTCAGGATTCCTGAAGGAAAAGGAATATCTGGAAAAAAGAGCGGAATTAAGAGAACAGGCATACACTCATCTTGATAAGGTTATTGACGACAATCATTTGGATTGCCTTGTTACGGTATGCGGTCATGCACCAACCAATCTGGCGGCAATTTCAGGGAACTGTTCCATGGTTATTCCGGCCAGAAAACCAGATGAAGAGAAATATGATCCGTTAAGCTTTTACATGCTGGGAAAGGCTTATAAGGAAGGTGAACTGATCAATCTGGCCTATGTTCTGGAACAGGCTTTGCAGGTCGATGCCAGACCGTCATGGCTGAAACAGAAAATATAAAGCCGTCAGAAAAGTGTTTATTATATTGCGTTGACCTTTTCCTTGAAAATGCGTTAATATAAAAAGGTCCAAATGAAGAAAGCCCTGCAAACAGAGGACTTTCCAATGCCGGTTTAGCTCAGTCGGTAGAGCAACGCATTCGTAATGCGTAGGCCGTTGGTTCAAGTCCGACATCCGGCACCATCTGTAAACAAAAAGGCCTCAGGCCTTTTTTTGATTATGGATATGTTTATGTATATAATGGTAATAATGGGAAGGTGAATTGCCGTGAATTTGATAACCAAGAACAGTGAAATGGCACGTCTGGTATGGGACAGGTACATCAACATTAACAGCATTGCGGTAGACGCTACCTGCGGTAACGGCAATGATACTTTATACCTGGCGCAGAGAGTAAGACATGTTTATGGTTTTGATATCCAGAAACAGGCCATTAACAATACTGAGGAACTGCTGAAGGAGAATCAGCTGGATAACTGTACACTGATCTGTGACGGTCATGAAAACATTGATAAATATGTAGATGGATCGATAAATCTGGCTGTATATAATCTCGGTTATCTGCCGAAGGGTGATAAAAACATTACCACAACAGCTGAAAGAACAATATCTTCTCTTGAAAAGGTTCTTAATATGCTGAGTGTCAACGGACTTGTTTCCATTACTCTTTACTGGGGTCATCCTGAAGGTAAGGAAGAAAGAGAAAGAGTGCTGGAATACGTCAGGAAACTAGATGGTTCACTGTTCCATGTGCTGTACATGCAGCTGATCAATCAGGAAAACACACCCCCTGAACTGTTGTTTATAACCAGGAAAAGAGAGAGGTAATCAGAATGTATTATGGGTTACTGACAGCCATAGTCAGTGGCATAATAATGGCTCTTATGACAAACCGTAATACTGTTGTTTCCCCTGATCAGAGAAACATCACTTTTGAGTACAGCAGTTTTCTGAGACGTTTCATGCGGTTCTCAATGGTGTTCAGCGGTATCTGTCTGCGGATCGCGGTTTATTATGGCATTAAAGATCATTATGACGGCGCCTGGATAATGGGGATCGTGCTGGGTTTATTGTTTGCCGGGAGCACATACTGTTATGTGTTATTCAGTAACAGAAGCGGCATGATCATGAAAGGCAATCTGTTTACCTCAGATTTCCGCGGCAGGGAAGGCATGCATGCCATTGAAGATATTGTTTCCGTAATTAATGATCCGTCAAAAGGCATAACGGTGAATTTCAGTGATGGGTCAAGCTATAACATAGACCGTCTTATGAGCAATAATAAAGCCATACTGAACTATCTCGCCAAAGAGGGCGTTTCAGTTAAGGATAAAAATGGAAAACCGTATAATGGTTGAAAAGGTGATTCGATATGAATGATGAAAAAAGAAAAGTAAATTTCGGATATATTGCAATGATTGCCATGAGTCTGATCATGGGTTCAGCTCTGGGTGATATCCTGATTAATCTGGGATATACAGGATCAGGAGGACTGGGAAGTTTTCTTATAAACATGGCACTGATCATTCTGTTTATTGTGATTACGGCCAGACTGCAGACGATCATACACGAAGCTGGACATCTGTTTTTCGGTGTTAATTCCGGATACCGATTTGTTTCCTTCCGTATCGGCAATCACATCTTTCTGAAGGAAAACGGCAAGATAGTCCATAAGAAAATGCCTATGAACGGCTCGGGAACCCGGGGTCAGTGTCTGTTAGGGCCTCCTGAATACAGTGAGAAAATGCCTTTTGTGCTGTATCACATGGGCGGTGTAATAATGAACATCATTTCTTCAGGCGTATTTGCGATCCTGTTCATGTTTTTCAGAAATGTACGTATCTTAGGACCTTTCCTGCTGCTGGCATCACTGATGGGTATTGCCTTTGCTTTGCTCAACGGCATACCTATGACTACGACCATGGTCAGCAATGACGGCAAGAATACCATTGACTGCGTTCACAGTGAAAAGGCCAAGAAAGCCATGTGGCAGCAGCTGAAAATAGTAGAACAGTCATCTCAGGGTCTTACGCTTGACCAGATGGATGAAAAACTGTTTGAGACTGACAGCAAGAGCAATGACATCCTGACCAATACGATCAGATATCTGGACAGTTCCAGACATATGATTGAGGGTAAGTATGATCAGGCCTTACAGGAAATGAAAAGTCTTGCTGAGGGTTATGCCTTAAATAATCAGCAGCGAATGCTGTTATATGTCGATGTTCTGTACATGGAACTGACCGGCCGCAATGACCCTCAGGAAGTTGAACACTACCATAAGCTGTGCGAACCGATATTCAAGAGCATGAAGTCGTATCCGTCAGTATTGAGAACAAAGTATGCGTATGAAATCATACACAATAATGACGAACGGCGGGCTGCAGCCATAATGGCGGAATTCCGGAAGGTAAAGAAGGATTATCCATACCCTCATGAACTGGAAATTGAGGAAAACTTCATGAACGTTGTTAAGAAGTAAAATGGAGAGTATAATTTTAATATCAGGGAAGGTGATAACATGAAAAAGAAAAAATTCTTTATTGACTACAATGCTCCTGTCACGCTGACATTCTCTTTGATCTGCCTGATCGCATTGGGCTTAGGCATGTATACCGGTAATGTCAGTACCAAACTGTTTTTCATGACCTATAATTCCGGGTGGTTCAATCCGATGACATATATCCGCATGTTTACCTATGTATTCGGACATGCCAACTGGGAACACTTCCTGGGTAACATCATGTATATTCTGATCCTGGGTCCTATGATCGAGGAAAAATACGGAAGCAGGAAGCTTATTAAGATGATTGCCATTACGGCAGGTGTCGGCGGGCTGGCCAACAACATCATTTTCCCGCGTGTCATGTTATGCGGGGCCAGCGGTATTGTCTTCATGATGATCATTCTCGCTTCAGCAACAAGCTTTGAAACGGGACAGATCCCTCTGACGCTGATTCTGGTTCTTGTCATTTATCTGGGTGGTGAGATCTATGATGCTCTGTACGTTGACGATAATGTATCTCAGCTGGCTCATATTGCCGGGGGTATCTGCGGTGCCGTATTCGGACTTTATAACGTTTCCTATCACAGAGAACCGATTTAGAAATTGTTACCTGAAAATTTTACAGTCATACCAGGCAAATGCCTGGTTTTTTATTGAGGATGCCTTATTTTTGTTTTATAATAATAGACGAGACAAAGGGAGGAAAACTAATATTTATGGCAAAGAAGTTTATGTCTATGGATGGAAACAATGCTGCCGCTCATTCCGCTTATGCGTTTACTGAAGTAGCTGCAATCTATCCGATCACCCCAAGCTCAACAATGGCAGAAGTTGTTGACCAGTGGGCAACACAGGGACGTAAAAACATTTTTGGAAGCACTGTAAAGGTTGCTGAAATGCAGTCTGAAGCTGGTGCTGCTGGTGCTGTCCATGGTACATTACAGGCTGGTGCCTTAGCTACCACTTTCACAGCATCTCAGGGTTTGTTATTAATGATTCCAAACATCTACAAACTCGCCGGTGAATTACTGCCAGGCGTTATTCACGTTGCAGCCAGATCTCTGGCCAGCCGTTCACTGAGTATCTTCGGTGACCATCAGGACGTATATGCCTGCCGTCAGACCGGTGCCTGCATGCTCGCCAGCAACTCCGTTCAGGAAGCTATGGACCTGGCTGGTGTAGCACACCTGTCAGCCATTAAGGGTTCAGTACCATTCATTCATTTCTTTGATGGTTTCAGAACTTCTCACGAAATTCAGAAGATCGAAGTAATGGATTATGATTATCTGAAGAGCCTGCTTGATCAGGATGCTTTAGCAGCATACCGTGCAAAAGCAATGAACCCTCATGGAAATCCAATTACCAGAGGCGGTGCTGAAAACGATGATATCACATTCCAGGGCAGAGAAGCTCAGAACCTGCATTATGCAGCAGTAGCTGATATCGTCAACGATTATATGAAGGAAATTTCTGCTCATACAGGCAGAGATTACAAGCCATTCGTTTACTATGGTGCACCAGATGCTGAAAGAGTTATCGTAGCCATGGGTTCCGTTAACGAAACAATCGAAGAAGTAGTTGATGCTTTAAATAAGCTCGGCGAAAAAGTCGGTGTCGTTAAGGTTCACTTATACCGTCCGTTCAGTGCCAAGTATTTCCTGAACGTTTTACCTAAGACAGTTAAGAAGATCGCTGTATTAGACAGAACTAAGGAAATGGGTACCCGCGAACCGTTATATCTGGATGTCATGAACGTTATCAGAGGCTTAGATGTAACATTAATCGGCGGCAGATACGGTATCTCCAGCAAGAATACTGCTCCTAACCAGATCAAGGCTGTTTATGATGAACTGGCTAAGGAAAATCCAAGAGAAGAATTCACTTTAGGTATCAACGATGACGTTACTCATCTGTCATTAGATGTAGATCCTGACTTCACAGTACCAAGTGATTATACTTCATGTCTGTTCTGGGGCTTAGGCTCAGACGGTACAGTAGGTGCCAACAAGAACAGCGTTAAGATCATTGGTGATAACACTGATCTGTATGCTCAGGCATACTTCCAGTATGACTCACGTAAGGCCGGCGGCGTTACAAGAAGCCACCTGCGTTTCGGTCCTACACCAATCCGTTCAACATACTATGTAACCAACATTGACTTCGTTTCATGCTCACTTGATTCATATGCTCTGAAGTATGACATGATCGCTGAACTGAAGGATGGCGGTACATTCCTGCTGAACACTACTCTTGATCCGGAAGAAGTAGTTGAATACATTCCTAACAGAATGAAATATCAGCTGGCTAAGAAGCATGCAAAATTCTATATCATCAACGCCACAAAGATCTGTGCTGAGATCGGTATGGGAAGAAGAACAAATACAACATTACAGTCAGCATTCTTCGCTCTGAATGAACAGATCATGCCTTATGATCAGGCTCTTGATCTGATGAAGCAGGCTGCCAAGAAGTCATATGGCAGAAAGGGTGACGATATCGTTGAAATGAACTACAAGGCAATTGATGCCGGCAAGGCTGGCCTTGTACAGGTCGAAGTAAAGCCTGAATGGGCAGAACTGGATCCATTCTTCGAAATTCCTAAGACTGGCAATGCCTACATGGATGAATATGTCAACAGAATCGGCAACTTACAGGGTTATGACATGCCTGTATCAGCCTTCACTAAGTTCGGCGTATTAGACGGTTCAATGAACAACAATGCTTCATACAATGAGCATCGTAACATTGCTGCCTTCGTTCCTAAGTGGAATCCTGACAACTGTATCCAGTGCGGCTTCTGTTCATTCGTATGTCCACATGCTACAATCAGACAGTTCCTGTTAACTGACGAAGAAATCGCCAATGCTCCACAGGAATTCGCTACAATCAAGGCTATGGGCAAGGGCGTTGAAAACCTGAAGTTCAGAATCCAGGTATCTCCAGACAACTGCGTAGGCTGCGGCTTATGTGCTAAGGAATGCCCGGGCAAGGGCGGTAATAAGGCCTTAACTATGGTTGACGTTAAGGAACAGCTGCCTGAAGCTCCATTAGCTGACTATCTGTTCCAGGAAACAGAATACAAGAGCCAGTACTTCCCAACAACAACTCCAAAGGGTGTACAGTTCTTAAAGCCTTACTTCGAAGTTCCGGGTTCATGCCCAGGCTGCGGTGAAGCTCCTTACTACAGATTAGTTTCACAGTTATTCGGACCTGACATGCTGGTAGCTAACGCTACAGGATGTTCTTCAATCTACAGCGGTTCTACTCCTTCAACTCCATTCGTTAAGGATGCTGACGGCAACGGTGTTGCATGGGCTAACTCCTTATTCGAAGACAACGCAGAATTCGGTTATGGTATGGCATTAGCCAGAAGCTATAAGAAGGCTGCTATGCTAAAGGTCATGGAAGATGAACTCGAAAATGTTGAACCTGAATTGAAGGCTCTGTTCGAAGAATATCTGAAGATCAACGGCAACCGTGCTGAAGAAAAGCGTTTACAGCCAGAAATCGTTAAGGCTCTCGAAGCCAGCAAGAACGAAAACGTCAAAGTCTTACTGAAGAACGCCAGAGATCTGGTAAGTGCATCAGTATGGATCGTCGGCGGTGACGGCTGGTCATATGATATCGGTTACGGCGGATTAGACCATGTTATGGCTAACAACCTGAACGTTAACGTATTAGTTCTGGATACAGAAGTATACTCTAACACAGGCGGTCAGTCATCCAAGTCATCTCAGGCTGCTTCAATCGCTCAGTTCGCAGCTGGCGGTAAGGCAGTAGCTAAGAAGGACTTAGGTCAGATCGTTATGACTTACGGTCATGTATATGTTGCAAGCGTATGTATGGGTGCTAACAGACCTCAGGCTATCAAGGCTTTACAGGAAGCTGAAAGCTACAATGGTCCATCTCTGATCATTGCATACTGCCCATGCGAACTGCACGGTATCAAGGGCGGCTTAAGCAAGCAGCAGCAGGTTCAGAAAGAAGCTGTTGAGTGCGGCTATGTTGCACTGTATCGTTATGACCCAAGAAAAGAAAAGCCATTACAGATCGACTACACTAAGCCAGATTTCGAAAAGTTCAATGCCTTCTTAATGGATGAAGCCAGATACAATAACCTTGTTAAGGTTAATCCGGAAAAGGCTCAGGCTTTATACGATAAGGCTAAGAGCGATGCTGAAAAGCGTTTCAACAACTTAGTCAAGAAGTTCGAATCTCAGTAATAACTGATAAAAGAGTTTAAACCGGCAGAGTGATCTGCCGGTTTTTCTGTGTCTGAACAAGACAGAGTTATCTGTTTTTTCTTTTCCCGTTATTATGCTACAATAGAAAACGTGATGCTGTATGGATGAGACCAAGACGATAGGAAAAGATTACTCTTTATGGCAGCTGGCTGGATTTGCTCTGCCGGCTGTATTAAATGAACTTGTCATCAATCTGCTTTATACCATTGATGACGGTCTTTTCATTTCGCGCTACATAGGTTCCAATGCCATGGCAGCTTTTTCCGTACTGTTCCCGCTGTTCATGATCCATAACAGTCCAGCCATCCTGTTAGGCGGTGTATCGACACTTGCTTCCCGCAAGATGGGTGAAGGAAAGAGTAAGGAAGCCAGGGCTGATTTTACAGCCATGGTACTGTTTGTCGGAGCAGTGGGCATCCTGTTAGGAGTAGGGGAAAGGATCTTCATGGATCCGATCCTGAAACTTCTGGGAGCTACGGAGATCATCTATCCATATGCCCGTGACTTTGTTAAAGTTGGAGCCTTATATCTGCCATTTACTCTGGTATCAACGATTTTCAGACGTTTCTATGTGCCGGCTGGCAAGCCTAAGATGGAATTGCTGTCTACGGTTCTCAATGTCAGTACCAATCTTTTCTTTGACTGGTATTATGTGGTATATAAAAGAGTCGGTATGGTCGGTACAGCCTATGCCAATCTGCTGGCAACCTTATTAATGACAGTCATAGGTCTGCTGTTTTACTCCAACAGGAAGTGTGAAATGCAGTTTACATCTCCTTCCAGAGACCTGATGCCATTGATAATGGAATCCAGTAAGTATGGTATCTCATCTTTCCTGTCCAATCTGTCAGTAGGCTTAAGTTCACTGGTATCCAATTATGCCATTCTGTACTGGGGTTCAGAAGAATATCTGGCTGCCTATACCATTGTAGGAAACATTCAGTGGGCTTTCATGGGCTGTTTCTTCGGACTGTTTGATACCGCGGGACCAATCATCTCCTATGCTGTCGGTGAACGCAATGTTGAAAAACTCAGAAAAACATTCAGGCAGGTCATCATACTGACCACCTTCCTGTCCGTGGCATTAATGATCAGTTTCCTGTTATTTGGCTGGATGGTTGCCGGTCTGTACATTGCGGAAGGGGCTAAGGACTATAAGGATCTGATTACTTTTGGGATGAAGATCGCTCCTTACAGCTTCCTGGTGTTTGGCTATAATCTGGGGGCCAGGATCACCTTTGCTTCCCTGGGTAATCATAAGACATCTGCTGCATTGACCTTCATGCAGGAAGTGGTGCTGGCTAACGTGACAGTCGTGGTACTGCCATTGATGTTCGGTATTACGGGAGTATGGTTTTCATTTTTGCTGACAAATATACTGATGCTGTTTTTCTCACTTTGGGCTGTATATGTCAACCGCGACAATTACGGCTATGGGAAATCCGGACTGGCTCAATTAATTCATTAAGGATAAATAATCTATAATAAAAGAAAAAGGATATGAACCTGAATTCATATCCTTTTGTTTATGCTGATTTGCAGACCTTTTTGTAGGCGATCACCCACAGAATGATCTCGATTATCATTGTTACGGCCCAGCTGACCGGGAAGCACATGTAGATGGACTGCAGGGTTCCCAGTTTTGGGAAGACCGTGTATATCCAGGCAATTCTTACACCGCAGATACCGATGACCATCAGTATGGTAGGCAGTGTAGAATAACCCATGCCTCTGAGTGATGCCACAAAGGTATCGAGCAGGGCGTTCAGGATCAGCAGTCTGGCAACAAGGGCGGTTCTGATCATGCCGACATCGATGACTGACTGTTTGTCAGTATACAGAGTCACAGGGAAGGCCCGGCAAAGTAGACAGCGTTTGACATTACTATGGCAGCCAGGGCTACCAGCAGGAAGGTCTTGATGAATACTTCCTTAATGCGGTCAGTTCTTCCGGCTCCCAGACAGTGGCTGGTAAAGGTCAGTGTGGCCTGGTTGAAAGCCGTATAGCCGATATAGACAAAGTTTTCAATGTTGGCTCCGGCAGAATTACCGGCAACGATGTCTGTGGAGTCAAAGGAGTTAATGCTTGACTGAACCACGACATTTGACAGGGCGAATACCGCAGCGGATAAACCAGCCGGGATACCGATCCTCATGATTTCCATGACCGCTGATTTTTCGGCATATATATGCCTGAGATCAAGTCTGGTAGAGTCTGTTTCATTTATAAGAATACGCAGAACCAGGAAAGCTGATATGGATTGCGAAACAACGGTTGAAATGGCGACACCGGCGACAGACCACTTAAGGATGACGACGGTAAACAGATTCAGCAGGATGTTTACGATACCGGCAACGATCATGAAGTACATAGGTCTTTTGGTGTCTCCCTTGGATCGGAGCACGGCACTGCCGAAGTTAAAGGTCAGTAAGAAGATGACACCGCCGAAATAGATGCGCATGTACAGGGCACTTAAGTCAATGATGTCTTCCGGTGTTCCCATCATTTCCAGCAGACCTTTGGCAAAGATGACGCCAATGGCTGTCAGACATACACCGCCGACCCAGGCGATGATGATGGAAGAATGGACGGCGTCCTTGATTTTCTGCTGATTGTTGTTGCCGATGCAGCGGGCAATCAGAACGTTGGCACCGGTTGATAAACCGTAGAACAGGGAAGTCAGCAGGAAAACGATCGATCCTGTGGCTCCTACAGCAGCCAGCGCCTGGTCACCGCCGAATTTTCCGACGATGATGGTATCAGCCGAGTTAAAAAAGATCTGCATCATTTCCGATAACATCAGAGGAATCGCAAATGTGAAGATATTCGGCATTAACGGCCCATTGGCTATGTCTAACGGTTTTCTTTCCTTTTTCATATGTTCCCTATTATAAAACAATTGAACTGATAATAAAACCTTATTGCTTTCTTTTGTGTAATAGTTTTATGCCATATGAAAACAGCACTTCAGCAGTGCTGTTTGTCATGTTATTCCTTTTCGTTATTCTTTTTTAATAATCTTTCTATGCCTTCATCGGTATAGGACAGCAGTTTGCCGTATCTGATGGCGAGCTGTGTTCTTTCCTTGCCGCAATAGCAGTTATTATCTATCATCTGCTGCTTGTCTTTCTTTAACTGCAGGTACTGTTCAAGATATCTGTCTTCGCAATAGAAGATGACGTTATGCTTCCCTTTGTTCATGGAAACCGGGAACAGATCGCTGAGGAAAGGCCGGTCTTCGGCATAGTACTTTACATTATACTTCTCGGACAGCCTGTTAAAGTCGTCAAGGAAACTGTCTCTTTCTTCCTTTGAATTGCAGGGATGGGAAAGGGCTATTTTCTTTACGCCGGCGGCGACCATTTCACAGAAACAGTCAGCGGCTCCCAGATGATATGAATAGGAATCGATTTCTTTCATGTGCTGTTACCTTCTTAAAGTAATGATAACACATTTACAGAACCATTACCTGTATTCCCTCACTGTCGGTAATCTCCAGATGGAACGGCTTGGAAGGGGAATAGACGCTTTCGGTATAGGTGAAACCCTGATCATCATGATACTGGATCTCTGCTCTGAAGTTATTTACCGAGGAGATCTTTTCCTTTATGGAAAGCTCCATCTGTCCCTTGGTGAGGACTTCCTGAAGATCAAATTCCTTATGGATCCTGCCATCATCGATGATCAGGACAGCATCAGTTATCTTTCTGGTTTCACTGTTACTTGCATGAATGGTCCAGTTTGTCTGGAAAGTTTTGTTTCTGATTTCACTGGAGCCGGTCAGATACATTGACGGCAGCAGGCTGCCCATTATCTTTTCGCCTTCAAGATAGATATCATCGTGCTGCATGATGCTGTCATAGCTGACAATGAGTTCTGCCGATCCGCCGCCCTGAGCACTTGGGAAGCTTATGTCAGCGTAATATACGCCGTTTTCTTCCTTCATGACCTGGCTTTCACCATTGTATTTCAGGGTGAATTCCGTTTTCCCATGCAATAGTTCAGGATAGACATTTACTCTGACTGTGGCAATATACTGACCGTTCTGTTTTTCCAGAGATATAAGATCAAGACCGTAACTGTACTTGGCCAGGTCTTTTTTGTTCAGATCGCTGAGTTTCTGATCGAGTTCATGAATCTGGTTTGACAGCATGAATATGTTGTTCTGCAGGTTGTTTATGGCCAGCTGATTGCGGCTGTTGCTGAGAAGCAGGGATATGATGGTTATGCCTAAGAGAATGTAAACTGGTGCCGGGTTATGAGTACGCTCTCTGTAGTTTTCGTCATTTATGTGCCTGTTGATGGCGGACTTATAGTACAGGTAATACCGGAATGAACCCAATATGATGACTGCAGGTATTATTATAACTGGTATGAATCTGCTCATGTTAACCTCCTAAATTCTGAATGTCTCCTTGAAACTGCTGTAGTAACTGCGGGTTACCTCAACGATGCTGCCGTCGGACATTCTTAATCTGAACTTCATGGAGAAACTAGGTATGATCTCCTTGAGATGACGGCGGTTGATGATCACGGAATTGCTGATGCGGATGAATATGGCCGGATCAAGCGCTTCCAGCAGCTGTTTCAGAGACTGAGATGACTGATAACGTCCCCTGGTACAGATCACGTCAATACTGTGACCGTAGGATTCCATGAATATGATATCTTCAACCGGTACATGGATCCTGTCACCGACACGGTTTCTGACGGAAAGATGGGAAACATGCAGATCCTTCTGCAGCAGGATGTAGTCTTCATCCTCTTCAGCTGTTACGCTGAAGCCTGATTTTTCCAGCATTTCCCTGATTTCCTCAAAATTCTCCTCATTGATTTCGAGTCTGACCTTTTTCACGTTATCATCACCTCCTTTGCTGATTACATCATATATTGATTCATTTTCGGTTTCCATATTCTGTTCACAGTCTGCATTACCGCTGACCTGAAATGCACTTAGCCGTCAATTAATGTCAGTCCTTCACGGTCCAGCTGATAGACCTTGTCACAGACTTCATCGATGAACAGACGGTCATGGCTGATCGCAATGATACAGCCGCCATAGTCGATCAGCATCTTTCTTACTTCCGGATTTGAAAGCGGAGAAAGGTTGCGGGTCGGTTCGTCCAGTAACAGGACATTACATCTGCGCAATATCAGACCAGCCAGAATGATCTTGCATTTCTGGCCTTCAGACAGTTCGGCAATGTTGTGCGTCATTTCTTCAGAAGTAAACTTCATGGAGCCTAACAGAGACTGAGCCTTGCTGCGGTCTTCGCAGATATCGTAGAGATAGCTGATCGGACTGATATTGTAGTCCAAAATTTCATAATAGTTCTGGGACATGTATCCCATGTTGATATCACTGCGTTTGGCAAGTTTCTTTCTGATTACTTTCATCAGTGTCGTCTTGCCGGAGCCGTTTTCACCGATGATGCAGATCTTGTCGGCACCTCTGACATGGAGATTTATTTTTTCAGCCAGTGTTCTGTTTTCAACTTTCAGCTGATCAAGATGCAGATCCAGTATTATCTTATCCGGATTCAGGGAAATATCTTCAAAGAAAATGTTGATGGCTTCCTCAGGCTCATATTTCTTGGTCATGTTTTCCTGTTTTTCTTCCAGTTTGCGTCCTAAGGCCTTGACGGCATGCATCTTCTTTTTCAGCAGAAAACCGCCGTGAGGATCCCCACGGGAAATGGTTGCCTGCCGGTGGTCTACTTTCTGGTAGATCTGGCGGTATTTTTCCAGCTGTTTATTCAGCTGGGCTTTTTCCTTGCGGGCCAGCTGATTGGTCCTGGCAATGCTGTGCCGCCTGTTTTCATGGTATTCCTGATAGGACTGGTTGCGTAAGGTTATAACCGGTTCCTGTTTTCTTTTCAGCTGTTCCAGATGCAGGATGCCGCTGGCACAGTTGGAAAGCAGGGTTTCATCATGAGAGATGAACATCACGGTTTTACCGGTATTGTTGATGAATGATTCCAGCCAGATGAGTGTCTTAAGGTCAAGGTCATTGGTAGGCTCATCCAGCAAAAGAATGTCAGGATCATTGTAGAGCAGTCGCATGATGCTGACCTTGACTTTCTCACCGCCGCTTAATGTGGAAATGACCCTGTCATGAATCAGATCAGCGGACAGACCAGTCAGTTTTATCAGTTCATAAATTCGCTGATAATCCGGTTCTTCACCACCGGTTATGAAAGACAGAACATCCTGATCAAGATATTCATCATCTATTTTCTGCGGCAGATAGGCAACCGAGTCACCAGAAATAATGTCACCCGTATAGCTGACATATTCGCTTACATCAATGCCGGCCATGATCTTGAGAAGGGTGCTTTTGCCGTTGCCTTCCTCACCGATCACAGCGAGTTTGTCTCCGTCATTGAGAACAAACGAAAAATTTTTTATTATTTTGCGGCCTTTAAGGGTCGTTACAGTCAGATTGTTTACTTTAAGCATGATCAATCAATCTCCTTCCACACAAAAAAGAACGTGTCCATTAAATGTTTCAAATAAGACTGATTAATTCTTCATGCTCTCACCTCAATAACAGTGTAGAGTATTTTTATTTAAAAGTAAACGAATGGATATCCGGACAGCTGGTATATTATAATATAAATATGAAAAAGACTTTCCGTATTGTACTAAATGCCTTTCTGGCAGTCATGGTCATAATTCAGTGGGTAATACTTTCAACCAGTATTCCTGACAGCAGTTTCATGTCCGGCGGTTTCAGAACGCTGAAGTATTTTACCGTGCTTTCCAATCTGCTGGAAGCAGCCGCCTGCATCGTCTGGATCATTAACGGCAATGAAAAACTGAAATATGTGGGAGCTGTTTCCGTAGGCCTGACCTTTACGGTAGTCATGGTTTTCCTGGGTCCTTTATTTGGTTATCTGATGATGTTTACGGGACCAAGCCTGTGGATGCATGGCATCGTACCTCTGGCAGCCATGGCGGAATGCATTATCTTCAACAGGGAAAGATTAACGGTCAGAGATAATTTATTGGCAGTTTTGCCAATGTTGGTATATGGAATTTTCTATTTAGGGAATATAATTATAAATGGAATACCGGGCAATGACTGGTACGGTTTCATGCTGTGGGGCTATCCCGTCGGCGCAGCTGCACTGGTCATAATAGTGTGTGTTACTTATCTGATAGGCCTGGTATTAAGAAAGCTTAATGAGAAAGTCGGGGTTAGATAATGATCAGGGAGAAGAGCTGCGGAGCAGTTATATTTTACCGCGATGACAAGATCCTGTATCTGGTTGAACAGATGAAGCAGGGGCATTATGCCCTGTGCAAGGGTCATGTCGAGGGAAATGAAACTGAGAAACAGACGGCAGCGCGTGAAATAAGAGAAGAAACCGGACTGGAAGTCACGTTTGTGACGGATTTCCGTGAGACAACGGAGTACAGTCCTTACAGCGGCTGCATTAAAGAGGTCGTATATTTCCTGGCTGAAGCCAAGGGAAAGGCCAACCGCGTACAGCCGGAAGAAGTCAGTGCCTTGCTATGGCTGGACTATAATCAGGCCATGCGGTTTCTGACTTATGACAGCGACAAGAAGATCCTGGCTCATGCCCGGAAATACATAAGATAACAGAGACACCGGTTAACTGCCGGTGTTTGTTTCTGATAGAAGAATAACAGTATAAATCTGCAGAAATACTGCAGGTTTTTTGTTACAATAGATATGTAAATATACGGAGGTATAATAATATGAACCATATGGAAAGATACCAGGAGTGGCTGGAAAAGCTCTCCGATGACGATCCATTAAAGCAGCTTTTGCTGAAAATTAAAGACAATGAAAACGAAATAAAGGAACGTTTCCATCAGGATCTGGCTTTTGGTACGGCTGGCTTAAGAGGCAAGATCGGTCCGGGTACCAACAACATGAACTTCATTACGGTTGGAAAGGCTACCCAGGGCATCGCTGATTACATTAAGGGACATGGCCAGGAAGCCATGGACAGAGGTGTAGTCATCGCTCATGACCCTCGTCACTATTCAAAGGAATTCTCTGAGCTGACTGCCAGTATTCTGGCTGCCAACGGCATTAAGGCTTATGTATTCCCTGACTTAAGACCGACACCGCAGCTGGCTTACATGGTAACCAAGCTGGGAACCATCGCCGGCATCAATATTACCGCTTCTCATAACCCGACTGAATATAACGGTTACAAGGCATACTGGGAAGACGGCTGTCAGGTCAGCAGTGCCGTAGCTGACGGCATGACGGAAAAAATCCAGGCTGTCAACCCATTCAGAGATATCAAGAAGGGTGACTTTGATGAATATGTTGAAGAAGGAAAAATCGTTGTTCTGGGTCCTGAATATGACAGAGCCTATCTTGATAAGGTCGAGGCTATGAGTATTCATGGCGGTGATGAGATCGACCTGGCTATTCCGCTGGTATTTACGCCGTTAAACGGTGCAGCATACATTCCGTTTAAGACCATGCTGGAAGACAGAGGCTTCACTAACTGGCATATCGTTGAAGAACAGAAGGATCCGGATCCTGACTTTACAACAGTCGGTTATCCTAACCCTGAAGATCCAAAAGCCTTCAGACTCAGCGAAAAACTGGGCCGCGAAGTCGGGGCTGAACTGTTAATGGCCTGTGACCCTGACGGTGACAGATTCGCCATTGAAATCAGAGATGATGAAGGCAACTATGTACCTCTGAACGGTAACCAGACCGGCTATCTGCTGGTAAACTACATTCTGGAAGGCCATAAGAGTGCCGGAACCTTACCGGCCAAGGGTGCCATGGTCAAGTCAATCGTTACTTCAACCATGAGTACGGAAATGGCCCGGGCTTACGGAGTCGACATGTATGAATCACTGACCGGTTTCAAGAACATCTGCGGACGTTATCCTGAACTGATCGAAAAGGGTTATACGATCCTGTTCGGTTATGAGGAATCAGTAGGCTATGCAGCCTGTCCTGAAATCAGAGACAAGGACGGCATCTCAGCCGGTATGCTGGTAGCGGAAGCAGCTGCTTATTACCGCAAGCAGGGTAAGACGTTATGGAACGTTTTAATGGAACTGTATGATAAGTATGGTTACTATAACGAAGACGAGCCAAACGTTGTTCTGGAAGGCCTGGATGGAGCAGCCAGAATCAGAAGAATGATGACCTATGTCAGAGCTAATCCTCTTACTGAGGTAGCCGGTGCCAAGGTCACCAAGGTTATTGACTATATCAACGGTTATGAAGACATTCCGGCTTCCAACGTTCTGAGATACTATCTGGACAACAACAGCTGGTTCGCCATCAGACCAAGCGGTACTGAACCGAAGATCAAGTTCTATTTCTATACTGATCAGGACAGTGCTGAAAAGGCCAAGGCCGTTAATAAACAGATCAAGGAAGAAGTATTCGCATACGTTAATGCGGTAGAATAGGAAATAAAACTATGAGTATGGGACCAGGCGGCAGAGGCATGCGCGGTGGTTTCCTTACTGAAGAAGAAAAGAAAAACCAGCCGAAGGTAACTAAGGAACTGTTAATCAGGGTCTTCAGTTACCTTGCTCCTTATTGGAAACAGCTTATACTGACATTGGTATTGATTCTGATATCTTCAGTGCTGAGGATGCAGCCATCCATTCTGACCGGTAGAATCATAGATGAAGGTCTGATAAACCGTAATCTGCAGGTACTGATTAAACTGATACTGCTCTCTCTGGGAGTTACTTTCTGTGCGGAAATGATTGGCGTAGCTGAAAGTTATCTGAACTCCTGGATCGCGCAGCATATTACCTTTGACATGCGTAATAAGATGTATGCCCATCTGCAGAAGATGTCACAGTCATTCTTCACCTCCAACAATCAGGGTGACATCATTACCAGAATGACCAGTGACATTCAGGGTGTGCAGTCTATCATTACCAATACCTTTACCAGTATTATTTCAAATGTTATCACTCTGGTGGTTGCACTGGTTGCCATGTTCCAGAAAAACTGGATCCTGGCGATCTTAGGCATCATACTGGTTCCGCTGTTTACGATACCGACCCGTGCGGCCGGCAAGACCAGATGGGAACTGACCAGGGAATCACAGGCTGTACACGATGAGGTAAACGGTCTGCTTAATGAAACTCTTTCCGTTTCCGGACAGTTACTGGTTAAACTGTTTGGCAAGGAAGAGTATGAATATCAGAAATACGAGAATGCCAATCGCAAGATGATCAACCTGAACATCAGGGAATCAATGGCCGGACGCTGGTTCAGAGTCATTCTGAGTACTCTTACCAGCATCGGACCTATGGCTCTTTATCTGGTCGGCGGCATCCTGATGATGAAATATGATGCTGATCTGTCGGTTGGTGACATTACCGTCATGGTATCACTGTTAGGCAGATTATACGGACCGGTCAATTCACTGCTGAACATTCAGACCGAGTGGATCCGTGCCATGGCTAACTTTACCAGAATATTTGAATACTATGACATGCCGGTGGAAATCGAAAGCAAGCCGGATGCCGTTATTCCGGAAGAGGCCTATGGCAATGTTGATTTCGAACATGTCTATTTCCACTATGATCCATCCCGTGAGATCCTTAAGGATGTCAGCTTTACCTTAAAGAGCGGCAACAGCGTGGCTATTGTCGGACCTTCCGGCTCCGGTAAGAGCACGATGGTCAATCTGATTCCGAGACTTTATGATGTTACCGGCGGCTGCGTCAGGTTCGACGGTGTTGATGTCAGGGATCTGGATCTGGGATACCTGCGCAACAATGTCGGTGTCGTATCACAGGAAACATATCTGTTTAACGGTTCCATCAGGGATAATCTGTTATATGCCAAGCCTGATGCCACAGAAGAGGAACTGATCGAAGCTCTGAAGAAAGCTAACATCTATGACTTCATTGAAAGTCAGGATGAAGGACTGGATACGATGGTAGGTAACCGCGGACTTAAGCTGTCCGGCGGTGAAAAGCAGAGAATTTCCATTGCCCGTGTCTTACTGAAAGACCCGGCTCTGCTGATATTTGACGAAGCTACCAGTGCTCTGGACTCCATTAATGAAAACAAGATCCAGGAAGCCATCGAACCGCTGATCGAATCAAGGACCAGCATTCTTATCGCCCACAGACTGTCAACCATTCTTTCCGCTGATGAGATCCTTGTTGTCAAGGATGGCGAAATAGTGGAGAGAGGCCAGCATGAACGGCTGGTCAAGGCCGGCGGTGTCTATACAGAATTATATGAGACACAGTTTAAGAAAGCTCTGGAGGTCATGGGAAAGGATAATGTCCAAGTCTGCTGAAAAAAACATTTTGCGATGTATCGCGCTGCTTCTGTACGGTTATTCCAGTATTGAAGGATTACTGGCTGTTTTCCGCGGACACATGTCCTGGAACGCTGCCGGTTATCTGCTGATGCTTGCCGAAATCACGATGTTTGTATCGCTGATATTTGAAAACCACAGAATGACAGTTATTGCCTTAGCCGGTCTGGCAACGGGATACCTGTTAAGGGTAACCATGCAGTTCAGATCAATGATATCCTGGAGTTTCAATATCCTGGATGCGATACTCGTGGTGTTTTATGCCTTATATGCAGCAGTCTGCGCTTACATAATCTATCTTGAATTAATGAAACCGGACAATATAAAAGAAACAAGATTAAGACTCCTGTTTCTTCATCGGATCCTGTTCGGACTGTATGCCTTTTATCTGCTGGCTTTAGGCTCAGTAATAAAGGGAGTACTGCCGCGGTTCATGAGTTCGGTCAATGTCTATCCTTCAGGAATGCTTGGCAATATCGCTCTGACATTGCGGGCTACTTTGACGGATGGCTTACTGGCCACATGTGAATAAACAAAAAATCTGGAATTTCCAGATTTTTATGTGGTTTAAAGCTTTATCAGTTTAGCTTTGTTTAAGCCTAATACCAGAGCCGGTATGGCAATCAGCTGAATGATGATGCCTGGAAGGGCGGTAACGAAGGCAGCTGTCAGCCAGGCCTGCATTGAATATGAGCCTGCTCTGAATATCAGAGCATTGAGAATACCGTAAGTTACTCTTCCGGCCAGCATGCCCAGGATCAGAACGGTATAGATCTTAACCAGCGGGTTTTTGGTTTTTATGATACGGGCAAAGCATCCTGTTGCCAGACCGTACATGGCCAGTTCACATAACATGCTTGGTAAAACGGCAGCAGGCGGCATATGGAATAAAAGGTGTGACAGTAACGGTGTCAGGATCCCGGCGGCCAGTCCGAATACCGGACCAACGGCGAAACCGGCTACCAGTACAGGAATATGCATTGGCAGGAAAACACTGCCGGCATTTGGTACGGCATGGAAAGCCTGCGGTAAGGCTACGCCCAGAGCGATAAACATGGCCGTTAACACGAGATCTCTTGTCTTTTTCATAACATTAATCCTCCTTGACAATAGAAAAAGGAATATCATTCCTCAATTAAAACAATATTCCTTCATGGATAATGTTGAATTAACACTTCTGTGTTAATGCCCAGCTTCCTGCTGTTGTCTTAATTATATTGCAGCACGGAATTTCAGGCAAGAATTTTACTCAGTTCCTCCAGGGTCAGATCGATCAGGTGGGAAACGGAGAGATCATCAACACCGATGACGATGTTGTCGCATTTGTTTATCGGCAGCAGAAGTCTCTTAGCCTTGCTCTGGGCTACGGCTTTGGCCATGGCCGGGGTGATTTCACCGTAAAGAGCGTCAGCTATTACAATGCCTATCGGTCCGATGATGACATCAGCCGTACGGCTGCAGACCACGATCGGATTCTCACCGGTTACGGCAATATCCGCTCCGGCTTTTAGCATGTTGCTGGTGGCAATGCTGTTGGTGCCGGCTGCTATGATCGTTATATCCGGATATTCCATCTTTTTGAGGCTCTGTATCAGCTGTCTGCCGATACCGCCGCCCTGGGCATCTATTACCAGTATATTCATATGTACACCTCTTAATATCTGTATTATATGGTATCAGGATAGTAAAAGGGAAATGGTAAGCACTCAGGTATTAATGATGGAACAGTCTGATATGGCTGAAGCACATTACCATGCCATAGCGGTTGCAGGTTTCAATGACATCGCTGTCTCTTACAGAACCGCCCGGCTGAACAACGTATTTAACTCCTGACTTATGGGCTCTTTCAATGTTGTCGCCAAATGGGAAAAATGCATCGGAAGCCAGGGAAACGCCGTTAATGGTTTTCAGGTATTCTGCCTTTTCTTCGGCTGTTAACGGCGCTGGCTGTTGGGTAAAGTATTTCTGCCAGATACCCTCCGCAGTAACGTCTTCTTCATACTGATTGATATAGCCGTCAATGACATTGTCGCGTACGGCACGGGAAATACCCTTACGGAACGGCAGGGCCAGTACCTTTTCATGCTGTCTTAAAAACCAGGTATCAGCCTTGCCGGCTGCCAGTCTGGTACAGTGGATGCGGGACTGCTGTCCGGCCCCGACTCCGATGGCCTGCCCGTCATAGGCAAAGGCTACGGAATTTGACTGGGTATATTTCAGCGTGATCATGGCTACGATAAGATCTCTTATGGCCTTTTCCGGGAGATCTTTGTTTTCAGTAACGATTTCCTTAAGCAGTTCATCGTTCAGTTTTATGTCATTATGTCCCTGCTGGAAGGTGATGCCGTAAACCTGCTTGTTTTCTATTGGTGCGCATTCATATTCCGGATCGATCTGAATGACGTTATAATTGCCGTTTTTCTTGCTGCAGAGGATCTGCAGGGCTTCATCATCATATCCCGGGGCAATGACGCCGTCTGATACTTCTCTCTTGATGATTCTGGCTGTTGTAACATCGCAGATATCGGAGAGGGCAATGAAATCCCCATAGGAACTGAGTCTGTCAGTGCCTCTGGCACGGGCATAGGCGCAGGCTAAAGGCGATTCATCCAGGCCTTCAATGTCATCCACGAAACAGGCTTTCTTCTGTACAGGGCTTAATCTGAGGCCTAATGCAGCGCTTGTCGGTGAGACATGCTTGAAACTGGCAGCACAGGTTGTTCCTGTGGCTTCCTTCAGCTCTTTTACCAGCTGCCAGGAATTCAGGGCATCAAGAAAATTGATATATCCCGGTCTGCCGTTGAGGACTGTTACCGGTAGCCGGGAACCGTCTTCCATGAAAATACGGGCTGGTTTCTGGTTGGGATTGCAGCCGTATTTGAGAGGTAATTCATTCATAACGGAAGCCTCCTGTTTATTTAAAGAACTCGTACAGCCGTTCTTTGACCTTAAGATCCCAGAATTCCCACTGGTGGCCGTAGCCCTGGATTTCTTCGTATTTTACCTTGTATCCCAGATCAACGATGTATTCCTTAAAGGCACGGACTGTTGATAACAGGAAGTCCAGACTGCCGATGGTCATGAAGAACTCAGGCAGAGGTTTCTTTTTCTCGATATTGTCTTTAGCAGTAAAGTAGGCGTCTTCAGCTGTTCCGATAAGCTTTGTGTCGTCCTTGTTCGGATCACTGTCATAGACGTTTGGATCATTGCCGAACCAGTTCAGGGAAACGCTTCTAGGCATGCCCAGTCTGGCAGGGGCACCTGACATGCATAATACCTTACTGAAGACATCAGGATAAGCCAGAGCGATCTTGGCACTTCCGGCTGCACCCATGGAAAGTCCTCCGATATAGGTGTCTTCATATTTATCAGATACCGGCAGCATATAGCGGCAGACCTTGACCAGTTCTTCCGCAACGAAAGAACGCATCTTGTCGCCATACTCATAATTGGCATAGCCGCTGTTGAAGCCTGATGGCATTACGACAACAATGTCATTGTCTTCAGCGTATCTGACAACGTTGGAGAAATTGATGTAGTCATTGCAGTCACCGGTAAAACCATGCAGCAGGATCAGCAGTTTGTATTTATTGTCAGGTGAATAGATGTCATCGAACTTTTCGGTTCGGCCTCTGCCAAGAGTGTATGACGGGATTATTGCGTTAAAGTCTACCTGTCTGCCCAGACATCTGGACAGGATGTTGATTTTCATTGTTGCCATGATCAGTTCTCCTTATTCTTATTACAGATGATTCTGTTATTGCCATATCTTACATACAGACTGATCTTGTTGTCAGGATCCAGACTGTCCCACAGTTTCTGTGTAAATGTATCGATGCTGTCAGTTATTTCAAACTGCAGCGGATCAGATGAGAAGGATGGAAGAGGGTTGCCGTCATTATCATATGTTGATATGAAGTAAGCTGTACCGTTGCTCTGAGGGAAATCGTAATACAGTCTCAGACACTCTTCGTCCTGTTTTTTCAGAATGGACATCTGAATGTTTTCTTTGTTTACCAGAGCCGATATACGAGGTGTATAGTTAGGCCGGTCCGGTTCATATTCTCGGGTATTCAGAGCATCACGGAAAGACTTTCCGGAAATCAGGTATTCATATATGGTATCAGTCTGATTTCCGTTGGTAACGATAATGCTGTCCCGATATTCTCTTACGGCGTTATAGATTATTAATGAAGGATCAGCGACTTTTGTTTCATCAAACGGTTCCGTACTGAGAATGCTGTCTGCTTCTCTGAATACTCTGTTGCGGCTGTTGGCGCTGCGTCCCATGATGAAATAGGCGATCACAGGTTCACTGTCATATAAGCCGGCAATGATGCCTCTGCCCGGATAGGCGTTGTTCTGAAGATATTCAAATATGTTCATTTCAGATCTCCTCATAGTCACCGTCAGCAGTCTTTCTGAAGAGAGGCAGTTTCTGCAGGAATATGATGTCCTTGCGCTCAGCAGCATCTCCTTCAGCCAGTATGCAGGCTTTGTTTACAACGTTGGCACCGGCTTTGGTTACCAGTTTTTCCAGAGCAGCCAGAGAATCACCGGTGGAAACGACGTCATCCAGCAGGCAGACGTTTTTACCCTTTATTCTGGCAATGTCACTGCCATCCAGGTAAAGGTGCTGCTGTGAAGCGGTGGTAATGGATTTTACGGATATCTCCAGGGTATCTTTCATGTAGCTTTTCTCAGATTTGCGGGCTACGACAAAGTTCTTCAGACCGAGCTGTTTACTTATTTCATAGGCCAGAGCAATGCCCTTGGCTTCAGCAGTAACGATGGTATCGCATTGACCGATCTTTTCAGCCAGTAAAGGGCCGACGGCACTTACGAGTTCCGTATCGGAAATGACTACGAAACTGGCAAAGGCCAGTTCATCATTTATGTCTACAAAAGGCAGATATCTTTTCAGCCCTGCAACTTCAAGACAGTATTCTTTCATAATCGTTGTCTCCTTAATGTAAAAAACAAAACTCTTCCTTCCCGCTGGAAAGAAGAGTCATTGTCGTTCAAAATCTTAAAGTATTATTTTTTGTTCATCTTAACTAACAGTTCCTTGATGTCTCCTAATAATTCTTCAGTAGTAGGAGCTGCTGGAGCTGCTGGTTCTTCTGGCTTTTCTTCAGGCTTTGCCAGAGTTGCTTTAGCTGAGTTGATAGCCTTAATGAAGACGAACAGGCAGAAGGCGGTTAAGATAAATGTAATGACAGCTGTCAGGAAATTGCCGTACTGAATGCCGGCGATCTGCATGCCTTCCAGTCCGTTAGGATTGCCGAAAATCAAACCAAGGACAGGTACGAAGATATCTCCAACCAGTGAGCCTATGATTTTATTGAAGGCACCGCCGATGATAACGCCTACAGCGAGATCGATCAGGTTGCCGCCAATTGCGAAATCTCTGAATTCCTTTAAAAACTTCTTCATAAAAATCCTCCTTAAAGATCACAGATATTTTAGCATAAAGGTAGTGATTTTTCTATAAGATTGATTGATGTTGTGGTATACTGTATAGGCAGCGGGCCTATAGTTTAATGGTAGAATTGTTGATTCCGATTCAACAGGCACCGGTTCGATTCCGCTTAGGTCCACCATATTATCCGGAAAGCTTCTGATGGGAGCTTTTTTTGTTTAAGGATAAATTGAATCGGAAGTTAACTCACTGTATAATAGAAAAATGAAATACAGTACGGTTATATTTGATCTTGACGGCACACTGCTGGATACCCTTGATGATCTGGCTGATGCCGTAAATCATACCATGAAGATGTTCGGCTGGCCTTCAAGAACAAGAGACGAGGTCATGTCTTTTGTGGGCAACGGCTTAAGAAGACTGATGGAACTGTCGGTTCCTGAGGGACCGGATAACCCGCGCTTTGAAGAAGCTGTCGGGGAACAGAGACGATTCTATCAACTTAACTGTAATGTAAAGACAGCTCCATATGAAGGCATCTTGCCTTTAATGGAAAGACTGAAAAGTGACGGATATAAGTTGGCGATTGTTTCCAATAAGGCTGATGAGGCTGTAAAGGAACTGGACAGGATCTATTTTGCGGGACTTACTGATGTTGCGGTCGGAGAAAGTCCGCTGGTCAGAAAGAAACCATGGCCTGATACCGTAAACCGCGTCATGGAACTGCTGGGAAGCAGTAAGGAAGAATGCCTTTATGTTGGTGATTCCGAAGTTGACGTGCTGACGGCCGGTAATGCTGAAATTGACTGTGCCGCTGTTTCCTGGGGTTCCCGCAGCCATCAGCAGCTGGAGGCTGCCGGGGCTGAAGTGATAATTGAAAATACAGAGGAGTTATATGAATACATCCGCGAAAAATAAACTGTTTGAAAAAGTTGAAGACTATATAGCGCTGAAATACTATGAGCCTGTCATTGAGGAGATGAAAGAGAGGCCTTTTGATGATTTCACCGGGCTTTCTGCTCCTTCGGTAGCTAAGACATACGGTTATCAGATGCTGGAAACTTCGCACCCTGAACCGCGTAAAAGCGGACGCCGCATTGAAGAACTCGTTAATAATCTCTCTGAAAGCTTCAGCAGCATGGTTTTAAGACTTATTGATGAAAAGGGCCTGAAGGATTCCGCTGTCTATAAGAAAGCCGGCATTGACAGAAGAGTATTCTCCAGATTAAGAAAGAATGATTATCAGCCGTCTAAGAATACTGCAATTCTGCTGGCAATGGCTCTGAATCTTTCGCTTGATGAAGCAAAGGACCTGCTGGAGAAGGCAGGATACAGTCTTTCACACAGTAATAAGGCGGATGTGATTGTCATGTATTTCCTGGAAGAGGGCAATCATGATATTTATGCGCTTAATGAAACGCTTGACCATTTTGAAGAAAGGACCTTGTCTTAAGTGAGAAAAGGCAGGATAAAGATAGTTTTAACTGCTGTTTTTGCTGTGCTGGCCACAGTCTTTTTCCGGTCGCTTGTCAAGCAGAAGAAAGTGCTTCTGAATAAGATGTTCATAAGGAAAAGCGATGTAGTCGGCGTTGATGTTTCCGAATATCAGGATGTCATTGACATGTCTGAATTAGCCAGACAGAATGTTTCCTTTGTAATTATCAGGGCTACTGAAGGCAGTTCTCTGGTTGACGCACGATTCGCTGAAAACTGGGAAAACGTTCATCAGACTTCGCTGATAGCCGGTGCCTATCATTTCTTCTCCTTTGATTCCCCGGGAGCTACGCAGGCGGAAAACTTCATTAACACAGTTGGTGATCTGCGCAATGATCTGATCCCAGTGGTTGATGTTGAATTCTATGGTGATAAAAACGAAAATCCTCCGGCTAAGGAAAATGTTCGAAGGGAACTGAAGGTTTATCTGGACATTCTGGAGGAAAGGTATGGAGTCAAGCCGATGATATACTGTGCCAAGCCTATCGGGGAGGATTATATTAAGGATGCCTTTGGCGAGTATCCTCTGTGGGTACGCAGCGTATATTATCCGGCCTGGTTTGAATTCGGCAATAAATGGACGATGTGGCAGTATCAGGATACTGGTATCCTGGATGGTTACAGCGGAGGTGAAAAGTACATTGATCTGAATGTACTCAACAGAAATGTCAGCCTTGAAGACATTATGGTCAAGCAGTAAAAATGTCGCCTGACAGACGACCATTCATATTTATACAGATGATATCCTCTGTTTGTAAGAAACGGAGGATATTTATTATGAAGAATACAGAAGTCATTTTCATTCTTGACCGCAGCGGATCCATGAGCGGACTGGAATCCGATACGATTGGCGGATATAATTCCATTTTGAAGCAGCAGAGAGAGGCAGATGGGGATGTAAACGTAACAACGGTTCTCTTTGATGACAGATATGAACTGCTGCATAACAGAGAAAACATCAGAAAGATCAGTGATCTGACCGCAAAGGAATACTATGTCAGAGGATGTACGGCTCTGGTAGACGCCATGGGCATCACCATCAGCCGTTTCATCAGGGAAATAAATGATGAGAAGGTCCTGTTTGTAATAACCACGGACGGCTACGAGAATGCCAGCAGGGAATATACGGCTGACGCTGTCAGAAAGATGATTGAAAAGCAGAAGGAAAAAGGCTGGGAGTTCATCTTCATGGGAACCAACATTGACGCTGTATCTACAGGCAGACAGTTTGGCATTGCTCGTAACCGGAATTATGTCAATGACAGCAAAGGCATTGAGGCCACATACGGTTCCCTTAGAAGGGCGGTAAAGAGTTTTGTGGAGAACAGCGCCGTTGATGAAAACTGGGATGAAGAGGTTAATACGGATTACAGGAGAATGAGATAAATGGTATAATACCTTCAGTAGAGGTGATATCATGATCAGTAAAAAAGAACTGGCCAAAATGGTTGACCACACCAATCTTAAACCGTATGCCACAGCTGCCGATATGAAGAAACTGTGCGATGAAGCGATTGAGAACGGCTTCGGAATGGTAGCCATCAATCCGGCCCAGGTCAGAAGATGCAAGGAGTATCTGAAGGGTACAGGAGTTCATGTAGGGGCTGCCATCGGATTCCCGCTGGGACAGACAACCATTGAAGTAAAGGTGTTTGAAACAGAAGATGCCATTAAGAACGGGGCAGATGAAATTGACTATGTCATCAACATTACCGAACTGAAGGAAAAGAACTATGACTACATCGAAGAGGAAATGCAGGGGATCGTTGATGTCTGCCGTAAGAACAATGTCATCTCCAAAGTCATTTTTGAGAACTGCTTCCTGACCAAGGAAGAGATCCGCAAGATGTCAGAGATAGCTCTGAAGGTCAGACCTGACTATGTCAAGACTTCAACAGGATGGGGTACTTCGGGTGCCAAACTGGAAGACATAGCCATCATGAAGGAAGTGCTGCAGGGCAAGGTTCAGATCAAGGCTGCCAGCGGTATCAAGACTTTCCGGCAGGCTAAGACCTTTGTGGAAGCCGGCTGTACCAGACTGGGAACTTCCAGCGGCATAGCCATTATTGAAGGATACGAAGAATAAGGCCAAAATTGAATTTTGGCCTTTTTTTTGATATAATATTTTTAAGGTATTTTCAGGGGGATGCATAATAGTGGGCAGCAGAATTCATAATAAAAGCCTGAGCGAAACGCAATCTCAGATAAAAGCATTATTATACAAAAAGGTCAAGGTATCATATAACAGCCGAGGCAAAGAAGTAAGTGATATCGGCACCATCACGGCAGTATTTAATAGTCTGTTCATTTTTGAGTATCAGCGCAACGGCCAGCAGTTCAAAGCTTCATTTACCTACACTGATGTCATGACGGAAGTCATTTCCGTAAGTGAAGCCGCATAACACTGATAAAAGTGATTGTATTTTCAGAATAAACGTGTATAATAAAAATACATGCGCTGGTGGCGGAATTGGCAGACGCGTACGTCTCAGACGCGTATGATAGTATCGTGCGGGTTCAAGTCCCGCCCAGCGCACCAATAAAAAAGAAAAAGGAATATGGAAAGAGTAGCACAGTTCGAAGAGGTATCCAGACAACAGTTCTACAGTGACATGAGCGACAATTTCGGTATTGCCGATGTTGAATCCGAGAATGTCTATAAGAATGTCAGAATGCCTAAAAGAGCGACTTCAGGAAGTGCAGGATATGATTTCTATATTCCTTTTAACTTGGAATTAAGCAGCGGCAAGAGCGTCAGGATCCCTACGGGAGTCAGATGCAGAATGAATCCGGGCTGGGTCCTGCAGATCTATCCGCGCAGTTCCTTAGGTTTCAAATACAGAGTGTCTCTTGACAATACGGTCGGCATTATTGATTCCGATTACTATGACGCCGTCAATGAGGGACACATCATCATCAAGATCACCAACCACAGTGATAAGACACTGTCTCTGAAAGCGGGAGACAGATTTGCCCAGGGCATTTTCGTACAGTACGGCATTACCTTTGACGATGAGACAACTGATGTCAGAAAGGGCGGTTTCGGCTCAACTGACAGACAGGAGATCTTCGTGGAGAAGAGAGACATGCCGGGTGATGATTTCATCTGGGATTATTCCAACAGCAATCCTGAGGTAGTCAGCGTTGAGCTGGTATCCGAGGGCAAGGACCGGAAGAACGAGAATATCTTCCGTTTCCGCTTTGCCGGTGTCAGCAGAGGAGAATCCGAAGTCAGACTTCTGCATAAGAAGAAAGATGAGGAACTGGTTGACAGCGAACAGATTTTCAGAGTAATCGTTAATGAAAACAGGGAAGTCACACTGATGTGATTTTCCTTTTGTTTAAGGGGAGAAGAATATGAGTAATTTTACGGTAGGCAGCATTATTTACGGTTTGCTGCATATGTTTGCGGTATTCGGCGTGCAGAATATTGTAGCTGTCATTCTGCTGCTGGTCTGTCTGAAATCAATTATCGTTAATATCTATCACAAGGAGTACATGAAGCTGATCCTGCCGGGAGTTGTGACGGTCTATTTGTTATACTCACTGTTTACCTTGAGCGGAAACCTCAGACTGCTGTGTCTGCAGTACGGCCATCCGGGTGTGGCATATACTTTCTCCGGTAAGGTCATTGAATCTGAAGAGGTTACTACCGGAAAGATCAGACATTTCAATGTCACCTGCGATACCGGAAAGACTGACAGGGACGGCAAGAAGATCCTGCCTGAAGTTGATGTCTTCAAGCTGGGACCTCTGTACTATTCACTGATCTGGAGAGCCAGAGTTTAAAAAGAGAGAAAAAGAAAAAAGAATTGTTTTTGATAACAATTCTTTTTGTTTACCTTAAATGAGCTTTCCTGGTCCACGAACTCAGGTGGAAATACAGGGTGGCGAAGATTCCTGCCAGGGTAAAGGCGACGGTACTGGACAGGTAGATGATATTGATGTTCAGTGAATTGGCCATGCCTACCTTAACGAAGACATACTTGGCAACACACTGGGTCATTACGGCAATGATCATCGGGATCTTGACGTTTCCGGCTCCGCGGCAGCAGCCGTTATAGATATGGGACCAGGTGAGCGGAATAAATGAGAATACGGTCCATCTGGTCATGGCGGCACCGTACCGGATGACTTCAGGATTTCTGTCAAACAGAGAGATGAAGAATTCCGCAAAGATGAAGACCAGTATAGATGTGATCACGGTGATTATTGTGGCAATGAGATTACAGAGCCTGATGCCGTCCTTAACGCGGTCGTACTTGCCGGCTCCCAGATTCTGCCCGACAAAGTTGGTACCGATCGTGGAGATGCTCTGCATCGGGATCTGTACCCAGAAAGATACTTTGTTGGCAACGCCGATACCGGCAATGGCTACATACGGAAACAGATTGACATAGGACTGTACGACCATATTGCTGATGGCCAGCAGCATGTTCTGTACGGATGCCGGAATGCCAAGCTGAGCCATTCTGATAACTGTATGAGTGTCCAGCTGAATGTGACGCAGGTCGATCTTTATGTCATTGTCCAGCCTGAACAGTAAGGAAAGGGCGAAGTAGTCAACTATGAGCTGGGAGAGGACAGTTGCCAGGGCTGTACCGATGACACCCATGTGGAATACTCTGACAAAGACAACACCCAGAAAGATGTTGACCAGGCAGGAGAATATCAGATAGTAGAGAGGATGTTTGGAGTCACCAAACGATCTCATGATGAAGAAACTGACGTTATACAGAAGTACAGGGATGTTTTCCAGTACCAGGACACGCAGGTATGCTTCCGCATCTTTGTATATGTCAGCAGAGACATTACTGATACGTAATAATAAAGGGGTAAACAGTTCACCGAAAATGGTAAAGGCCGCACCGACCAATAATGAGGTCAGCAGGGCAGTTTCGATGGTTGATTTTACCTGTTCCTTTTTGCCTGCACCGTAATAATGTGAAACAAGGATACCGGCAGCCGTGGCTACGCCATGGAAGAAGAACTGAGCAAGCTGCGTAATGGACTGTGTGGCGCTGACGGCCGACAGGGCTTTGGTATCAATGAAGTTACCGACAATCATGGCGTTGGTTATGTTGTAAAGCTGCTGGAAGATATTGGCAACCATTATCGGCCAGACAAATAATAAAAGCTGTTTCCAGATGACGCCTTCAGTAAGATTGACCTTATTGTCTCTTGCCATGTCGTTGCCCCCTTTCTGAAAACAGCTGTGTGTTTACACTTATATAATATACTCTTTTTATTTTTTTATGTCAGATTTGCCTTAAAGAAATCTTAAAAAACAGAAGCAGTATTGTTGTTTAATCTTCATAAACAGTGTTATATAATTCATTTGACGGTAAAAAACAAAAGAGGAAAACTATGAAGATAAAAAAGTTTATAAACCGGATACTGGAAAGAATGACGGGAAGTGTACGTCGTTTTAAGGTAACATTGGGCTTTGCGGCTGCCTTTACGGTTTTCTTTACATATCTGGTAATCATTGAAGATTTTGATGATGCTTATTTCTATGCCCTGACCGGACTGTTTATCGGTGGGGCTATAAGCCTGCTGCTGAAAGTGACAGATGAAAATCTGTTCAAAATAAGTGACATTGTGAATGCCGGGGTTTCACTTGCGGCAGCTATCGGAACATATTTCCTGCTTAAGGGTACCGATGTATCGGTATATACCATTATGATACTGGTGTGTGTGGTACTGGCGGCCTGTGAACTGATAATGTTCTGTCTGTACCGTAATCACGATGAACGCAAACTGTTCCCGTATCTGTTTAAGTCAGCAGTTTACTGTCTTATCATTACAACAGTGTGGTTTGCCGGGATCATGATTGCCTTAATGGCCTTCCATTATCTGATAATGGAAATCGATCACCTGTTTGACAAGATCCTTTCCATTCTGTTTGTGGCCATAGAAGGATTTATGACCTACAGTCTGTTCATATCCTTTATTCCGGAAAAGGACAGCAGGCCGGAATCCTTAAGAAGCTATGACATCATTGTCTCCAAGGCCGGACTGTATGTATATCTGCTGCTGATAGCGATCCTGTACGGATATATCATCAAGATCATTGTTACCCGCAAGATGCCGGTAGGCAGACTTAACTGGTTTGGCTGCATTGCCCTGCTGTTCTATGTATTCTTCTATCTTAATGTCAATGAAGAACTCGGTCCTGTGCAGAAACGGTTCGTCAGATATGGTGGGATAGGTCTTTTACCGGTGGTAGGCGTACAGCTGTATGCCATCTTCATCAGGGTAAATGACTATGGACTTACTCTGTTAAGATATACCTCGATGCTGCTGATAGGTGTGGCTCTGCTGTTTGTGGCCAACTCCATAATCAGAAAGAAAATGTCCTGGGTATTCATCGGCATGAGTATCATTACAGTACTGGCACTGGTGGGACCGCTGAATATCGTTGATGTCCCTAACAGAAATCAGGAAGCCAGACTGAAGCAGGTCCTGGCTGCCAATGGGATGCTGGATGGCGACAGGATCGTTAATTTCGGTAAGGAAGTATCCTCAGATGATGCGGATAAGATCGTCAGCGGATGTGAGTATTTTAAATGGTCTGAAGGAAACAGAACGGAGTTTGTCAGGAATGTCCGTGAACTTGATCCGTATGCTTATTATTATGACGATAGTCCAAAGCACAAATCAGAATATTTAGATTTCTACATTGAGAATAATACTGTGGATGTCAGCGGCTTCAGTACTGTTGAAAGCTGCTTTGGCTACAGAGATACCTTATCAGAATATAACCTTGATGATTATTTCAATAAATTGGTCAGGGAATATGGAAACGGACCGCTGGAAAATGCGATAATGACTGTAGATATAGATGATCAGACCAGAATAGTATTCATAAAAATCAGTTTCTATCTGCTGGATGATCAGATTGAAACAGTTAACTGTGAATACTATCTGCTGAGGAGGTAAAAATGAAAATCGCTATAGGTAATGATCATGGTGCTTATGAATTAAAGTTTGAAGTAATGAAGTGTGTGGAAGAACTGGGACATGAAGTCATAAACTTCGGTGTTGATTCCGCTGAATCAGTTGACTATCCTGCTCAGGGACTAAAAGTCGCTAATGCTGTTATCAGCGGTGAAGCTGATCTGGGAATTGCGCTGTGCGGAACCGGTGTCGGTATTTCCATGGCCTGCAATAAGGTAAAGGGAATCAGAGCCGTCGTATGCAGTGAGCCGTACTCAGCCAAGATGTCCCGTGAGCACAACAATGCCAACATCCTGTGCATGGGCGGACGTGTTGTAGGACCTGAACTGGGCAAAATGATCGTCAGGGAATGGCTGAATGCTGAATTCCAGGGCGGCAGACACCAGAGACGTGTCAACCAGATCATGGAGATCGAGGAAACAGGAACTCTGAAATAAAAAAATCCGATGTTACTCGGATAGATGATTTAATGAATGAAGAAGAAGTCTATTCTTCTTTTTCTTTGTATTCTTTCTTAACTCTTTCCAGCATTTCCCGGTAGGAGAAGACACAGCCGCAGTAATTCTGACTGTATATGCCGTATTTTTTTACCAGCTGCTGTCCTTTTTCCAGACCGCCGTCTTTCTTGAAATCGGAGAAGAAATACCTTGTTTCTTCGTTGTCGAGCTGTTCTCCGATTTTGTTCAGAATAACGGAATCCTTCTGCCTTGAAACGGTCATGACGGTCGTAAAGTAGTCGAAGCCATGCCGGCGGGCATATTCCATGCCTTTTTCCAGACGGAATCTGTAGCACAGATGACATCTTTCGCCTCCTTCCGGACTGTCCCGGTACGGGGCGAGCTGTTCAGTGTATTCAGCATTATGATATTCGCACTTTATCAGTCTGACATCTTCATTGTTTTCCTGATTGAAGATCCTGACATATCTTTCCAGTTCAGAATATCTCTTTTCGTATTCCGCTTCCGGATAGATGTTGTCATTGTAATAATACAGAGTCAGATCAAAGTACTGCGTCAGCCAGACGATCGGGTAACAGGCACATACGGCACAGCAGGTGTGCATCAGCAAAGACGGCTTAACCGGTAAGTCCTTTATTTTTTCCGCTGTCTCCAGCTGCATGTTGTAGTAGTACTTCTTTGACTGTGTTTTCATAGTATGATCATGCTGTCTCCAAAGGAGAAGAATCTGTATTTTTCATCAATGGCATGCTGATAGGCTTTCCAGATCAGCTCTTTGCCGCCAAAGGCTGAAATCATCATGATAAGCGTTGACTTCGGCAGATGGAAATTGGTTATCATGGCATCAACAGCTTCAAACTGATATCCCGGGTAAATGAAGATGTCAGTTTCCTCACTGGTTGACTTAAAGCAGTGATATTTCTTATAGTTTGATTCCAGGGTCCTGACTGAAGTCGTGCCGACGCAGATGATACGCTGACCGTTCTTTCTGGCATTGTTCAGTATTTCAGCGGCTTCTTCGGAGATGTGATAGTATTCGGAATGCATGTGATGTTCATTTATGTCGTCGACCATTACCGGACGGAAAGTGCCTAATCCGATGTGCAGGGTTACGTCAACAAAGCGGCAGCCCTTAGCCTCGATCTTTTTTATCAGTTCTTCGGTAAAGTGCAGTCCGGCTGTCGGAGCAGCGGCGCTGCCTTCCACTTTGGAATAGACGGTCTGATATCTTTCAGGGTCGTTCAGTTTTTCCTTGATATAAGGAGGCAGGGGAACTTCGCCCAGCTTGTCAAGTATTTCCATGAAGATGCCGTCATATATCATTCTGAAGAAACGGATCCCGGCTTCACCGATCTTTACGCATTCCGCCTTCAGCAGATCAGAGAAGGTGATAACGGTTCCGATCTTGACGATCCTGGCATTGCCGACCAGTGTTTCCCAGATGTCATTGCCGGTATCTCTTAACAGCAGTACTTCAACGTGTCCGTTGGTTTCTTCCTTGGTACCGAAAAGTCTGGCCGGGATCACACGGGTATTGTTTCTGACGATGATGTCGTCAGGACGCAGAAAATCGATCACTTCATCAAAGTGATGGTCACTGTAAGTCCCTGTTTTTCTGTCTACTGCCAGTAAGCGTGAACCGCTTCTGTTCTGTAACGGTGTCTGCGCAATCAGCTCTTCCGGCAGATAAAAATCAAAATCTGATGTTTTCATTAAAAGCCTCTTGAGTCAATGGAATTTAAATTGTGTTTTCTGAAGAATTCGTCCTTGAAGTCACCGAAGCGGTCTTCCTTGATAGCCTGTCTGGCATCTTCCATCAGGTGGATCAGGAAGCGCAGGTTATGGATGGACATTAATCTGGAACCCAGACCTTCATTGCAGCGGAACAGATGTCTGACATAGGCTCGGCTGTAATTGCGGCAGGTATAGCAGTCGCATTCCGGATCGATCGGTCCGAAATCATATTCGTATTCTTTTTTCTTGATGGACAGACGTCCTTCTGATGTCATCAGCGTACCGTGTCTGGCAATTCTGGTAGGCAGGACGCAGTCAAACATGTCAACATTACGTAATATGCCTTCCAATAAGGCATCGGTTGAGCCTACGCCCATAAGGTACTTGACGCTTTCCTTTGGCAGTTCAGCCAGGGAATAGTCGATCATCTTATACATCGTTTCCTTGGTTTCACCGACAGAAGTGCCGCCGATGGCATAGCCTTCAAAGGCATTCGTCTTAACCAGTTCTCTGGCACAGTATCTTCTGATGTCTTCGTATTCGCCACCCTGAACGATGCCGAAGAGACCCTGTTCGCCGACTCTTTCATGAGCGTCAATGCATCTTCTGGCCCAGCGCAGGGTTCTGTCAACGCTGTCCTGCATGTACGGTCTGGTACTTGGGTAGGCCGGGCATTCGTCAAAACTCATGATGATGTCGGCACCGAGCTTGTTCTGAATCTGAATGGATTTCTCAGGTGAAAGGAAAAGGGTAGAACCGTCAATATGGCTTTTGAAAGTTACGCCTTCTTCCTTGATCTTTCTTCTGTCAGCCAGTGAGAAGACCTGGAAGCCACCGCAGTCTGTCAGCATCGGACGGTTGAGGTTCATGAATTTCTGCAGGCCGCCGGCTGCTGCCACGACATCTTCACCCGGTCTTAACCAGCAGTGATAGGTATTGGCCAGAACGACTCCGGCTCCCATTTCATAAAGTTCTTCCGGTGAGACGAATTTGACTGTTGCAGCGGTTCCTACCGGCATGAACATCGGGGTTTCGACTGTGCCGTGAGGGGTGTGCAGCAGTCCGGTTCTGGCACCGGTCTGTTTGCATATATGTGTAATTTCAAAAGTAATTGCTCTATCCATATTGACTCCTTTGCCCTAAGATTATAACATGAAAAAGATGTTTGTGTGATTTTCAGTATTTCACTCTGTTTCCACATAGAAAGTATAGAATATAACTATGAAGAAAGATATATTTGGTGCCGTTGTTCTGCAGCTGTTTATGGGTGCTGTATTAATAATATTCGGGGTCGTTCTCAACGCCGGTCATACTGACAAGAATGCCTCACTGGCTTTTCTGCTGGTCCCTGGTGTTGTGATTATCATAAGTACGGTCCTGAACTTTTTCAAATACAGATCCAGATACTTTTTCCCTGTGGCTGCCAGCGTTCTCTGCATCATGGGTGATATCATCGTACTGACGACCTACGGTATCAGAATAACACCTTGGAGGATCGTTGGCATCCTGATATCAATTGCGGTGACCGCATTGATCTGCACGCTGTTCCACTGGCTGCATGGCGAGATAATAAAATAGAGTTCTGACTGGCAGAACTCTTTTTTAACAAATGGCGCCTAAAATAGGACTCGAACCTATGACCGATCGGTTAACAGCCGATTGCTCTACCGACTGAGCTATTTAGGCAGCGAAATTATTATATTATAAGAAAATGAATAAATCAATCCATAAATGGCTAAAAATCAGCATTTTTGAAATATAAAGGCATTCTTAATCAGATTATAATAATTGTTTTATTTAAATAATAATAACAAAAATGCTATAATATTATCCGAACGAGGTATTCAGATGGATAAGGAAACCAAACTGTTCGCCAGAAAAGTATTGCTGGCAAGCGCAATTGTAGGTTCAGCTTACCTGATAGTAAGCAATTTTGATATTGTCCTAAATGTATTCAGTGTGGCAATTACATCCATATATCCCGTTATTGTAGGATTATGCATTGCCTTCATTCTAAACGTACCGATGAGTGGACTTGAAAAGCTCATAAAGAAGAGAAAGCCTGACATCACTGACAGATGGGCGAGAAGAATTGCCGTTCTCGGCACTTATCTCGGCGCTCTGTTACTGGTTACTCTGCTTATCTCAATCGTCATTCCGCAATTGTGGCGCAGCATGATCGCCCTGGCACAGAACCTTCCGGTTTATGTTAAGGCCGTGCTTGATTACGCCAACAATCTGCTGGAACAGATGGGCATGAACTTCAGACTCTCACTTGACGGTATCTTCAGTGTACCTATTGAAGAGCTGGGAACTTCTCTGGAAAAATGGATCTCTGAGCTGACACCGACCATTTCCAAGTGGATCGAAAAAATCGATCCATCCGTTGTAAGTGACATCGGACGGTCTGCCTTATCTCTGCTGAAGATCATTGTCAGATTCTGTCTGGGTCTGGTATTCAGCATCTATGTTCTGCTGTCAAAGGAAAAGTTCAAAAAGCAGACCGGTAAGATCCTTGATGCCTTACTGCCGGAGGAACTGGTCAAGAACATCAGGTATCTGGTCAGCAAGACAGAACAGATATTCTCCGATTTCATCAGCGGTCAGCTGGTTGAAATGTCAATTCTGGGCACTCTGTTCTTCATCCTGCTGTCAGTATCAGGCATGCCGTATGCTCTGCTGATAAGTGTAGTAATTGCCATGACCAGCATCATTCCTTATTTCGGCTCTACCATTGCCCTGATATTCGGATCAGTACTGATCCTGGCTGTCAGCGGTCTGGTCAGAATGATAGTTTTTATTGCCATGTTCCTGATCACGCAGCAGATCGATAATAACCTTATCTATCCGCATGTCGTAGGCAGCTCTGTAGGACTGCCGCCTGTCTGGGTACTGGTAGCCGTAACTTTCTTCGGTTCAGCCTTTGGCGCGATCGGACTGCTGGTGGCAGTACCGACCATGGCTCTGCTGTATACGCTGTTCAGTGATTTTATTCAGAACCGTTTGGACCGCAAGGAAGCGGTAAAGAAGCGGCTTGCGAAATAAATATACATATATTTACAATTATGTTAAAATAATAAAAAAAGGAGGCATTTGTAATGTTTAGAAGATTGTTTGGTACGGCCGTTGCCACTGCTGTTGCAGCTTTAGGGGTAAAGGTAGTTAAAGATATCCTTCAGGCTGATGAAGAAGAAGAAAAGAAATTAATAGAACTGGAAACTGAAGAATCAGATATAGAAGAATAGCTTAAACAGTTATTCTTTTTTTACTTGAGGAAACCCGCTATGAAAAAACTATTGTTAATCATACTGTCTGTTCTGATGCTGTTTACAACTGCCGCCTGTAAGAAGAAAGATAACGGCGGCAAGGAAGATCCTGTCATCGACAACATTGAAACAGAAGTACAGAAAAGATTCGATGAACTGCAGAAACAGTGGTTTAAGGAAGACATGGAGTCTGACTACACCAATGTTCATTTCAGCATCGTTGAACCGGCAAAATACGGTATCAAGGATCTGGAAGTAACACTTGGTGATGTTTCATATGAGATGACGGAAGAGGATAAGAAGAGTCTTGATGACCTGAAAGCCAGAATTGAAAAACTGAAGGAATTCAAGCTGGAAGATCTGACCGCTGATCAGCAGATCATGTATGAGTGCATGCAGTATTATTTTGATCTGAACATCGGTTTCTATGAAACTGAAAAGGATTATACATTTGCCTTCACTCCTAACTCCGGCAATAACAATAACCTGATCACGCTGTTTACGGAATTTGATTTCCGTAATGAACAGGATTTCCGTGATTACATTACACTGCTGAAGGATACGGGACGCTATATTGATCAGTGCATTGAATATACCAGAAGACAGGCTGCTGACGGTATCGTTCAGCCTGACAGTGTCATTGACAGCGTCATCGAACAGTGTGAGAGATTTACAGCCAATGTCGATAACAATGAAGTTATAAAAGTCTTCGTAGAAGCCATCAATAAGGTTAATATGACCGGCAGCCAGGAACTTATCGATGAAGTTACTGCTGCTGCCAAGGAAATCCTGATCCCGGCATATAAGAGAATAATTGAATTCTATGACAGCGAACTAAGAGGAAAATGCACTACCAGCGGTGTCATGGCTGATTATGAGGGCGGTAAGGAGCTCTATTCACTAATCGTCAGGAATAAGATCAGTACAGACAAGTCTGTTGCTGAAATTGAAAATGACGTTGAGGCAGCTCTGGAAGGTGCCTATAACCGCATTATCAGAAATTCCAGAGTCAGCATAACCGAAGGATACGGTTTCAGTGACCCTTATGAGATTTTCAGTCATCTGATATCTTCCATGGCAAATGATTTCCCTGATATTCCAAAGGTTGATTACACAATTGCTTTCCTGGATAAGAGTGTAACTTCTGATAATACCAGTGCTTATTATCTGATAGCTCCAATTGATGATCCGAACAAGAATGTTGTCAAGGTCAACCCGACATTTGTAGAAAGGGATCCTGACGGACTGTGCATCACTCTGGCACATGAAGGTTATCCTGGACACCTTTATCAGCATTCTTACTACAGTATCAATCATCCAGGCAATGAATACCGTTATGTCATGGACTTCCTGGGATATGCTGAAGGATGGGCTGAATACTGTGAAAACCGTGCATATAATTACTTCCTTAAGAATTCAAAGGAAGTAGCATATCTGCAGGACAATAACATGTTCAGTTATCTGATGTATGCATATACTGACCTGAAGATGCATTATGACGGCTGGGGAATAAAGGAAATCGAACAGTTCCTGAGCAGCTATTTCGTTGAATCATATGCCGAACAGATAGCACCTGATATTTATGAAACAAATCTGGGTGATCCGGGCTTGTTCCTTCCTTACGGTGCCGGTATGATGTACATGACTAACATGATGGAAGATGCTAAGTCAGCAATGGGTAACAAGTTTGACTTTAAGGCTTATAACAAGGTTGTTCTTGATACCGGTGCAGCACCATTCCATATTCTGCAGAAACAGGTACAGAAATATATAGATAAGAATAAATAGAAATGAAAACGGAGGATTGAATCCTCCGTTTAGTTTCTTACACTGAAGCGTCTTTCTTCCGGTTTAACCGGGATTTCCATTATGCTGTAATCATCAATTCTGATCCAGCGTGATGAATCACGCAGTTTTTCAATAAAGCCTATGAGATCGAAGTTTCCCTGAATCTCCATATCAACGTTACCGTTCATCATGTTTCTGATCCATCCGGTACAATGCAAAGACTGGGCAATAGTCATAACTGTCCATCTGAATCCTACATTCTGCACACGGCCTTCAAAAATAATATAGTATCTTTTCACATAGACATTATAACATACGAGATATATAAAAAAGTTTAAAAAAGATTTGGAAAAAACTGTGCTTTTTATTGACAGTAATTTCTTTAAATGATAAGATAATTAAGCGATTTGGTGATACGGGCCTGTAGCTCAGTTGGTTAGAGCGCACCCCTGATAAGGGTGAGGTCGCTGGTTCAATTCCATTCAGGCCCACCATTTCCTGGGGCATTAGCTTAGCTGGGAGAGCGCCTGCCTTGCACGCAGGAGGTCAGGGGTTCGAGCCCCCTATGCTCCACCATAGTAAAAAATGAGGTTTCCGAAAGGAAACCTTTTTCGTGCTCAAAAGTGCGAAAAACCCTTATAAATAAAGGCTTTTTGGCACTTTTTGTTTTTTGAGAAATCAAATGTCGTGAAAATCCTTAACTTGTGAAAATATGAATATCGTGGGGTCAAATTTTGGGGTCAAATGTTGCGTTGCTCTTCCATATGGTATAAAATGGGGTCAAACGTGGGGTCAAACCCATTTTGCAGGAAATAATGTCAGTGTTTTTTAACAAATTCATGTTACTTGATTAACTGAGTTGATACATATTACCTGACATGAAGCTATTTTAAACAATTAAGTTTACGTGTGCGCTCTAAAAACGCACAATAAAAGCGAGAAAGTAAGGCGATTGGATGACACGATTTGAAATTCTGGATGAACTTGTAGAGAAAGGGAACGGTTATCTTCAAACTTATCAGGTTCTGGAAAAAGGTATTTCCAAACCAACTCTTGCAGAGTATGTTTCTAAAAGAAATATGGAGCGAGTAGCACAGGGTGTGTATCTCGCAGAGGACGCCTGGAGGGATGATCTGTATATTCTGCATCTTTCAAACAGTCGTTTTATTTTCTCCCATGAAACAGCGCTCTTTCTTCATGGCTTGATGGAAAGAGAACCAAAAGATATCAGTGTTACTGTCAGGGCCGGTTACAATGCTTCGCATCTACGAAAGAAAGGCATTCGTGTTTATCAGGTAAAACCCAAAATTGAAGAATTAGGTATTATGGATATTCAAACAAGCTTTGGCAACACAGTGCAAGCTTATGATATGGAACGTACTATCTGTGATGTTATTCGATATAAGGAAGCAATGGATATTCAGGTATTTCAGTATGCAATGAAGGAATATATGGGGAGTATTAATAAGAATTTGAATCATTTGATGACTTGTGCGAAGAAATTGCACATGGAGTCTGCTGTAAGAACATATACGGAGGTAATGCTATGATCAAAACAGCTACACAACTGAAAGCAAGGGTCAGGAATCGATTACTGATTGAATATGAGGACATGAAAATATGAAAAGATTACCCAGAAAAATACCTCCCAGATACCAGAAGGAATGGAAAGAAGATGTAAAAGAGTGGAGATTCCGTAAGAAAGTCCGCTATGTTAATGCTGAAGGAAAAAAGGTTGATACAACCACCAGGTGGCACTGGACTATTGATGAATGTGAGAAGGAAGCTGAAGAAATAATCGCAGAAGGACAGTATGTCGAAAAGCAGAACAGAAAGAAGACTGTTTATGACATCTATGAAGAATGGCTGCAGGAATTAAGTGACCTTTCCCATAGAGATGCCAACGTTAAGATCAGCGGTGACAGGAATAACTTTGATAATGCTTCCGGACTAAGGAATTACTTTGACCCTAACATTAAAGATAAGGCCATTAAAGAGCTTAAGACGGAAGATTGGAGTAAGTGGATCGATTATATCAACTCACCGGTAAAAGGCCATAAGAACTTATCTGGTGCGACTGTAAAGAAGTATAAAGGGGTAGTAAAGAAGTTTAATCGATATCTACAGCTTAAAGGATATATCAATGCTGAACAGGCAGTCATAAACGAGAATGCCATCCTGTTCGTAAAGACCAAGAGGCTGGAAGTAGGAAGAAGAAATGACAGGAACTACCCAGAATTTGAAGACCTCAGAAAACTGATGGATTACTACAGAGGTAAAGGAACCGATAAGGATAAGATCGGACAGTTTACCAATCTTTACTGGTATACATTCTGGTCGGTACTGTATTTTACAGGTATGAGAGTGGGAGAGCTGGTTGCCTTACAGTGGAAGAACATTGATTTTGACGGCGGTGATTATGGAACCGGTGTTATCTATGTTGTCAATGCCATTAACCATAAGGAGACCAGGGAAAACGTCATGAGACGCATCAAGGCCAATAATCTGGCTCTTAAGAACAGTAACTCCGAAAGAGAGATAACCATCTGGGCATATTACAAACAGATCCTGATCGACTATAAATACGCCTACAGATATGAATTCCAGGTAAGTGAAAGAAAGATGGATAACATGTTCGTCTTTCCAAACATAAATGCCAGAGATCCAAAGGAGAAAGAAGGATATCAGAGACAGGCCAACGCCTTAAGAGAACTGGATAAGGTCACTGAGAAACTGGAAATGAAGAAACTTGATTGCCAGATGTTCAGACATGGCTGTGCTCACTTCCTGTGTGATGTAAAACACATATCAGCTGAAGAGGCGCATGATTACTTTGGACATCAGGATTCCGAGATGATCAGAGAAGTATATGCCAAGGCTAACCAGAGACAGAAGAGAGTCAGAGTGGACAGAGCCTTAAAGGATCTTATAACTGAGAAACCTGACTTTGAATTACCTCAGGTTCAGGAAGTTGATATTTCCGATAGTGAAGAAAACCGTAGAAAACAGAAGTTCGCCAGCTACATGCGTGAACTAGCCCAGATACGTACAGCTATCAAGAGAAAACAGAAGGTCTATTACTATGATCTCGAACACGCAGAACACATCATCCAGGCCTTACAGGAGCATCCAGAGTTAAAAGATCAGATAGAGTTCGTGTTGGAGCAATAACTATGAGTAACATAATAACGCTGAACTATGGTATATCAGATGCAAGATCAATAGTGATGTCAAATCAGGGAACAGATAGTTTTCTTGATCTTTTGATTGCAAGTGCCGATAGCTTTGGTCAGAGTACAAGCCAGAAGAAACTGGTAGCCTTCCTCAGGGAAAGACGTGTGTTAAATGACATCGCTCCGGGGACTGCCGGATTTGAGATCGAAGAGATGCCTTGGGATTATTCCTTTATACTTGTTGACAGGCTGTTTCTCATGGATGCAGCCAACAACGCAATGACTGAAACAACATTGAATAAACTGCCTTATGAAGTGAATAAGGATATTGTATTCCCCTGGCTGAAACAATTCGCTGAAATGATGGACAGTGCTACATTTAGTTTTCCTATAAGAGAGATCACCGGATTCAGAAAGAATAAAGATGGCAAGTTTGTACCGGCATATAAGAAAGGTAAATATACTCATGAGAGGATCCAGTTTACCAGCTACATAAACAACCTGGTAGTTTATGATGGTTATCATCTGCTGCTTACAACAGAAACAAAACCATTTACAGAACTTCAGACATTCGCATCAGGCATGGGCTTTGCCTACATTGATGACAATGGGAAGTTTGTTACACCGTTTGGTTTCAAAAGGCTTCATGATAAAACATTTGTGGGAATATGCATGGAAAGCTGGGATGAGTTCAAGGAAAATATTAATTCTCATAGCAGCAGGTACTACAAGTTTTTAGATCTGTAAGAATGTTTTTTGTCGAAGCTAATATTTTAAATAAATACTGCAAATAATGAAAAATGCAGAAATTATTTTAAATAGATTATTAATCGTGTTATACTGTATGTGGAAAGGAGGATATGTTGTATATGACTGAAATCCTGCCAATGAATAAACAGTTTTTTTCAACAAAAGAACTATACGATCTCGGCTATTCCTATTACAGAATCATGAAAATGGTTGATAAAGGTGAACTGGTAAAACTTAATAAGTCCACATATGAAAATACATCATATACCGGTGATGTTGACGATTTTTCTGCGGTATGTGCATATATTCCAAAGGGTGTCATATGCATGCTGAGTGCAGCCAGGTTTTATGAACTGACGACCTATCTTCCGGATGCAGTGGACATTGCGATTGAAAGATCAATGAAGGTATCAACTAAGCCAATATGGCCTGCTACTAACATCTGGTTCTTTCCTGAAGAACGATACAACAGTTGTATTGAGAATCATGAAATAAACGGACAAATAATAAAGATCTATTCAATAGAAAAGACAGTAGTTGATATAATCTACTACCGTAATAAGGTCGGAATTGAGGAAACTAAAGAAATCCTGACTAATTATCTAAAGAGAAAAGACAGGGATCTTGTAGAACTGCATCGTCTGGCAGAAAGGCTTGGTTGCAGGAAAATACTGGAGACTTACCTGGAGGTACTGATATGAACAATGTGGCATCAGTTAAAGACCGCTTGAATAACGTTAGAAGAAAAACCGGTAAGCCCATGGAACAGTTACTGGTAACATATGGACTTGAAAGGACAATCTATCGAATCTCTATTTCACCATATGCTGACAAGTTTACTCTGAAAGGCGGCATATTTCTTTATGCCATATTTGATGGGGATTTTGTCAGAATGACAACAGATATTGACTTACTTGCTCAGGAAATAAGCAATGACGTTGAAAGAATGAAAACGGTATTCACTGAAATCTTTTCGCAGGAAGCTGATGACCCACTGAAATATGATGTGTCAGCGATAGAAGTCGTTCCTATTACCGAATTCAAAGAGTATCATGGTGTTAAAGTATCAACAATTGCTTATCTGGATAGAACAAGGATTCCTATTTCGATAGATATTGGCTTCGGTGATGTTGTTTATCCGGAAAGATTAAAAATGGAGTTTCCATCGGTTCTGGACGATAACGGGCCTTCTGTTTATGCCTATTCCATTGAATCGTGTATAGCAGAAAAGTTTGAAGCATTAGTATCCTTGGGATATGATAACTCCAGGTTTAAGGACTATTATGATATATATGTTCTGGCAACGACACATGATTTTGAAGGTTCAAAGCTTCAGGAGGCCATAGTCGAAACCTTCAGGCATAGAAACACTTCCTTACAAAAGGAAATTGTTGCTTTTGAAGAAGGCTTTACAGAGAATGCGGTCAGAACTTCAAGATGGAATTCCTTTGTAAAGAAGAAAAGGACATTAGTTGAGGTTGGCTTTGCAGAATCGATTGAAATGATAAAGTCATTCATAATGCCTGTTGTAAATGCAATAAATGCTGGAGAAGACTTCAACTCAAAATGGTTGGCAGAAAGAGGACGGTGGATCATTGAGTAATAGAATTATTATTGAAGATGTTCAACCTTATCAGTTACGGCGAAATAGCCGGCAGTGGTGTCCCAGATATTTTCTCGGTATGGCAGTCTCAAGGCTGGGATGAACCAATCATTGAGGAGACAAGTGATCCAGATAGAACAACTTTGGTTTTATCGCTGAAAAATAAATCAGCGATAAAAACCAGCGATAAATCAAAAAAGAGAATGCTTCCTATGAGATGTATTATTTGTTGGGTAGATACTACCCGGAAAACTACCCAGTAAATAATTGAATTAATTGGGAATAATCGTATGTTATGCAAGCCGAGTTGAAGAGGACAGTTGGTAGTTATGGATAGTAACGATAATTGAATGCTTATTAAAAAACTGATGACGATGAAAAGGTAAAATGCTTTGGTCGTTATCAGTTTTTATTATTTATAGAAAAAATGTTTTTAACCTGAAGTTAAATGGTCATTAACCATCAGCAAAAACTCCCTTTAAATATTACATAAACCTCTCTGTCAAAACGGGCAAATAATAGAGATATTCTGTCAAGATTGGTAATCTCGTTCTGTCATACCTGAAGTTCATGGAAAAGGATTCTGTCATTTCCGGTACAGTCTTACCGGTGAATTCTGTCATTATTATTGTTCTGACATCTATAATCACCTGAGGTGATGAGATTGGAAGACAAGATTAAATATTATCTGGTGATGAGGAACGATGTAATTGAGCTTGGTTTTAAGAATATGGACAAGTTTGGAGCAGATCTGTTCTGCCTGGTAATGAGAGAAATAAGAAGAAATGTTGAAAAAATGAATAGAAATCAGTGTTCTTTTGAATACAGTGAATTAAAGAAGATCCTTAATTTAGATGATCATCTTTCCTATGAGATGTATAAGAAAGAGATAGACAGATTCAAGAAAACGATAATGTCATGCTGGTATGAATTTGAAAATGAAGAGATCGGTGTAGAGATGGCTGTCTTTACAGAAGTCATCAATGATAAGAAAAACAGAACTATTACAGTAAAGGCTAATTCTGACTTTCTGGACTTTTTCCTGCCTTCCAGCAGGTTTACATACATCAGCTTAACAGAGTTCTGCAGTCTGAAAACAATGTATTCAAAGCGCTTATATGCTTTTCTGAAGCAGTTCCGCAATACCGGATACAGAAGGGTAAGTGTTGAAAGATTCAGAGAATATATGGATGCTACCAACAAGACATATGATGACTTTGCTCAGTTAAGAAGAAGGGTAATTACACCGGCGTTAAATGAGATGATAGAAAAGAGAATCTTTCCTGATCTTAAAGTCAAGGAGGAGAAGGAGGATAATGGAAAGAGAATAGTTGGATTGTTGTTTAGATTCTAACTATATAAAGTAAAAGGGCATTTAGCATTATACGATATGGCCTTAGTGTTGATGAATATGAATTCTCACTGAACTGATTTCTCGAATCCGCTACCAATGGAGATTAACTTGGTTCATCATCAGTAATCATAGATATATCATCGATGGAATCATATTTTATGTTGCCCTCTTTTTCCATTATTTTTATGATAGCATAGTACATATCATGATTATTATGAAAAGATCATACCTTTAATTGAACAATGCTCTAAAGAAATCGGCCATCTCATTAATGGGCGATACTATGTGCAAAAGGTGAAGCCCATCTTTTGGAACAGGCAGTTTTATTATGAAGTAACACTATGTTCGGCAAATGATAAAACAAGCAAATTAGATCGTATTATTGTTTTTTCAAAAAAACGTGTAGACACAAATTATGCCATTAAAGCAGAACTGATTAATTTGTACACCACAATATTTGGTAAGAATATGTTGGTAAGGATTATGACTAACTGAACGGTTTCAATCCGCCCGTGTGAAATCAATAATTATGCAAAGATATTTGGATTAAATTATAGGATCAGTGGAAGATATAAAGAATACCAGGCAGTAATGAACCTACTTACTGATAGAAAAATAGATTTGCTTGATATTTGTGCAAAGGATGGAATGAGCCGTACAATAACATTTTTGATACCAATGACAATATAAGAAAATTCACTCAGGAAAGAATAAAATCACTCTATGACAGTTGCCTGGAAGACTTGTTGTTCTATGTAAAGTATAAGAGTAATGATGAAATCATAATACAAAAAACCCGTCTGGCCATACAACTGCTTCGTCAGAAGGTGGTAGATTAAATGTTTATAATTAGAGATATTATAAAAAACTGTACATGGTAAAGCTTTGAAAGAATGATACAAAAATGATAGGAAAGTTTTTCTCTGTAGCAGAAAAAAAGAAATTAATGATAGATATTAGTAGAAAGCCACAAGAAGAAAAATAAACTGTAATGGGAGGGTTTTAAAAATGAATGGATCACACTATACCATGCTCAAAGATGTTGACTTTGATAATGTCGAAGAGTTGGCTGAAACATATAATAGCAGGTTATTTTCCGGCCGGATTCGTAAGAAACTGGCTTTTTTACATGAACTGTTGCGCCACATAGACATTTGTTGCGATGTTGTAAAGAAAACATTAATAAAATAAAAGTGGGAGGATATAAAACTAATGAAAAAAATACTAAGAGTTTTAATGATTGTGTCACTTGTTTTATCAATGTTCGCTATTTCAGTGTCAGCAGAAGAAGTTTCTACCCCAGAGAATCCAATTGATATTGACGAGATTCAAAGTATGCAAGTTAATTTCAACAAATCAATAAGTATTGAAGATAGTGCTGGTTATACGAAAATGACTGTATTAGTTCAGGGTTCGTGCATAAAAGATATATATTCTAATAATTTGTGGGAATATAGAGATTTCTCATATACATATTCAATAACTTACAGAGCAAATAGTAGTTATAATGTTACAGGAATATCTGTTATTTCTGGTAATAAGAGAATAGAAATAACTGTATATACAAATGTTGGGAGTGCAACTGGTTATACAGCTCCTTAATTACATTACCTAGAAAAAATGAGTGAATATGACGTTATAGAATTATCTTATATCACTTTATTAACGTCATATTCTTTTTTACATTTGTGAAGAAGGCATACAGATAACTATATTATGAAAAGTATCATGTTAAGACTAATCAGAAATTGGAAAAGAAGTTTGATTTACTTGCTACTGACAGTGATTCTTTTTTCATTAATAACAATAGCTTTTCTTATCCATACAGCCAGTAATAATGCAATACATTTAGTTATGGAAGGAACGTTTCCTTTCATTGTTATAAAAGCTGATTATATAGATAATGAAGCCTGTCAGCCAGATGATCTTCTTCTGGATGGGAGTGAGGAATATCTTTTTGTCAGCAATGGATATGCACCAGTTGAACATGAACCTGTAAATAATGGTAAGTTGTACAGTCAGACTAATAAACTGATGTCATTATGTACGACATTAGAACAAGATAATAGAATTTCTAAAGTTTATTATCATTTGATAAAGAAACTTACAAAAGGAAATATGCGGTTGTGGAATGTTCATTCCAGCCCTGTTGAAGGAGACAGATTAATCCCAGAAGTGACTGAGGCGTTTGTTTCAGAAACAGCTGATGAATTCTTTAAAGACAGTCAGAACAAAGAGTTAATAAATTTGTTTTTCCAAAAAGGGCATCTGCATGATACAACACCTCTTTATGGTGAGAACTATCCTATGTTATATGAAGTATTAAGAGGAAAAGGACAGTTTGAGTCCGTAATACCTGAAACAAAAGAATCAAAACTTGAAGTTGAGGGAAGATTATTTACTCAGCAGGAAATAGATAATGGAGCTTTTGTATGTATAGCACCAGCTCATAATCCATATGACATTTACAATATTTCAGGGAGATATAATTTTAATGGTGACAAATTGATTTACAGCGATTTCTATATAAAAGAAGGTAAGGTATTATTTGTTAAAACATATGAATTCATAATTATCGGTCATTTTTCATTCTACAAAGAAACTGAACTGTACAATTATAATTCGTTACCTATTTTTGTTCCTAATAATACACTGCTTAAAATTCAGAATGAACAGACAGAATTAATGCAGAAATATGACTGTGAGGTTTTCACATCAGAATGGATGGATGATTTTGACATATATGATAAAACAGATGTTATGGAAGGTTTTCATAACATCAGCAAAGCGATGTATATAAGTTCACCTCGCATCGAAATCAAGGACGTGAAATATCTTGAGGAAATATCAGACTATATAAAAGACTATTGTAATGATATTGAAGGATTATTAGTTGTAAAGAGTACAGAAGAATATGATAAGATAGCGGGTCCTGTAAAAATGATGAAAGAATTAAGTTTGGCAGTTCTTTCAGTTTCTGTTTTGTGTTCTTCTTTGATTCTTATTTTAGTCACACTGCTTCAGACCAGAGATCGAAAAAACGAAATGGGTATTTATATTGCTTTGGGTGAAAACCATAAAGCAGTTGTCTACAGAATGATAAAAGAATATTGTTTGTTAACCTTAATAGGAGTTAGTATTGCACTTATTATCAGCACTGAGATTGGAAGTAAAGTAGCCGACTATATAATAAGGAGCAATACAGTAAAATCGGTTGCAAGTGAATACTTAAGCATAACGACACAACAGGTTATAAAATCCTTTAAAATAGTATTAGATGCAAAATCATTATTAGTTATATGTTCAATATGCTGTGGAATAATGCTGACAGTGTTTATAGCTATAATATTATATATGAATAAAACAAACCCAAAGGATATATTACAAGACAGTAATTAACTAAGCAGATTAATTATTGTCATATGGGAGGGTAAGAAATGCGAGTAAGTGACTGGATAAAAGAAAACCGTATCAGAATGAAAATGACTCAGGAGGAACTTGGGAAAAAGACACATGTAGTACGTCAGACTATATCGATGTATGAGACGGGAAAACGTACACCGGACTATGAGTTTGTCATTAAAGCAGCAGAGATTTTCGGCGTAGATGTAAATCAGCTTTCAGAAATACTGAAAGAAGACAATACCGGAGAAGATGAAAAAGTAAATCTTTTTGATAAACTGTCAAATGAAAGTGCAGTCAAATGGATAATGCTATGTGTTTTACAAGGAGCAGTAATCATTTTTCATCTGTTTTTTCTAAGGAATTTTACTAAAACTGATTATTGGAGATTTGGTACCAGAGTTACTTTATATAGATTGTTTGTAAACGCCATTATTCCTCTATTGTTTAGTGTTTTTGGTAATCTGTTAGGAAAATTGCTGGCATATTATGAAGTCAGACTTCCTGATTCGTACAATAAACTGATAAAGGTTACAGCTAAAGCATTAAATTTTATCTGTGTTTTAACGATAATAACGGGATATCTTAGTGCTTTGTATTATGGATTTGAAGTAAATCAGGTTATTCAATGGCGGCACGAAACCAGTTTTGAAGTTTTTGTCTCTCATAGATGGATCCTGTATCCAATAATAGTTGTTAGTTTTGCAACTTCTCAAATTAAAGAAACAGATTAATAAAACCAACGATGATGAAAGAGATATTCTAAATGCATGTTTTAGTCAGGGCTACTAAAAGTATGTCCTGGAATACTCGTCCAAAAAATCCTTCATAATCACGGTTAACTAATGCACCGTAAACATGAGCCTTATCTAAGTCTTATATCCGAACATAAAGACTAAAGAAGAACTGATTGAAGCTGTTTATAAAGCCCAGTTTAAGGGTGGTGGAGATACCAGTCTGCAGGGCATCTTCTTCAATCCGAACATTCCAACCGAAGAATGCTTCATCAGGTATCGTATACGCTACCAAGCCGTTATCATACCAGGGTGAACTCATTGAGAACTTCTCTGTCCGTTTTGAGAACGGTAAGGCTGTGGAAGTAAAAGCTGAAAAGAATCAGGTTCTGCTGGAACCGATGATCTCAATGGATGAGGGTGCTTCATACCTTGAGAATTAGAATTTACGAAACGTTTCGAAACACAACTAAATGTCACGTATAACAAAAACAGAAAAAACATATAATTCAATTAGGAGGATTACATCATGAGAAAGCATTTAGTATGTATTTTGAGTGTTTTATTAATATTTGGTTTTATGGGTACACGTGTTTCAGCAGAACCTGATAATGAAAGAATTGAAGAAACAAGGTATTCAACAACAACAGTAAACTTTGCCGAATACATTACAGTTGCAAACGGTAATAACGTACCACAAGTTACAATTTACTTACAAGGTAGTTATAAGTGTGATAATTATGGTAATGGTCATTATTATTATCATACAGGTTCATACTCCTCATTTTCTTATACTTATAGAGTGAGTTCAACGTATTATGTTACAAATATAACATTTACTCCAGGATCGAATGGAATGCTGATTACTGTTTATGCAAACTGTGGTGGAACAGTTTATTCTGGTACAAAAACACTTTATTTTGTGCAATAATCAAAATATGAGACAATATAATTTTACATAGTAAAGGAGATTAAAAATCTCTTTTTAGATGTTTCATGAATTTGAGATGGGAAGAATAAAAGTAGTTTTACTGTCTTTATTTAGAAATAAACAAAGAAATATATTTCTGTTTTTAGTGATGGTTGTTTTATTATCTTTTACTATTCTTTGCTATGAAATTGATATTGCTGCTAGAGATGCGACTAAGATTGTCTTGAGAAATGTTCCGAACAGAATTGTTATCCAAGGTATATTTAATGATAATAATAATTTATTTAATATTAGTTATAACAACGGCGATTATTACAAAGAAACTACAGCAATAAGAAATCTTTGTGAAGAATTAAAAGAAGATGACAGGATTTCTTATATAGGTTATCAATTAAAAAAAACACTGACAAAAGGAACTGTTGGAAAAGATTCATTCAGTGGTGTTGCTGGATCTAAGCAGTTTATCGAAGATATTACACGATCATTTTATACAATGACTGCTAATGAATTCTTTCATAATAAAAATAATATTAACCATATTAATGAATTTTTTTCACTCAATCACTTGTATGATATAAAAACTTTAGTTGGTGAGAATTACACTCAACCTTTAGAGGTAAAACAAGGGACTATAGAATTATCAAAGGAAATTAGAAATAATAGGTTTTTTAGTCAAGAAGAACTTGATAATGGAGAATTTGTTTGCCTTGTAAATGAGTTTTTTACCAATTATGATGCTCGTTATTATGGGTTAGTTCATTTTGATATTGGATCAAAAATCTATTTTTCTGATTTTTATATAAAAGATGAAGAAGTATTATATGTTAATATTTATTCATTTACAATAATAGGTAAGTTTGTTAAAACAAAGAAAATAGACACAGATTACATTATTGTTCCCAATAATACACTAATAAGAATTCAGGAACAACAGAAAGAATTAATGGAAGAGTATAATTGTGATTTTATTACTAGTGAATGGTTAGAAAAAAACGAAATGTTTGATCCTAATAATCCGAAGGAAGGGTTTAATAATATAAGTAAAATATTGTATATCGGTTCACCTATAATAGAAGTTACCGATTCTGAGGCATTTTCTGATATTGTTGATGAGATTAGAGACCGCTTAAAGGATTTTGAAAGTATTAGAATAATAACTAGTACAGAAGAGTTTGATAGGATAGTGACACCATTATATGCTCTTAAAAGAACAGACAGTATACTTTGCGTTATTTCAACAATAATAACATTGTCAATTGTTTCACTGATATTATATTTTCAAATAAAGGATAGAACCAGAGAAATAGATGTTTTCTTGGCACTAGGAGAAACAAAAAATACAATCGCACTAAAGATAATATCGGAATTTGTTATTATAGGTTTAGTTGCATTGTCTTTTTCTATTATACTGTGTTCTATTATTGGAGAATACATATCACAATATATTATTAGTAAGAATATTATAAAAACCACTTCAAGTGAACTGCTTAACATGACAACACGGGATGTAATTAAAAACTTTAAAGTCTTTCTAGATGTTAAAAGTGTTTTGTTTATATCCTTTATAACAATTGTGTTGATCATTATTACGTCCTTTATAGGAATGGCACGAATTAAAAGAATTAGTGTTAAGTCGATTATATAAAAACAAAAATAGAAAGATATGGTAAGTAGAAAATGAAAAAAATAATTATAATAACATTTGTTGTTTTATTGATAATGATTGAGAAATTAACTATTTTTGCTGAAACAGAAAATAATAATGGGTTAATTGATGTTGAACTAACTGCTGATTTATTGGAGGAAGCTTCAATATTCAACAATGATCATTATGTAACTATTTCATATGATGTTGAATATGACAAAGAGGAAAGCTCATTTGTTAGGACGAATATTATACTTGTTCCAAAAGAAGGGAAAACAACTAAAGACATTTGTGACGAATTACAAAAAGTAATAGATTACAGATCTAGCCAGTATAGATATCGTTATGATAGTACAACATCTGTAAAATGCCGTTCAACTGTTTATTATAATACATCAAATCAGAATGGGAAAACGTATGCTCTTGTAACATCTGTTAGTGGAGGATATATTATATATGATACTAGTGTATCTGTAACTGCTCAGGTTGTATATGTTTCAAGTTCAGGTTATTACTATAATCAAACAAAGACATATTATCCTTCTGCTTCAACAACTTCATGGTCATATACATCGCCATCATATTGGTTAATGGATGAAGTTTATGGGAATTATGACTTTAGTTGTAGGTATGTTTTAACCATAGCAAATACTGGTGCTTCATGGAATTGTGTTTTGCAAAACAGTCTATTTTAAAGGATAAAAAATGTTATTTAGGGAATGGGTTAAGAATAATCGCATACAAAATAAGATGACTCAAGAAGAATTGGGTAATTTAATTGGGGTAACAAGGAGTTCTATTTCGCAGTATGAAAGAGGTGAAAGAAAACCTGACCTAAGTATTGTAAAGATATTGGCTAAAGTGTTTAGTGAAGATGAAGAGAATCTTTCAGAGTTATTAGATGATTACTTTGAAGATAACAAAGAAAAAGAAGTCAGTGTTAATAGAGAATCATGTGTTAGTAATTTGGAAAAAGAGTTAAATTACAATCAGAGTAGAAAATGGCAAAAATCAATTAATATAAATGAAAATTGTTTGTTTTGGTTTAGTATGAGTTTGATTTTTACTCTTTTCTTTTTATTCAATTATGGCTTTATAAATAAACTCAGATACACAGCAATATGGTATGAACCAGGGTCAATTGTTTTTTTCAGAGTTTATAAGTATTTACTATCACCTTTGTTTTGTTCAATTTATGGCAGTATAATAGGGAATTTGCTAAACGCGTTTGGTATTAATATATATGTCAATAAAAAAATAAGGAAAACTTCTTGTATACGGTGTAATAGTTGTCAACTCATTTTGTTAATTGGTTATTTTGAAACAATTAATTATATATATTTTACATATAGTTTTGTTTGGTTGAGAAAAATCTTTAATATATTGTTTGTTGATTATTCTGTTGTTGTTAATAGTGCTTTTTTTGTAGTATTCTTTTTAAACAGTTTTATAAAAAGCAATCAAGATAATTGATAATAGGGAAAAGAATTGAGTAGTATATCTGAGGTTATGTTATAGTGTTTTTTCATTATAGAGTGTATAAATATCTATATAGTAACAAAGCCAAGACACTGATCATGTTTTTAACCATGACAGTTCTTGGTATTTTTGTAACAGGCTCTATTGTTATAAAAGATGCATCGGAAAACGTTAGAGATCGGTTTATGAAGAAAGCCGGAGCTTCACTGAATATTACCTATAAACTGGAAGATGATCTGACAGATTACCGTTCATGGAGTATGGAACAGAAGAATCAGGAAGAAACATTTGATTTTTACTACAGTACTATAATTGAACTTACAGAAAACGAATATGTGAGAGATTGCAGTTACAGTCTGTATATGTTTAACTATACTGATCAGCTGTGTAATGCAGATACATATTATTCTGGCATGTTTTCTGCGGAAAACTATTTGGTAAATAAGGTTTTACTGTATGGATGCGACAGAACAGCTTTTACTGACATTAATACATATGACATAAACCTCAAGGAGGGCAGAAGTTTCAGTAAGAAAGAGATAAATGACGGCAGTAAGGTATGCATCATAAATGAAAAACTGAAAAGATACGATGAAGAAGAAAATGAACAGGACATAAAGATCGGCGATCAGATCCCTTATCAGATAATAGTATTTAACAGTTCTTCAGGATCACTAGTACCTGTTAAGGAGAAGATATTAGAAATAAAAGAGGAATATCTTACGGTAATAGGGAAGTTTCATGTCAATGAAGAAGGTAATGGAGAAATGAGTCGAACCAACAGAATATATGTACCAAACAAGTCTATTGAAGAAACCTTCAGAACATATAAGGAAATGGAAGGCCGATACAGTATCTATAAGGGAGATTCATACAGAACCATAGGATCATACTGCATGGGAATGACTGATGTGCTGATACAGACAGATACATATATAAATGCCTGGTATCTGTCTGAAGAAATAAACGACAAACTGATGATACTTAACCAGACACCTTCGAACCTCAATAGCAGTGGGGAACCGATCAACATTTATTACAAACTAATAAGAAGTAATGATGCATATATGAATGTCAGCTGGGTACTTAAGAGTCTGGATAATTTTTCTGACATAATCCTTTATGTGGCAGTCGGTGCATTTGTGGTGGTACTGTCACTGATAATGGCACTGTTCCTTAAGAGCAGAAAGACAGAGATAGGGATATTGATGAGCTTAGGGGAAAAGAAGAGCAGGATCATACTGCAGATTGTATTAGAAGTATTTATAGTAGGAGTCTTAAGTTCTGCCTTATCAACATATATTGGATATGCTTTATCAAAACCTGTTTCACAGAGCATGATAGAGACAAGTATGGTAGCAGAAAGTGAAACCGGAACAACAGACAGTGAAGGTAATATCATAAACAAGATAGCGGGAATTGATGAAGAAGATATCGTGAAGATGTTTGAAATAAAGATAACTTCTGAAGAGATCATAAAGGTAGTGCTGACTGAATTGGGAGTAATACTGGCATCATCAGCAGTAACTGTGTTCTATATAACAAGATTCAGGCCAAAGAAAGTACTGCTGGGGTAGAAAGGAGAGTCTATGAACATACTGGAAGTAAAAGATCTGCTTTACTATTATCAGGACGGCAGTAAGAAAAGAATAATACTTGAAGGAGTGAATGCATCATTTGAAAGAGGTAAGTTCTATACAATATTGGGAGAAAGTGGAAGCGGTAAGACAACATTTCTTTCTCTTATAAGCGCTCTTGATGCTCCAAAAGAGGGTGTTATTCTTTATGAGGGAAAAGATATCAGAGAGATAGGATATGAGAGATACAGAAGGAATATGATAGCAATAGTATTCCAGAATTATAATCTTGTTCAGTACATGACAGCTGTTGAGAATGTATTAGTGGCAATGGGAATCACTGAAAACAGAATAGAAGGTGATTATAAAGAAGTCGCATATGGACTATTGGAAAAAGTAGGAATAGACAGGCAGACAGCAAATAGAAGAGTAACCAGATTATCAGGAGGGGAGCAGCAGAGAACAGCGATAGCGAGAGCTTTGAGTACAAATGTGGATATCATAATGGCTGATGAACCGACAGGCAATCTGGATCATGATACGAGTGAAGGAATAATAGAGTTATTTATGAACTTAGCACATGAAATGAACAAATGTGTGATAATGGTTACTCACGATCTTAATATCGCCGAAAAGAGTGACGTAATACTCAGATTGGATTCACATACAAAAAGATTTGAAGAAAACAGGCCGAAGAAAAACACTGCAGAATTTGATGTATTCTACAGTGTATAGAAGAACTAAACTGATAAATTGTTAAATAATATTGAACATAAAACAGTTGTAATATCTGTCAGCATGGAAGAGGCAACTCGCCGTCTGATGGAAAGATTTGGAAAATAATTAACCTGAAGAAAGTATAGGCAGCAATGCCTATACTTTTGGTAATGTGAACTAGCGTGTGGGTACCTCGATAACCCAGGTAGAACTATCATGTGGGTGAGGGGTTGAACTAGCGTGTGGGTACACAGCCAAAAAGACGCAAAAAGACAGGTTTTCGGACCTGTCTTTAATCATGGGGAAA
>JAFRAB010000027.1 GCA_017405675.1 Erysipelotrichaceae bacterium
CATGTGGATGTGATCCGGACACGCTTCTGCTTCCAACAATTCACAGTCCGGTTTTCTTTCTATCAATTGTCTCAGTATTTGTCCTATATCTGCCCTCAACTTATTGTATATTATCATCCTGCGATACTTTGGCAGTATTACCACGTGGTATTTGCACCTGTATGTCGTGTGTGATAAACTGTTTTTGTCATTCATTTGACGCTATTCCTCCTATAATTTCTGTAGCTGCCAGGCCACATAAATTATATCCGGAATTAGCGTCTTTCTTCACACTAAAAGGTCTCGTACCACGCGCATAGCACGTGGTATCTGTCTGCGACAATGAAAAAAGCCCGAAGGCTTTTATCTACATAATTCCTGAACCTGTTCAATTGCTTCTTCAGCAGTGAGAACTGTATTCCGCGTATCTGTTCTTTTTCTGAATTCAACTTTGTTTTCACCGGCCATTTTACCGACTGTAATGCGCATTGGTATACCTATGAGTTCCATGTCCTTGAACTTGACCCCAGGTCTTTCGTCTCTGTCATCAAATAATGGTTCAATGCCCAGTGATGACAGTTTTTCATATAGTTTATTAGCCAGTTCAACCTGAGTTTCATCACGCTGATTGATCAAAACGATACCTACTTTGTATGGAGCAATATTGACAGGCCAGATGATACCGTTGTCATCATGATTCTGTTCGACTATCGATGCCATTGTACGGCCAATACCGATTCCATATGATCCCATGATAACCGGCTGCTGCTGTCCGTTTGAATCCTGATAGTACAGATTCATAGCCTGAGAATACTTGCTGCCGAGCTTGAATGTATTTCCGACTTCAATACCTTTCTTGAAATGGATCTTGCCGCCGCAGACAGGGCAGATATCTCCTTCAACGACATTGCTGATGTCACCGGTCATATCATATGAAATATCACTGATATTTGCATTTACATAGTGATATCCTTCTTTATTAGCACCGATTACAAAGTTTCTCATGTGCAGTACTTCTTCATCAACGATTACCTTGCAGCCAGTCAGTCCGACAGGACCTGTATATCCGGCAACAGCATTTGATGTAGCGATCAGCTCGTCATTGGCAAAGTTAAGTTCCTTGCCGCCTGTAAGCTTAAGCACTTTTGTTTCATTCAGATCACGGTCGCCTCTGATAAAGAATATTGTCAGTTTACCGTCAACATTCATCAGAAGGGCTTTTACCGTTTTCCTGACATCAATATTGAGATAATCAGCTACTTCCTGAATTGATTTGGCACCCGGAGTAGCTGTCAGAGTCATTTCCTTGTACTCTTCATCTGAATCAGTATATTTATGAGTACTGATTTCCATATTGCTGGCATAATCACAGCTGTCACACAGAACAAGAGTATCTTCACCGATAGCTGTAACTGCCTGGAATTCTTCTGATAACAAGCCGCCCATGACACCGGTATCTGCCTTAACTATCTTATAATCAATGCCCAGTCTGTCAAAGATATTCTTATAGGCATTGAAGATCTTCTGATATGAAACATCAAGACCTTCAAGGTTCCTGTCAAATGTATAGGCGTCTTTCATGATGAATTCTCTAACTCTGATCAGCCCGAATCTAGGTCTAGGTTCATCTCTGAACTTGGTCTGCATCTGATAGAGGGAGAAAGGCAGATCCTTATATGAATGGATCTTCATGCTGGCGGCAACCGCAAACAGTTCCTCATGAGTAGGGCCAAGAACCATCGTCTTGTTAAAACGGTCCTTGAGTGAAAACATGCTGCTTCCGAAATTGTCTCTTCTGCCGCTGGAAATATAGTAATCTTCAGGCAGCAGGCAAGGCATTAACAATTCCCGGCATCCTGCTTTTTCCATTTCATCTCGTACAATCGCTTCAATGTTGTTCAGAACCTTAAAGCCGAGAGGGAGAAACATGTAAATGCCGGAAGAACTTTTCTTTATAAATCCGCCTCTTATAAGAAGCTGGCCGCTTGTTGATTCTTCATCATTTGGATTTTCTCTTAATGTATAGAAATAACTGTTACTTAATTTCATATAAATACCTCGGATTTTCAAAAGATATAATATCACATTTATTTATATAGTACACGGCATTAATCCTGCTTTTCCCTGAATACAACATATTTCTGAAACAGGAATTCGGTAACAAAGTTAATTATCATTGTTCCAATAAGAACAATGTAATCCTTACCGTTAAGCATAGCTGTAAGTTTATCTCCGGCTATGGTTGAAAGAGGGGTGAAGACCAGGTAATAAAGGAATACCAGAAACATGGCTTTAGGTACGTTACTGGAAGAGTGGAAAGTATACTTTCTGTTAAAGGTAAAATTCCAGAGAACACTTAATACCAGAGCAGTAAGGTAGCTGGGCCAGTAGTTCCATTTGAAAAGCTCTTCAAAAATCGTGAAACTGCCGAACTGTATAATACCGGCACTGGCAGCAATCAATGTATATTTTAAAGCCTGAATAAAATCTTTTTTCTGCATGAAAAGCCTCCTGAATATATAAACAAATAATAACAGAATATTGTTTAGCACTCAAATGTTGACAGTGCTAAAAAATGTGCTATACTATTAGCAGTAAAGGAAAAAGAGTGCCAGAAGGAAGTGATATAAATGTTGACACCAAGGCAGGAACTTATTCTTAAAGCTATCGTTGAGGAATTCATCAAATCAGCAGAACCGGTTGGTTCAAAAACACTGGTTGAAAAGTACAATCTTGATTATTCATCAGCTACCATCCGTAATGAAATGAATTATCTGGAACAGATCGAACTGCTTGAAAAAACACACACTTCAAGCGGGCGAGTTCCATCAACAAAAGGATACCGATATTATGTTGAACATCTGATGGATAAGGAAGTTCTTCAGGAAGACAAATACGAGATACAGGCTCTTCTTGATAACAATGTACCTATTGACGATGTAATACAGAGAAGCTGTGAGATCCTGTCAAACATGACTAATCTTACTTCTGTAGTCTTGGGGCCGGATGCAAACAAGCAGACGCTGGCTCACATCAAACTGTTCCCGCTGGATAACAACAGCGCCGTAGCAGTCTTCATTACTGATCAGGGACACACTGAAAACAAAACATTCAGATTTGATGATCGGATCACTATAGAAGATATTCAGACATGTACAAACATTCTTAACGACCGTCTGGTAGGAACACCTATAAGCGATATCGTTGAGAAAATGAATGAGATCAAGCCTATCCTGGCACACTCCGTAAAAAGACATGAAGCATTGTTCAATGCCTTCATGCAGGCCTTTGTAAAATTTGCCAGTGAAAACGTATATTACAGCGGTGCAAGCAACATGCTGTATCAGCCGGAATTCGCCGACATTGAAAAAATGAGAAACATCATGAAGATGCTGGAGGATTCAAAATTATGGCGTTCACTTGGCAACAATGACAACCGTTTGAAACTGACGACTACAGATGACAAAAATCAGCTGGTGTGGTTCGATGACATGGCTGTTGTTTCCAGCACATTCCGCGTTGGAGAGGAAGAAGGAAAGCTTATGGTATTAGGTCCTTCCCGCATGGATTACAACAGAATCGTAAGTGTCCTTGATTTTGCCGCTGAATTCATCGAACAGCAATTCAGTAAGAGAATCAAATAGGAGGTAGTATGTCAAAGAAAGAAAAGAAGAAACAGGAACCTGTTACTGAAGAAACAGCTGCTGAAGAACCTGTTAAGGTAGAAGAGCCGGAGAAATCAGCAGAAGAGTTGCTTCAGGAAGAAATAGATAAACTGAAACATGAAGTTGAGGTTACCAAGAACGCATATTACAAGGCATATGCCGACATGGATAACCTGAAAAAAAGACTGCTGAATGAAGCAGATCAGGCAAACAAATATAGAATACAGACTTTTGCCCTGAGTATTCTCCCGGCTATTGATTCCCTGGAAAGAGCTCTGAGCGGTAAGAGTACAGAAGATCCTTTTGTGAAAGGTGTCAAGCTGACATATGATCAGATCATGAACGCTCTTCACAATGAAGGAGTAACTGAAATAGATTGTTTGAACAAACCTTTTGATGCAAATTTCTGCAATGCACTGTTAACTGAAAAAGCTGAAGGTGTTGAACCGAATACAGTCATTGAAGTTCTGCAGAAAGGGTACATATTAAAAGACAGATTATTAAGAGCTGCCCTGGTAAAGGTCAGTGAATAGGAGGTAATAAGTATGAGCAAAATTATTGGTATTGATTTAGGTACAACAAATTCATGTGTCGCAGTTCTGGAACATGGTGATCCAACTGTTATTACAAACCCTGAAGGAAACAGAACTACTCCATCAGTAGTAGCATTCAAGAATGGTGACAAGATCGTCGGCGACGCTGCCAAGAGACAGGTAGTTACAAATAAGAATTCAGTTATTTCTATTAAGAGAAAGATGGGTTCAAATGAAAAGGTTGAACTCGAAGGAAAGTACTATACACCACAGGAAATCAGCGCTATGATCCTTCAGTATATGAAGACTTATGCTGAAGCATATCTTGGCGAACCTGTAACCAAAGCTGTAATTACTGTTCCTGCTTATTTCAATGACGCCCAGAGACAGGCTACAAAGGATGCCGGAAAGATTGCCGGTCTTGATGTAGAAAGAATCATCAACGAACCTACTGCAGCAGCTCTTGCCTTTGGTATCGATAAGACAAATGTTGAGCAGAAAGTTCTGGTTTATGACCTGGGCGGCGGTACATTCGATGTATCTATCCTGCAGCTGGCTGACGGAACATTCGAAGTTCTGGCAACCGCAGGCAATAACAGATTAGGCGGCGACGATATCGATAATATCCTGGTTGACTGGATCTGTGAAGATTTCAGAAAAGAAAACGGCATTGATTTAAAGAAGGACCGCATGGCTCTGCAGAGAATTAAGGAATCAGCTGAAAAGGCAAAGAAGGACCTTTCTTCAATGCTTGAAGTTCAGATTTCAATTCCGTTCATTGCTGCAAACTCAGACAATCAGCCATTACATATTGAAACTTCATTAACAAGAAGCAGATTTGAAAACATGATCAAGGGTATCGTTGATCAGACCATCGGACCAGTCAGACAGGCTCTCTCTGATGCCGGATTAACCAAGAATGATATTGATCAGGTTCTGCTGGTTGGCGGCTCTACACGTATCCCATGCGTTCAGGAAGCCGTAAGAAGAGAATTAGGCAAGGAGCCTAATAAGTCTGTTAACCCTGATGAAGTAGTTGCCATGGGTGCAGCTATTCAGGGTGGCGTTCTGACAGGTGATGTCAATGACGTATTACTGCTTGATGTTACACCATTATCATTAGGTATTGAAACATTAGGCGGTGTCATGACCAGACTGATCGAACGTAATACAACAATTCCTACCAGCAAGTCTCAGATCTTCTCAACTGCAGCTGATAACCAGCCAGCCGTTGACATCCATGTATTACAGGGTGAAAGACCAATGGCTGCTGACAACAAGACATTAGGTAACTTCCAGTTATCAGGTATTGCACCAGCCAGAAGAGGCGTTCCTCAGATCGAAGTAACATTCGACATCGACGTTAACGGTATCGTTCACGTATCAGCCAAGGATAAGGGAACCGGCAAGGAACAGTCTATTACAATTCAGAACTCTTCAGGATTAAGTGATGAAGAAATCGAAAGAATGGTAAGAGAAGCAGAAGCTCATAAGGCTGAAGATGAAGAAAAGAGCAAGAAAGTTGAATTAAAGAATAAGGCAGAAGGATATATCGCTCAGATCGATGCCACATTAAAGGACAATGGCGATAAGATCTCTGCAGAACAGAAAGCTGAAGTTCAGAGATTAAGAGATGAATTACAGGCAGCTGTCGATAACAACGACTATGATGGTCTGCAGTACAAGCTTGATGCTCTGGAAAAGGCAGCAAATGATATGGCACAGCAGATGTATTCACAGGGTGGTGCCAACAATGGATATCAGCAGCAACAGCAGCAGACTCGCAATAACGATGATGTAATGGATGCTGAATTCAGAGAAAAGAAAGAAGACTAATTTAATACCTTCAGACCCGGTCAGATAACGGCCGGGTCGATGAAGGTGGAAGGAGAGCTGAATGGCTGATAAAAGAGATTATTACGAAGTCCTGGAACTGTCAAAAGGCGCAAGCGATGATGACATAAAAAAGGCATATCGTAAATTAGCTAAAAAATATCATCCTGACCTGAACAAGGCCCCTGATGCGGCCAACAAGTTCAAAGAGGTTCAGGAAGCTTATGAAGTGCTCTCTGACCCTCAGAAAAAAGCTGCATATGACGCATACGGTTTTGCCGGTGTGGATTCTCAGCAGGGATTCGGCCAGGGTTTTGGCGGTTTCTCTGATTTCGGTGGATTCTCCGGATTTGGCGATATTAATGTAGAAGATTTATTCGGAAGCATGTTTGGCGGCAGAACCAGAAGTTCAAGCCGTAATGCCAACGGTCCTCGCAAAGGGCAGGACAGACTGATGTCCATGACTATTGATTTTATGGAAGCCATCAAAGGTACATCAAAAACAATAAAGCTTGATGTAGAGGAACAGTGCCCTGAATGTCTTGGCAGCGGTGCCAGAAGCAAGGATGACATCAAGGTATGTCCGACCTGTCAGGGCAACGGACGTGTCATGAGAATGCAGAACATGATGGGTATGCGTATTCAGTCAGAATCAGTATGTCCGGACTGTAACGGTACCGGTAAGAAGATTGAACATGTATGTCATAAATGCAAGGGACAGGGTTATCTCAACAAGAAGGTGGAAGTTGAGGTTAATGTTCCGGCAGGAATTCAGAGCGGTCAGCAGTTAAGAATTCCTGACAAGGGATACAGAGGTGCAAATGGCGGACCTAACGGAGACCTCTATATTGAATTCAATGTCCGCGATCACAAGTATTTTATAAGAGACGGCAAAAACATACTTATTACCGTTCCGGTATCAGCACTTGACGCTACTTTGGGATGCAAGGTAGATGTTCCGACTGTCTATGGCGATGTAGAACTGACCATACCGGCTGGTACACAGCCTAACCAGAAGTTCAGGCTTAAAGGAAAGGGTGTAAAGGATCCTTATGGCGGTGTTCAAGGTGACCAGTATGTTGAAGTAGAAGTCATTATCCCAAGTAACATTACAAGGGAAGAAAAAGATCACTATACAAAGCTGAAAGATCTTGAAAAGAGACAGAAAAAATCTGTTTTTGAAAAGTTCAAAGATGCTTTTAAGTAACTCTCAAGTTACTTTTTCTAAGGTTTATTGTTAGCACTCTTTAACCAAAAGTGCCAGAAAGGAGAAAGCTATGGATATTAATTCATTCTCTGAAAGTTTAAGAACAATTATCATGAAGAGCCTGGAAATGGCTACCAACAGTCATAATACTGAAATCACAACAATACATTTGCTGTATCAGATTTTCAGTGACAATACCATTGACGGCTTACTTAAGAAACTGGATATCGACAAGGATAACTGTTTAGGCATATGTCAGAACCGCATGAAGAATGTCGCAACTGTGGATTACGTACCGCAGCCGATATTCAACAGAAAGGTTACAGAATCATTTTCCAACGCTCTTAACTGGGCCCGTGAACATGATGAAACATATCTGACTGTTGCCACATGTTTCATATTCCTGTTATTTAATAAATCAAATGTTTCCAACGAAATCTTAAAGAACTATCCTGGTCTGACCATGGAAGGCTGCCTGAATACCGAACTGGAAAGAAGAGGCAGCAAGAAGATGGATGAACCAACCAGTGAGCTGAATCTTGAAGCGTTGGAAAAATACGGACATGATCTGGTACAGGATGTTATCAACGGTAAAATCGACCCTGTCATCGGACGAGATGAAGAAATCAGAAGAGTAATAGAGATCCTTTCCAGAAAGACAAAGAATAATCCGGTACTGATCGGTGAACCGGGCGTTGGTAAAACGGCTGTAGTTGAAGGTCTGGCCTGGAGAATCATGAAGAAGGATGTTCCTCTTAATCTGAAAAACAAGCGTATCATCGAACTTGATATGGGTGCTCTGATCGCCGGTGCCAAGTACAGAGGCGAATATGAGGAAAGGCTGAAAGCAGTTCTGGAAGAAATCAAGCAGGCTAACGGTGACATAATCCTGTTTATTGATGAAATTCATAATCTGGTAGGTGCCGGAAAGACTGAAGGTTCAATGGATGCCGCCAATCTTCTCAAGCCAATGCTGGCCAGAGGAGAGCTCAAGTGCATCGGTGCAACCACATTTAACGAATACCGTAAGTATTTTGAAACAGATAAGGCACTGGAAAGAAGATTCCAGCAGGTTCAGATCGATGAACCAACTGTTGAAGAAACTGTATCTATCTTAAGAGGATTAAAGGACAGATTTGAAGCCCATCACGGTGTACAGATACTGGATGAAGCAATAATAGCTGCCGCTACGCTTTCTCACAGATACATTACAGAACGTTTCCTCCCTGATAAGGCAATTGACCTGATTGATGAAGCCTGCGCTTCCATCAGAGTAGAAATGGATTCAATGCCATATGAACTCGATGAACTTAACCGTAAGATCATGCAGCTGGAAATTGAAGAAAAAGCCTTACAGAAGGAAGAAGACGAAAAGACTAAGGAAAGACTTATCGATCTGCGCGATGAAACAGATAAACTGAAGCAGCAGAAAGCTGTTCTGTATTCAAAATGGCAGGATGAAAAAGCTGCTCTTGATCAGAACAAGAAGAACAGGGAGCTGCTTGAGAAAGCCAAACTGGATCTGGAACAGGCACAGAATGATGCCAGATACGAAGATGCAGCCAAACTGCAGTACGGTGTCATCCCTGAACTTGAAAAGAAAATCAAGAACAGCAAGAATACTGATCCTAACGAAACTCTTATTCAGGAAACTGTCGATGAAGAACTGATAGCCAAGATCGTATCCAGATGGACACACATAGACGTCAGCAAGCTTATGGCTACACAGAGACAGAAGATCCTGGGCCTACAGGATATCTTAAAGAAGAGAGTCATGGGCCAGGATGAAACAATACAACTGGTATCAAATGCCGTTCTCAGAAGCAAGGCACACATTCAGGATGCCAACAGGCCAATAGGTTCATTCATGTTCCTGGGGCCAACAGGTGTCGGTAAGACGGAAGTTGCCAGAGCACTGGCTGAACAATTGTTTGATGACGAAAACAAAATCGTCCGTATAGACATGAGTGAATACATGGAAAAATTCAGTGTTTCCAGACTGATAGGTGCTCCTCCGGGATATGTGGGATATGACGAAGGCGGACAGCTGACTGAAGCTGTCAGAAGAAAGCCTTATTCAATAGTATTACTTGATGAAATCGAAAAAGCTCACCCTGATGTCTTCAATATCCTTTTACAGATACTTGATGACGGCAGAATAACAGATTCAAAGGGTGTAACCGTAGACTTCAAGAATACCATCGTCATCATGACCAGCAACCTTGGTGCTCAGTACGCTTTTGAAAAAGATCCTGAACGCAAGAAACAGGCTTATATGGATATTGTCAAGTCATCATTCAAACCTGAATTCGTTAACAGAATTGACGATATCATCATTTTCAATCCATTGACTGAAAAGGTAGTCGGACAGATCGTAGACAAGTTCACAGGTCAGCTGGCTGGCAGATTAAACGATCAGAATATTAATCTTGAACTGACTCCATATGCCAGAAAGAAGATCATTGAAGAGGGCAGCGACATCGAATACGGTGCCAGACCTCTGAAGAGATATATTCAGCAGAATATCGAAACAGCCATCGCATACAAGATTATCAAGGACAACATTGACGGTAACACCACACTTGTAGTTGATTATGATGATGACAGCGATAACTTCACAGTCAGTGAAAAGAACTACAGATCAGAAAATCTATCATAAAGAAGAATGACCGCTGAAAGCGGTCTTTTTCTTTTTTCGCTGTCAAAGAAAGAACATCTATAGTAGAATCATATGGTAAGCGTTAAGCTTTATCTGTTTTACCTGGATTATTTGGGGGAATTATATGTATATACCGGAAAACTATAAAAGCAGCCTTGATCTGCTTCATACTGAATATGCCATAAAGCTTGTAAAGGATACCTTTGAAAGACGGCTTGCTCATCATCTTAGTCTGACCCGTGTATCAGCACCTTTGATGGTTCGTCAGGACAGCGGTCTCAATGACAATCTTAACGGCTATGAAAGACCGATAACATTTGCCGCCAAGGATCTTGACGGAGAAATGGAAATCATTCACTCTCTGGCAAAATGGAAGAGAATGGCTCTGAAAAACTACGGCATCAGAAGATTCAAGGGCATTTATACCGATATGAATGCCATCAGACGAGATGAAAGTCTTGATAATCTTCATTCAATTTATGTCGACCAGTGGGACTGGGAAAAAGTTGTTGAACAGGAAGACAGAAACATTGAATTCCTTAAGGGAACAGTCGACCGCATCATGAAAGCGATCATTGACACTGAAGATGCGATTCGCCGTAATTATCCGCAACTGGATATTATTGTCAAACAACCTGATGTATTTTTCATAACATCTAAAGAATTATATGACATGTATCCTGATCTGCCGGCCAAGGAAAGGGAATTCAGGATCGTAAAAGAGAAAAAGACTGTATTCATCATGCAGATAGGAGATACTCTGCCGGACGGTTTACCGCATGATGGACGTGCTCCTGACTATGATGACTGGCAGCTGAACGGGGACCTGCTGTTCTGGTATGATATTCTGAATACTGCTGTTGAGATTTCCTCAATGGGAATACGTGTTGACAGCAAGAGTCTTTTATATCAGCTGGAAAAGAGCAATAACATGGACAGAATAAATCTTCCATTCCATAAAGCCTTGTTAAACAACGAACTGCCACTGACCATGGGTGGCGGAATAGGACAGTCAAGACTTTGTATGTTATTATTAAATAAAGCACATGTCGGTGAGGTGCAGGCTTCTGTCTGGCCGCAGGACATGATTGATTTATGTCATAAGCATAATATTGAATTACTGTAATTCATAGAAAGAGGTCATTTATGAAAGTCGGAGTATTGGGTACTGGCGATATTTCTCATGCATTCATGGTAGCTGCAGAGATAGCAGATGTCATTACTGAGGCCGTATATCACAGAGAAATTGAAAAAGCAGTTAAGTTTCAGAACAGATACAATATCAGCAAAGCATATGATGACTATGATGAATTTCTCGCTGATGACAGCTTTGATACCGTCTATGTCGGTTTGCCTAACGGACTGCATTATCAGTACGGCATGAAAGCTCTTGAGCATGACAAGAATGCCATTCTGGAAAAGCCGTTCTGCTCAAATGTCAGAGAGTTCAACGAACTATTGGAAACGGCAAACAGAAAAGGCAAATTTGTCATTGAAATGGACCGTGTTCAGTCTCTGCCTAACTTCAAGAGCATGAAGGACCATCTGAAAGACATCGGTCCTGTTTCCGTTGCTTCAGCTAACTACAGTCAGTATTCACGCAAATTTGATGCTTACATTAACGGAACAGTCGGCAATGTCTTCACTACCAAATTCTCTGGCGGTGCCCTGATGGATCTTGGAGTTTATCCGGTCAATGCTTTCATTGCCTTATTCGGCATGCCGAAAAAGGTATCATATAATGTTACAAAACTTCCTACCGGTGTTGATATCAGCGGAACACTGCTTATGGAATATGAAAATTTCAACGCTACTGTTATTGTTTCCAAGAATTCAATCGGCAATAAACATATCATGATACAGGGTGAAAGGGGATCGATCCTCACCGAAACAGCTCCAAGCGTTATTGAAGACCTGAAACTTATCACCAGAAAGGAAATCACTGATATTTCCTGTCCTCAGCCATATGATGGTTTTGCCTATACACTGATAGATATCAGAGATATCATAGACAACAAAGATATGGAACACTACAGCAGGAGACTGAAGCAGACTAAATCAGTTGTGACTGTGCTGGAATATGCCAGAAAAAGTGCCGGAATTGTTTTTGAAGCTGACGAAAACATATATTAACTGAACATCATGTGTTAGTGTGTGAAATTGTGGGAATTTATTGAAAACACATACCTTAAAATCTAGAATTAGATTAGGAAATTATATGTCTGAACATAAATCTCACAAAATCAGAATAGAACATATTCCGCAGGGTAAAACCAGATGTTCTATCAGCACTAAAAAGAAAAGCAATATGATCTTTTCCTGGATTATGGTTTTTATTGTGTTGCTGACAAGAAGCGTATTGCTTATTGGGATTTTTACCATATATGCACTGATCTACTGTTTTGGCACGGATAAGAAAAGCTTTGAAGGCTTTGATAATTGCTTTGTCATATACAATGACAAAAACAATGAGTATGCCGATCTGATTTATCTCAGTGAGATTGAAGGCTGGGAGTACAGAATTACCAATAGCGGCGATAAAGTCATGCTCTATCTTAACAACAATGAAAGATATCGAATTGACGAAAACACAGACAGAAAAATGTACTCATATTTCAGGGATATTATGCCTGAAAGAGAGGTCAGAAAGAAAAAAGAACAATAGGTTCTTTTTTTGTTGCTAAAATCATTTAAATCGATATAATTGTATATAAATTAGGGAGGAGTTATCATGGCACATTACTACAGAGAAGAATCACACACTTTCAATGAATACCTGCTTATTCCCGGTTATACTGATGAAAACTGCATTCCGGCTAACGTAAATCTGGAAACACCGCTTGTAAAATACAGACCTGCTGTTGAAGAGCCTGCAATCAAGATGAACACACCTATGGTCAGCGCCATAATGCAGTCAGTATCAGGTGACCGTATGGCAATCGCTCTGGCCAAGGAAGGCGGCATATCATTCATTTACGGCAATCAGTCAATCGAATCTCAGGCTGAAATGGTTGCCAAGGTCAAATCATATAAAGCCGGATTTGTTGTTTCAGACTCAAATATTAAGCCTGATGCAACTCTTCAGGATGTTGTTAACTTATTACGTGAAACAGGCCACTCAACAATGGCCGTTACCGAAGACGGGACCGCACACGGTAAGCTTGTCGGTGTTGTAACAAGCCGTGACTACCGCATAAACAGAATGTCAATGGATACTAAAGTATACGAATTCATGACACCGTTTGAATCACTGGTATATGCAAAAGAGGGTATTTCACTTTCAGAAGCCAACGATATGATCTGGGATCATAAGCTCAATACACTTCCAGTAATCGATGATGACCAGAATCTGTGTTACTTCATTTTCAGAAAAGACTACGATTCACATAAGGAAAACCCTAATGAACTGCTTGACAGCAATAAGAGATATGTTGTCGGTGCAGGTATCAATACCCGTGACTTCATGGAGAGAGTTCCGGCTCTGGTAAATGCCGGTGCTGATGTATTATGTATCGACTCTTCTGAAGGATTTACCGTATGGCAGGAAAGAACCATCAAGTGGATCCGCGAAAACTATGGCGATACCGTTAAGGTTGGTGCCGGTAACGTTGTGGATGAAGAAGGATTCCGTTTCCTCGTAAATGCCGGAGCAGACTTTGTCAAGATCGGTATCGGTGGCGGCAGTATCTGCATAACCAGAGAAACCAAAGGTATCGGCAGAGGACAGGCAACAGCTGTTATCTCAGTTGAAAAAGCCAGAAGAAAATATTTTGAAGAGACTGGTATCTATGTACCTATCTGTTCTGATGGTGGTATCGTATATGACTACCACATTGCATTAGCCTTGGCCATGGGTGCTGACTTTGTCATGTTAGGCAGATATTTTGCCAGATTTGACGAATCACCGACAAACAAGCTGATGATCAACGGTAACTATGTCAAGGAATACTGGGGTGAGGGAAGCAACAGAGCCAGAAACTGGCAGAGATATGAATCAGACGGACATCTGTCTTTTGAAGAAGGCGTAGATTCATATGTTCCTTATGCCGGTCGTCTGAAGGACAATGTTGCTGTAACCACATATAAAATAAAATCAACTATGTGCAACTGCGGAGCTCTGACGATCAAGGAATTCCAGGAAAAAGCCAAGCTGACACTGGTATCCTCAACAAGCATTGTTGAAGGCGGAGCCCACGACGTCATAGTCAAGAACAAAGACAATCATTAAAAAACTGAGTTTATAACTCAGTTTTCATTTCGTCTCGAACCTCTTCGAAACACTTTACAACGAAGTCGATGTCTTCCTTGGTATGGTTTGCACAGACCTGCGTTCTGATTCTAGCTTTACCTTTAGGAACTACCGGGTAGGAGAAGGCTACAACATATACACCTTTGGCAACCATTCTTCTGGCAAATTCAGCGGTAAGCTTTTCGTCATAAAACATGACCGGAACACATGGATGAACACCAGGTATTACGTCAAATCCTTTTTCAACCAGCTGCTGACGGTAATAAGAGGTAATATTTTCAAGATGGTCTCTTAAAGCCGTGCTTTCCTGCAGCATCTTAAACATTTCCAGAGAACCGCCGACAATGGCAGGAGCGACTGAATTGGAAAACAGATAAGGACGGCTGCGCTGTCTTAACAGATCTATTATTTCCTTACGCCCGGAAGTATAGCCGCCGCTGGCACCGCCAAGAGCCTTGCCAAGTGTACCGGTTATGATATCAACACGTCCCATGACATCACAGTATTCCTGTGTGCCCCAGCCATGCTTACCGACAAATCCAACTGCGTGGCTGTCGTCAACCATTACCAGCGCGTTATATTTATCAGCCAGATCGCAGATTCCCTTAAGGTTGGCAATTATACCATCCATGGAGAAAAGGCCGTCAGTAGCGATCAATTTGATCCTTGCGCCATTATTATCAGCTTCGATAAGCTTCTGCTCCAGATCTTCCATATTGTTATTTAGATAACGGTATCTTTTTGCCTTGCACAGACGGACACCGTCAATGATTGAAGCGTGATTCAGTTCATCTGATATAACTGCATCTTCAGCTGTCAGTATCGTTTCAAACAGTCCGCCGTTGGCGTCAAAGCAGGATGAATAAAGAATGGTGTCATCAGTCTGCAGGAATTCCGAAATGGTCTTTTCCAGTTCTTTATGAATATCCTGAGTACCGCAGATAAATCTTACGGAAGCCAGGCCGTATCCGCGTTCGTCATAAGTGCGTTTGGCAGCTTCTATGATTCTTGGATTATCACCTAATCCCAGATAGTTATTTGAACACATGCAAAGCAGTTTCGGACCGTTTTCCAGTTCTACGTGTGCATTCTGAGGTGTAGACATGATCAGTTCACCCTTGAATAATCCGGAATCTCTGATTTCCTGTACCTGATCAGAATACAGTTTCAATATTTCTTTTTTCTCTAACATATGATCCCCCTTAATCATTTATGTGAGTCCAGTCCATGACTATTTTTCCGGACTGACCTGAAATCATCTTTTTAAACCCTTTATCAAAATCCCTTACATCGATTCTGTCTGTAATGATGTCCTTGATATCCAGACCAGCCTGTAACATGGTAGTCATGGAGTACCAGGTATCCCATACTTTACGGCCGTAAATGCCTTTCAGTGATATACCGTTGAATATGACGGTTTCAAGATCTACTTTTGTATCCGCCGGCTGTAAACCGAGAAGAGCGATCTTGCCGCCGTGCTTCATATTATGGATCATTGAATCAAGGGCACTTGGAGCACCGGACATTTCCAGCCCAACGTCAAATCCTTCTGTCATACCCAGTTGATGAATTACATCTTCTATCGTTTCATTTTTAAGATTTACCGTTCTGGTAGCACCAAGTTTTCTGGCGAGATCAAGACGGTAATCGTTGAAATCAGATATTACGACATGACGGGCACCGGCAAATTTGACAATAGCTGCGGCCATGCAGCCAATAGGACCGGCACCTGTAATAAGAACGTCTTCGCCTAACACATTATAGGTAAGTGCTGTATGAGTGGCATTACCGAAAGGGTCAAAGATCGCATACATTTCTTCATCGATCTCCGGATTGACAGGCCAGACATTTACATAAGGAATAACGAGGTATTCAGCAAAGGCACCGTTTCTGTTGACGCCGACTCCCTTGGCATTGGCACAGTTTTCCTTGTGTCCCTCCAGACAGTTACGGCATTTACCGCAGGTAATATGTCCTTCACCGGAAACAATATCTCCGGGTTTGAAACCTCTGGCACCAGGGCCGACTTCAACAACTTCGCCAACATACTCATGTCCGATCGTCAATCCGACAGGTATGGTATTCTGTGCCCATTTATTCCACTGATAAATATGCACGTCCGTACCGCAGATAGCTGTTTTGCGTATCTTGATTTTGACGTCATTGGTACCTACTTTCGGAATATCAACTCTCTCCATCCAGATACCTTCTTCAGGTCTGCTTTTGACAAGAGCCCACATCTTTCCGTCATTTACTGTCATGGAAAAAACCTCCGTATTATTTTTGTTGAATTTATCTATTTCTATTCTATATCATTTTGGAAACTAATGGCGATTAATAATATCAAAAATCTTTTACTGGAAAACCAATAGTGCTATAATTTTTTTATTATATTTTGAAAGGAGTTTCATTATGTCAAGTGTTAGACCTGAAAGCATGGAAAGAATTACTACCCGTGAACTGGCTGACAAATTCATTGCTGAACAGATTGAAGCCATTAAAGAACAGGTAGGGGATAAGAAAGTTCTTCTGGCATTATCTGGCGGTGTAGATTCATCAGTTGTTGCAGCTTTGTTGATCAGAGCAATCGGTAATCAGCTGGTCTGTGTTCATGTTAATCATGGACTGTTAAGAAAAGGCGAACCTGAACAGGTAATACAGGTGTTCAGAAATCAGATGTCTGCAAATCTTGTTTATGTTGATGCTGTTGACAGATTCCTGGACAAGCTGGCCGGTGTTTCAAATCCTGAACAGAAGAGAAAAATCATCGGTGCAGAATTCATCAGAGTATTCGAAGAAGAAGCCAGAAAGCTGGACGGAATCGAATTCCTGGCTCAGGGAACCATTTATCCTGATATTCTGGAAAGCGGTCCTGTTAAGGCACATCACAATGTAGGCGGTTTACCTGAAGATCTTAAGTTTGAACTTGTTGAACCTGTAAAACTGTTATTTAAGGATGAAGTCAGACAGGTTGGATTAGCACTTGGTCTTCCTGAAAGCATGGTATTCAGACAGCCGTTCCCGGGTCCGGGATTAGGCGTCAGATGTCTTGGTGCTATCACCAGAGACAGACTTGAAGCTGTCAGAGAATCAGATGCCATTCTGAGAGAAGAATTCCATAATGCCGGATTAGACAGAAAGGTATGGCAGTATTTCACTATTATTCCTGATCTCAAATCAGTTGGAATCAGAGATAACGTCAGATGTGAACAGTGGCCAGTTATCTTAAGAGCTGTTAATACCCGCGATGCCATGAGCGCAACTATCGAAGAAATACCTTATGAAGTATTAAAGAAGGTAACAGACAGAATACTCAGTGAAGTCTCCGGCGTCAACAGAGTCCTTTACGATATAACACCAAAACCTACCGGAACAATTGAGTGGGAATAAAATACGGAGCTCGTAAGAGCTCTTTTTTTTATGTATTCTTAAGTTTATTTTTATGTATCTGACAACTTTCAAAAAATGGGCCTTTTATTTTTGTGTACTGTGCTAGAATAAAAGTGTAATGATAACTAACAGGGGTATAATATGAACAGTTACGTACAGACAGTAATTAATGATGTAAAGGGAAAAAACAGCAATGAACCTGAATTCATCCAGGCCGTTGAGGAATTGCTGACATCCTTGTCACCGGTCATTGATCAGCATCCGGAATACGAGAAAGCTGATCTGCTGCACAGAATGGTAGAGCCAGAAAGAATGTTCACATTCAGAGTAGTCTGGACTGATGACGAGGGAAAAGTTCATACCAATAAAGGCTGGAGATGTCAGTTTAACGGAGCAATCGGACCATATAAAGGCGGATTAAGATTCCAGAAAAACGTCAATGACAGTATCATAAAATTCCTGGCTTTTGAGCAGACATTCAAGAACAGCCTTACAGGATTACCAATAGGAGGCGGAAAGGGAGGATCAGACTTTGATCCAAGCGGAAAATCTGATGCTGAAATCATGCGATTCTGTCAGAGTTATATGACTGCCTTATATCGTTTCATCGGACCGGATGTCGATGTTCCGGCCGGGGATATGGGCGTAGGTGCCAGAGAAATAGGTTATTTATTCGGACAGTACCGAAGAATAAAGCAAAATTATGAAAACGGTGTAATTACCGGTAAGGGATTAAGCTATGGCGGTTCACTTATCCGCCCGGAAGCTACCGGATATGGTGCCGTATATTATCTGTGTGAAGTCTTAAGACATGAAAATGACACCATAAAAGGTAAAAGGATCGGTGTTTCAGGCTATGGCAACGTTGCCTGGGGCATTATGAAAAAAGCAGCACAGCTAGGTGCCAAAGTCACATATATCTCAGGGCCGGACGGATACATTCATGATGAAGAGGGTGTCATTACTGAGGAAAAACTCAATTACATTCTGGAAATGAGGCAGAACGATCCGATGCATTGCCGCAGCTATGCTGAAAAATTCAACTGTGAGTTTGTCGAAGGTGAGAAATTCTGGGGTGTTGAGGATGTTGACATATACATGCCGGCAGCAACTCAGAACGATGTTGACATTAACAGTGCCAGAAAGATCGCCGCATCTGGTGTCAAGTACTATATAGAAGTCGCAAATATGCCGACGACTAATGAAGCCCTTAATTATCTGGCTAAACAGGAGCACCTGATAGTTGCTCCAAGCAAAGCAGTCAATGCCGGAGGTGTCGGTGTATCAGCTCTGGAAATGTCCCAGAACTCCGAAAGACTGCAGTGGACCAAGGAAGATGTTGACGATCAGTTAAGAAGAATGATGATCAATATTCATGAGGCGTCTGTTAATGCCGCCAGAGAATACGGCTTAGGTTACAATCTGATTGCCGGTGCCAATATTGCCGGGTTCATGAAAGTGGCTACTGCCATGATGGCACAGGGTATATTCTAAGCTAATAACTTCCTGGATCACAGGAAGTTTTTTATTTGGCAGAATACCTGTCATTGAACAATACAGGCAGTTAAAGTAAAATACTTATTAGACAAATAGAGGTATAGCTTATGAATGAACAGCTGAACAGAAAATGTGAAAAGTTTATAGATAGTCGCGAAATGCTTAAAAACTGCTTCAAATGGTCTTCAATAACTGACCAGTGCTGCCGGGCTACATTTTTACTTGGCGAGGATACATATGTTTCTGAATCAAAGCTTATGGAAATGAAGGAATTCATTAAAAAGAACGAGGGTATTTTTTCTGAATTGCGTTCCCATATAGAATTATCACTGTGTGTCAAGATGGCGCTGTCAGGCAATTATGCAGAATACTACGAAATACTGAAAGCCATTATGCGGGAAATCAAAACCAGTTGGCTGTTTTCCAGTTCATATAAAGCTGTCTCCGCAATGATAATCATGGAAAACAAAGAGCCTAAGGAATACCGCCGCTATATCGATAAAACCAAAATGATATATGAACAGATGAAGAGAGACCATTCATGGCTGACTGCAGATTATGACATGATCTTTGCGGCATTGCTGGCAGTGTCAGATATTAATGTTGATGATATTCTGCTTGAAATGGATGAAGCCTTCCGGATCCTTAAGGAACAGTTCCGCAGCTCACAGAATCAGGAGTTAAGCCATATACTGGCTCTGAACATGAGTTCACCGGGAGAAAAAACCAACCGTTTCCTGGAGATATATGATCTTTTAAAGGCTAACGGCATCAAGGTTTCCAAATATTACCATCTGGAAATTCTGGCAGTTCTTTCCTTACTTGAAATGGATGATGCTGACATTATTGATCAGATTAATCAGGCTGAATTATATCTGAGTTCATATCCGAATTTCAGAGGATGGAGTATGTTCGGAGAAGAAAGAATTCTCTATGCCATCATGCTGGTAATTAAGAATAACAGTCATGACAGTAATCTTATAGATAATGTACTGCTGTATGTTATTCTCAGGATGCAGCGGAGCAGGGATGCTGCAGCTGCAGCGGCAGCAGCTTAAAGGAAATGAAGAAAAATACGATACTGTCTCTTGTTGTTTCAGTCATATGTCTGGTTATTCTGACAGTTATTGAACAGTATGTAAAACCTGGTTATGCAGTCAAAAGCTGTCTAAAGCTTTTGCTGCTTTCGTTGCCGATGGTACTTTACTCCTATATTTCTAAAAAAAGGATTTCAGAAATTATCAGATTACATAAACTGAATTCAGCTAGATTTCTGTATTTCGGAATGTTCCGGGCATACTGCTGCATAATCATAGTCTTTATGATATTCCGTAACGGTATCGATCTTGATCAGATACGCAATAATCTCATGAATAAGGAGCATCTGACCAGGCAGAACTGTCTGTACATATTTGCCTATATCATTCTTGTGAATTCCTTTATTGAAGAAGCTTTCTTCAGAGGATTCATCTATCATCTGTTTGAGACAGATAATAGGAAGAACGTTGGGGTTATTGTGTCTGCCATACTGTTCGCACTGTATCATATAGGCATTGTCTCCAACTGGTTCAATCCGCTGATATTTGTGATATGCATAGCGGGGCTGGCAGGCTGCGGTATGATATTGCAGTGGGTATCAATGAAATTCGGTACATTAAAAGCCAGCTGGCTCATACATGGATGTGCCAATCTGGCTATTAATACAATTGGTGTAATTATGATATTCAATCTTTAGGAATTATAGCTTTCTATGATTCCTTTTTTGATACTGCATATTTAGTTACTACAGTAGACCATTTACCGGCTGTAAGGATCGGTTTTACCATGTTGTCGAGGTTAATCGCATCAGGAGTATACTGTGTTTCCAGACATACGGCATCGCGTGGGCTGTACTTTTCGTTATTCAGATAGTTAGCAGTATAAATCTGAATACCCGGACAGCATGTATAGGTCTTCAGTAATAATCCATTGGCAGGGCTGTACAGTTCAGCAATCAGTTTTACTGATCCGTCAAACCCGTCAATCAGCCAGTTGTGATCGTATCCTTTGCCGAAAACGAGCTGTTCATAATCCTGTTCTATATCCTTACCGATAGGCTTAAATTCAGTAAAATCAAACGGAGTGTTATCAACAGGCCTGATTTCACCTACAGGAACGCTTGTTGAATCGTTTGGAGTGAAATTATGAGAATATACTTTCAGCTGATGATCAAGAACTGTACCCTGACCGTTGAGATTGAAATATGAATGATTAGTTGGATTGAAAACAGTGTCCTTGTCACTGATTGCACTGTAGCTGATAGTTAGATCACTATCTTTGATTTCATAAGTTACCATGAAAACTCTGTTGCCTGGGAAGCCCAGATCACCATCGTTATAACTCAGCTTTAAGGTCAGTGAATTTTCGGCATAGTTCTCTACAGTCCAGATAGCCTGAGCACTGCCGTCAGGGAGAGAAGAATGAAGATTGTTCTTGCCGTCATTCTGCTGTAAATGGTATTCTTTTCCATTTAGCTTGAAAACTGCGTTTCTGGTACGGTTTGCACATGGAAGAACAACAGCACCCATGTAACTGTCATTCATTATGTATGGTTCTACAGTATCATAGCCGCATACAATGTTGGTCTTATTATCGCCATCACAATAGAACAGCTGAACCAGAGTGGCACCGAAATCGGAGATTCTGGCAATCAGTTTATCTGAACTTATGGTATAAAGATATACTTCGGTATCTTTTACGATTCCGAATGATTCAGGTTTTCTGATCATATAACTCTGTCGCTCCCGTGATTATTGATCTGCATTACAATGCAGGAACCTTCTCCGAATACTCTTTCAATGTATTTCTTATAAGCAGCAACATGTTCGTTCTTGACGAATGCCTGAATAGTACCGGCAAAACCTCCGCCATGGACACGGCATGCTTCTTCCTGATCCAGGAACTGTTCTGATAACTGCAGGGCCAGAGCAATAGGCTGGTGAACAGGATCAGCGCTGCTGTAAACATTCTGCAGATACTTGTATGAACTGTTACCGGACTCCTTAATGGTATTGATAAATCCGGCAATGTCATCATTGTGAAGATTTTCCAGCTGTCTGTTAACACGTTCATTTTCATAAATCATGTGCAATGATCTCATGACTGCACGGTCGCCATAATTATCGCGCAGAAGCTTGGCATTGTTTATGATCTGAGAAGGGGTAACATATCTCAGGAAATCTTCATTGAAGAAATTGGCGATCTGTCTCATTTCATCGGTAATAGCGGCATATTCACCAGTCAGTTTGGAATGTGAACCACCGGTATTGACGATGCAGAGGCTGTAACCGTGTTCCTTGAAGTTGAAGTTGACCTGTTCGATCTTCGGATCAGAAGGGTCATTGAAATCAATGTAGGCAATACCGCCAAGAGCACAGGCACACTGGTCCATCAGACCGCATGGCTTGCCAAAATACTTGTTTTCAGCATACTGAGAGAATTTGGCAATTTCCACTTTGTCGACTTTGTTTTCATTGAAAAGGGTATTGAGAATATTACCGATCATTACTTCAAAGGCAGCTGAGCTTGATAAGCCTGAACCAACCAGAACATCTGATCTCATAACTGCTCTGTAGTTGCCGATCTTATATCCAGCCTGTTTGAAACAGTACATGACGCCTTTGACCAGAGCGGCAGAAGTATGCTGCTGTTTAGGATTGAATTCAGTGTCTTCAGCAGATACATTGCTGATGAACTGACCGTTGGAATAGATCTCTGTCCTGGCAGCTTTGCTGGCAACACAGATAATATCCAGGTTGATGGAGCAGGCTAAGACGCATCCATGCTGATGGTCAGTATGGTTACCGGTAATCTCGCTGCGTCCCGGAACAGATAATACTACTACTTCATCATCACCGAACTTGTCAAGGTATTCATTAAGCAGATTAACATATCTCTTTCTCTGATAGTTGAGAAGGGATTCATCAACATAGTAATCCAGAAGAATACCGTCATAATCTCCGGCTTTAAAATTATTAATTAGTGTTTTTACATTCATATGAATAATCTCCCTTAAGATTAATATAACACAATTTTATTCTATGTAAGTTTAAAACAAAGATTATGCTATAATCTTTATGAAAGGGGTTACAAACAGGAATAATAATATGATATCTCTTAACAATAACTGGACTTTTAACGAGAATTGGACCGATGATTTCAAATACGGTGTAAAAGGGGAAACAGTGAGGATTCCGCATACCTGCAGGATCCTTGATTACCACTATATAAATGATAAGGATTACCAGATGATCTGCGGTTATTCAACTGAAATAACCATGCCTGCAGATCTGGAACACAAGAAAGTATTTCTGCAGTTCGACGGAGCAGCCCACATCGCAACTGTCTATGTTGACGGACAGCAGTGCGGTTTACATAAGGGAGGGTATACAGCCTTCCGTATAGACATTACGCAATATGTTAAACCTGGCTGTACTCATACGGTTGCTGTCAGACTTGACACAACGGAAAACGGTGAGATACCGCCATTTGGATATGTTATCGATTATCTGACATATGGCGGTATTTACAGAGAGGTATATCTGGATATTGTTGATGAAGAATACATAGAAGATACCTTTGTTTATACTCCGGAACTTAATAAAGCTGTTATCAATATAGAGACCGAATCAAAACAGGAAAGAATCATTAGAATCAAAACCTGTGATGATGAAATAATCTTTGAATCAGTAACTGAAAAAGACAAGATTGAAGTTACTCTAACCAGTGTAAAACCATGGGATCTTGACCATCCTAATCTGTATAAATGTGAAGTAATGCTGAAGGGACATGATGAATCCAGAGAAGTTGTTTTTGGTTTCAGAACCGTTACCTTTGATAACAATGATTTCTATCTTAACGGCAAGAAAATGTTCTTCAGAGGCTTAAACAGACATCAGAGTTATCCGTATATCGGATATGCGGCAACTAAATCTCTGCAGTATGAAGATGCACGTATTCTGAAAGAGGAACTCGGATGTACGGCTGTAAGAACATCACATTATCCGCAGTCGCAGCATTTCATTGATGCCTGCGATAAAATCGGATTGCTGGTATTCACCGAAATACCTGGCTGGCAGCATATCGGCAATAATGCCTGGAAGAAGCATGCTATCAGAATGACAAGGGAAATGATCAGACAGTATCGCAACCATCCGTCTATCTTCCTGTGGGGTGTAAGAATAAATGAAAGCCAGGATGACGATGTATTCTACAAAGTCACTAACAAGGTTGCTCATGAACTTGATCCATCCAGATGCACAAGCGGTGTAAGATATCTTGAAAACAGTCATCTGCTTGAAGATGTTTATGCTTTCAATGATTTCTCACATAACGGACAGACCCCTGGCGCCAAGCCTAAAAACAGAGTATTTAAAGGTAACAGACCTTTACTTATATCTGAAGCAAACGGACATATGTTCCCGACAAAGCCATATGATAACTGGGAAAAGAGACAGGAGCATGCCTTAAGACATGCCAGAGTTCTGAATCAGGCAATAAAGGACGGTACCCACTGCGGATGTTTCCAGTGGTGCATGTTTGACTATCCGACTCATAAGGATTTTGGCTCAGGCGACAGAGTCTGCTATCACGGCGTCATGGACGGCTTCAGAAATCCAAAACTTGCCAGCAGTCTTTATGCTTCACAGCAGGATGAGATTCCTGTTCTCGAGCTTTCAACAACCATGGATATCGGTGACTATCCGGCTGGATTAATAGGCAAGGTATATGTATTCACCAACATGGATTCAGTAAAACTGTATAAGAATGGTGATTTTGTAACTGAACTATCTGTCAGTGAGTTTACATCTCTTGAACACGCACCGTTAGTTGTTGATGACACTATCGGAAAGCTGCTTGAAACAAAAGAAGGTTTCACTGGAAACAAGGAAAAAATACTGCACGAATGTCTCAGATCAGCTGCTATTAACGGTTACAGCAATATGCCTACAAAAGATATGCTGAAGATGGGCTGGGCAATGGTCAGATACGGCATGAAGTATTCTGATGGTGTTGCACTGTTTGGCAAATATGTAGGAAACTGGGGCGGTGAATCAACGATCTGGACCTTTGAAGGTATAAAGAATGGTGAACCTGTTATAACAAAGACTCTTGGTCAGTCATGTAAGCTACATCTTGATGTAAAAGTCAGCAAAACTGATCTCAAGGAAGAAGATACATATGACATGGCCGCCATCCGTGTAAGAGTACTGGATGAATACGGTAATCTGGCTCCATACAATCAGATTCCGGTACAGTTTGAAGCATCCGGATCAGTTGAGGTTATTGGCAGTTCACTGGCTACACTTGAAGGCGGAAGCAGCGGTGCCTATGTAAAAACAAATGGAACTTCAGGCCCGGGTAATGTTAGAGTTATTGCCAACGGCCTTGAACCGGTCATTATAAGTTTTAATGCAGAGGGGTAAGCATGGAAAACAGAAAGATACAATGGAAAGTAAATGACATATCAGGAGAAGCTGATCTTCAGGAAGTTAATCTTATTCAGACTAATTTCAAAGGTACACTTAACGATGTATCTGCCGTAATAAAGATTTCACCAACTAAGAAAATGTTCTTTAACGGATATCAGAGCTGGACTTATTGTCCTGAATATACGGTAAAGGACAGAATCAGAGGCCTTGTTCATACTCCTGCATTTGGAATAAGGCAGTTTGGACTGGACCGCTATGCTGACTATCACTTTGTCAACTACGATAACAAAAAGGGGCATTTCCACGGCTTTTCCTACTGTTATTTCCGTAACGAGAAAAAGTATCAGCTGTTTGCTTCCCTGGATGAATATCCGGGATACACAATATTCTATTACGACAGCCGCAAAGGGGAACTGAAACTTGTCAGAGACTGCGCCGGAGTAAAAAATTCAGGAACATTTGATGCCTTCAATTTCTGCTATCTTGAAGGAACGGAAAAACAGGTTTTCGACAGATGGTTTGAACTTTTGAACATCAAACAGCGTACCAGCAAGGAACTTTTCGGATATTCCAGCTGGTATAACCGTTATGAAGATATCAACATTCAGAGTATTGAGGATGACCTTGAAGGCTGCAAGAAGCTACTTAAAAAGGGAGACCTGTTCCAGATCGACGACGGCTGGGAGCCTACAGTAGGTGACTGGCTGGAACCTGATCCTGTCAAATTCCCGGATGGAATGAAATCCATCAGTGATAAGATCCATTCCTATGGTTTCAAGAGCGGACTGTGGCTGGCACCGTTTGTTGCTACAGCCAGAAGCAAGATCTATCAGGAACATCAGGACTGGTTCCTGAAGGTCAATGGTGAAAACTGGTCGGACGGCTCCAACTGGGGAGGCTTCTATTCTCTGGATCTCGATAACAAGAATGTCAGAAAATATATTGAAAAGACTTTTGACCGTGTGTTCAATGAATGGAATTTTGATCTAGTCAAACTGGATTTCCTTTATGGCGGAGCCCCGTTTGGTGACGCTAAGAAATCAAGAGCAGCCAAAATGATAGATGCCATGAAATGGTTAAGAGAAATATGCGGTGATAAGCTGATCTTAGGCTGCGGTGTACCGCTGATGCCGGCCTTCGGCCTTGTTGATTACTGCCGTATCGGCTGCGATGTCGGTCTGGACTGGAACGACAAGCTGTACATGCGCATTATCCACAGAGAGAGAGTTTCAACCAAACAGTCCATCAGCAATACCATTTACCGCCGTCATCTCAATCATCGAGCTTGGGGAAATGACCCTGATGTCTTTTTCTTAAGAGATGATAATCTATCTCTTACAGAGGAAGAAAAGGAATACCTGTTTACGGTAAATGCTTTATTATCTGGTATTCTGCTGACATCAGATAACTTCAGCAAATATGACGAAAAGAAGATCGAACAGTATGAAAAAGTGCGCCGGCTCACAAAAGCCAGAGTAACGGAAATCACGGAAGATTCGATCACATATAAACTGGATGACGAAACTCATACAATAAAGAGAATACTGTATTAAAAGCCCGGGTAACCGGGCTTTAGCTGTCTTATCTTTTACTTTTAAAAAGATAAAGTGTATTATTTATGTATGCTTAATAAAAACATCTTGAAAATTGATAAGGTTAATGCCTTTTCAAGCGCCAGCGCTTATGTCAGAGAATACAGACAACAGCATCCAGACCGGGATGTTATTTCATTAGGAATAGGGGATGTATCAAAGCCTGTTGTCAGACCGGTAATTGAAGCCATGCATAAGGCTGTTGATGATCTGGCTGACATGTCAACTTTCTCCGGATACGGCAATTACTATGGCATTCCGGAATTAAGAAAAGCCATTCTGGATAATGAATATGCAAAATATGGTTTTACTGCTGAAGAGATATATGTATCAGACGGTACTAAATCTGATTGCACAAACATACTTGAACTGTTTGATTTCAACAGTAAGATACTGTTGCGGGATCCTACATACCCTATATACCGCAATGCGGCATTCGCTCTTTCCAGGGAAGTATATTACACACCGCTGGATCAGGATTTCAGAATGATCATTCCTGAAGAACACTATGATATCATATTCATCTGTTCACCATGTAATCCGGTTGGCACTGCCATGAATTACACAGAGCTTACCGGCTGGGTAAACTATGCTCTGAAGGAAAATGCCTGCATCATCTTCGATAACGTCTACAAAGCCTTCGTAAGCAGCCCTGACGTGCCTGAATCCATTTATGAAATACCAGGAGCCAGGAAATGTGCAATAGAGTTAAGAAGCTTCTCCAAGACGGCCTCATTTACAGGTCTAAGATGTTCATATTTTGTCCTGCCGAAGGAAATCGATACCGTATTATACAAAGAAAGAACCATCAACCGCTTTAACGGTGCATCATATGTTGCTCAGAAAGGAGCTGTTGCAGTCTTCCTGCCGGAAAGTCAGAAACTCATAAGTGAAAATATCAGACTGTACAAGGAAAACATAACCTATCTGAAAAACAGTTTTGAAGAACTTGGTTTTGAAGTAACAGGAGGCATTGACAGCCCATACATCTGGGTCAGAAACAAAGAAGACATCAGCAGCTTTGATTACTTCCGAAAAATACTTAACAGCATTAACGTCATTATCGTGCCGGGTGCCATTTTCGGTACCAAGGGAGAGGGATATTTCAGAGTAAGCGGATTGGGTACTATAGAAAACAGCCGTCAGGCTATGGAAAGGTTCAGAAAGTACTATGAAGAAAAAGATTAGTATAATTACTCTGATAGCCCTGGCTGCCGGTATTGTCTATGGTCTGGTTACCAGGGAACTCGTTCTGAAGACTGAATTTATCGGCACATTCTATCTGACTTTTCTCAAGTATATGATACTACCGGTAATCTTCACTTCCATAAGTGTTTCCGTTTACCAGTCAGCCCGGAATACGGAAGGGCTGGTATTGAAGACAGTGCTCCTGTTTATGGTGATGTTTATTCTCAGTTTCCTGCTTTCATCCGCGATCATAACCGTTATTGATCCGGCTAAGGGATTTACCTTCATTGATACATCCAGCAGTGTTACACCGCAGGAGATAAGATTCATTGACCTGATAATCAATCTTATCCCGAAAGACATCAAGGGATTGCTGACAGGCAAATATCTGTTCTTCGTAATTGTAGTTTCATACCTGACTGGTATTGTTACTCATAAACTTAAGGCAGAGACATTCATCAGATATGTAACAAAGGTCAGAGATTTTCTTTATCAGATACTGGGATATCTCATCTATGTTACTCCGGTAGCTGTATTCTCGCTGATTTCCGTCAGCATCTACCGATTCGGAATCGACACGTTATTAGCTGGTCTGAAATACATTCTGACCGCATATATCTGCGGCATAGCTGTTCTGGTATTCATCATGATGGTACCGATCAAGATCTTCTGCAGGCTGTCGGTCAGAGAACTGTTCCGCAAGATATATCCTATCTGGATGATGACACTGTCAACATGTTCCAGTGCTGCTACCTTGCCATATACAATCAAGCTGTGTAAGGAAGATCTTGATATTGATCCGCAGATCACTGATATCGTGGTGCCTCTCGGCTGCACGATCCATATGTGCGGAGGGGCAGTATCATTCAGTCTGCTGGGACTGTTCTGTGCCGGGATATCTGGTGTTAACATGACCCTGAGCATGTATCTGTATATGCTTGTAACAGCAGTAGCTCTTAACATGTCAGCACCGGGCATTCCTAATGGCGGTGTAGTGATCGGGGCTACCTATCTTGAAATGATGGGACTGCCGCTGGATTTCATCGGCATGTACGCCGGAATATACAAGATCCTGGATATGCTGTATACGACACTGAATGTCACGGGTGACATCAGTGCCAATGTTATTCTAAATCACTCAATGAAAAAAAAGGCTGATATGCAATGATCATATCAGCTTTTATTTTCTGTCAAATATAATTTCAACTGTACCAACCTTATCAGATTCAACATATCTGTCCATCAGCTGCAGCTGGTGTCTTACTTCTCGGGCAACTCCATTGTTGCCGTCAACAAGAGCAGCTTCCGGGAACAGTTTCTGAATGCTGTCCTTTATGTAAGGATAATGGGTACAGCCTAAAACAATACAGTCAATGTCATTTTCATTATAGGTTTCATAGAGATCCTGCAGTATCTCATCTATTTTCTCATCTTCATTGAATTCAATGGCATTAGCCAGACCGTAACAAGGGGCGAGATATATGTTCTGCGTCTCTTTTTTGTTGTCTAAGATGAGTTCCTGAACACGCTCAGAATGGATTGTAGCCGGTGTAGCCATTACCAGTGTATTTCTGGAATCATTGTCACAGGCTACCTTGACAGCAGGAACGGTACCGATAAACACGATATCAGGATATTTCTTTCTCAGCTTTTTCATGCATCTGGTCGTAGCGGTATTGCAGGCTATTACGATCACTTTACAGTCTCTGGAGACAAGATAATCAACAATGTAAGATGTGATCTGCAGCAGTTCCTCATCAGTTTTCTCTCCATACGGATTGTTCTTCTGATCACCATAAAAAATATAGTCATAGTTTGGCATAAGTCTGACTATTTCTTCCAATACGGTTAATCCTCCGACACCTGAATCAAATACACCGATATTCATAATCTAATTATATACCAATTCAATTTATTTAAAACATTACTTTGTAGTATGATATCCTTAGTAGAAATGCGGAGAAAACACATGAACAGTAAAGTATTGAAACCTGAAGATTATGTTGAACCAGAATGCGTGATCTGTGATAAACCGATTGGAACGAATCAGAAGATCCAGCGAATCCCTCAGCAGCGAATCTCACAGAAACTTGATGAACTGATGGGGCAGGAAGAATATGGTAACGCCGAGCGGATGCTGAAATACTGGATCAGCGAAGCCAGAGCCTGTGGTGATAAGCAGGGGGAATTCATGGTCTATAACGAAATGATGGGTTTTTACCGCAAGCTCAGCAATAAGGAAAAAGCTTATGAGGCAGTAAACCAGGCCCTGGGAATGCTTGATACTCTAGAATATGCGGATACAGTCAGCGGGGCAACCTGCTATACAAATGCCGCTACTGTCTATACGGCTTTCAGTGATGTTGAAAAGAGTCTTGATCTGTTTCAAAAAGCCAGAATAATATATGAGGACAATCAGACCAATAATGAATTTAAACTGGCCGGTCTATACAATAACATGGCTATTGCCCTGGTATCTTTAAACCGATTCAGTGAAGCAGATAAGCTGTATCATGATGCACTCCGGCTGCTGGACAGTTGTCCGCAGGGAGAACTGGAAAAAGCGATAACATATCTTAATATGGTCGATGCAATGCTGAAGGAAAAGGGAATTAACGAGGAAACAGAGAACCTGGCAGTTCCTCTAATGTATAATGCGCAGCTGTGTCTGGACAGTGAAGAACTGCCAAGAAACAGTTATTATGCCTTTGTAGCCGATAAATGCTATCCAATATTTGAATACTTCCAGTGGTATGATTACGCTGAAGAGCTTAAGAAAAGGATCAGAGGAATAAATGAAAGGGCTTGAACTGTCAAGAAAGTACTATGAACAATTCGGAAAGGATATGATTGAAAGTCAGTTTTCGGATATTGCCGATAAACTGGCTGTCGGTCTTTTTGGTTCCGGCTCCGAGTGTTATGGATATGATGATGAGATATCTCAGGATCATGACTTTGAACCGGGATTCTGCATTTTCGTTCCTGATGAAATTGAAAGTAAAACACTGTTTCAGTTGGAAAGAGCCTATAATAAGCTGCCAAGGGAATTCATGGGTTATTCAAAAAGCCTGCTGTCACCGGTAGGCGGAAACCGTCATGGAGTATTTAATATAAGTGAATACTTCAGCGAAAGAACAGGAAGCAGTGACGGTAATCTGACTCTGAGTCAGTGGTTCTCTCTTCCTGAACACGTTTTGCTTGAAACTGTAAACGGTGAGATTTTTTCCGATAATTACGGCTTGCTGACAGAAATCAGAAACAGGCTTTCATATTATCCTGAAGACATCAGACTGAAGAAGCTGGCTGGAAATCTGATCATGATGAATCAGAGCGGACAGTATAATTATCTGCGCTGTCTTAACAGAAACGATCACGGTGCAGCTCAGCTGGCTGTCAGCGAATTTGTTACTTATGCGTATAAGACTGTTTTTCTGCTTAACAGACAGTATTGTCCTTATTATAAATGGGTATTCCGTGCCATGAGAGAACTCGACAGGATGTCTTATATTGCTGATTTTCTGGAATATCTGCTCAACAGCGGCAACAGTCCTGAAGAGGTTAAATCAAAAACGGAAATGATAAACAATGTTGTCAGTCTGATTGTATCGGAACTGCTGCAGCAGGATCTGATCGAAAAGGAAACAGATGATCTTGAAAAAGCAGCTCACATGGTAAACAAAAAGATTTCTGACAATAACATCAGAAATCTCAACATACTGATTGGAGTATAGGGAAGGTAATACTTCCTTTTTTATACCAGACCTTCAACTCTTATTTCATCAGGCAATTCGCAGGTAAACGTCATTTCTTCACCGGTGACAGGATGTTGGAAACTTAACAGTGAAACATGCAGAGCCTGTCTGGAAACGATCTTGCTGTCTGGATTGTAAAGCCAGTCGCCGATAAGAGGGTGACCGATATATGCCATATGAACCCTGATCTGATGCGTTCTGCCGGTATGAGTGATAATTCGTAACAGGGAATATCCCGGGATCTGTTTAGTAACATGATATTCAGTTACTGATGGCTGCCCATCTTCTCTGACACATCTTTCCATGGTATCTGACGATATCCTGGCAATAGGTTCATCAATAATACCTGAAACGGTATCAAAGTTTCCTTCTGCTATTGCAGTATATTCCTTATAGATTCTGTGCTGTCTGAGTCTTTTCTGCAGTATGGCACAGCTGTAAAGATTCTTAGCCAGCAGGACCAGTCCGGAAGTATCACCGTCAAGTCTGGTTATACAGCGGTTGATATAGTTTTCATTGCGGCTGTGATAATAATAGGACAGCGCATTAGCCAGATTGTGAGTGTAATTGAAATAGGAAGGATGAACCGGAAGACCGGCCTGTTTATTTACAACTATGATATCTTCATCTTCATAAACGATATCAACAGGAATATCAGTATCTACAACCAGGTCATTACTGTCATGTTCGTCAAAAACTATTCTGAGATCATCTCCGGGCTGAAGTGGTTCAGTCATTTTCGCCGGATCGCCATTAAGAAAAACACCTTCATTCTGTTTAAGGAAAGAAAGACAGTTCTTTGAGTATTCCATTTTCAGAAGAAACTCTTTTATGGATTTGTGATCACAGTCAATATGGTATTCAAATTCTCTCAGCATATGTTTATGTTCTTTTTTACATTTCTATCATACTCTATTTAACAAATTTACAATATAAACTATCATTTAACTATGGAAAAAATTATTGAAAACTACGTACCTTTTAATGAGGAAGAAGAAAAAGACAAGGCACTGATTCTGGACTTTATCAGGACCGGTCTGCCGCTGTATGGCAGGGAGAACTATGCTCATTTTACTGTATCAGCCATAGTCCTTAACAGAACCAGAGATCAGTTCCTTTTCATATACCATAACATATATAACAGCTGGAGCTGGATGGGAGGACATCTTGACGGAGATAGTGATCTGAAAAGGGTTATTTTAAAGGAAGTAAGTGAAGAATCCGGACTGGAAGATATTGACTTTATCACTGACGATATACTCTCTGTTGAAGTACTGCCTGTAAGCGGACATTTCAAAAGAGGCGAATATGTGTCTTCACATCTGCACCTTAATGTTACATATCTGCTGGAAGCTGACAGCAATGCTCCATTAAGGATCAAGCCTGATGAAAACAGGGGAGTAAAGTGGTTCCCGCTGGACATGCTGACAACTGTTTCAAATGAGAAATGGTTCAACGAGCACATATACAATAAGCTTGCTGAAAAGATAGCATTAATTATAAAAAATTAATGATAAATCAGAAAATCTGTTTTATTGTCAAGGAAAACGTTTTGTTATAGAATTATTACGTACTTCAGGGAGAGGTGAATTATAATGACCAGAAATGTTGGAACTGTTTCAAGAGGAATCCGCTGCCCAATCATCCGCAAGGGAGATGATCTGGCAGGTATTGTTGTAAACAGCGTTTTAACTGCTGCCGAAACTGATAACTTTGAAATCAGAGACAGAGATGTTATCGCTATTACAGAATCAGTAGTAGCCAGAAGCCAGGGCAACTACATCAGTGTTAATGACATAGCCGAAGATGTTAGAAAAAAACTGGGCGGTGAAACTGTTGGCGTTATTTTCCCGATTCTTTCCAGAAACAGATTTGCTATCTGTTTAAAAGGAATAGCAATGGGATGTAAGAAAATTGTCTTAATGCTTTCTTATCCGAGAGACGAGGTAGGAAACCAGCTGTTGACTGAAGATCAGCTTGACAGTAAGAATATCAATCCATATTCAACTGTACTGACACTTAAGGAATACAGAGACATGTTTGGCGAAAACAAGCATCCGTTTACCGGAGTTGACTATGTACAGTACTACAGTGATCTTATTACTGAAACAGGCTGTGAAGTAGAAGTAATCTTCGCTAACCATGCTGTTGAAATTTTAAAATATACTAACAATGTGATTAACTGTGATATTCATACCAGAAAGAGAAATAAGCGCATTCTTAAGGAAGCTGGCGCTAATGTCTATTCAATGGATGATCTCAATACCGAACCAATTAACGGTTCTGGATACAACGAAAGATACGGTCTGTTAGGCTCAAACAAGGCTACAGAACATTCTGTTAAGCTGTTCCCGCGTGACTGCACTGATGTCGTAGAAGATGTTCAACAGCAGATCCTTGAAAGAACAGGAAAACATGTTGAAGTAATGGTATACGGTGATGGTGCCTTCAAGGATCCGGTAGGAATGATCTGGGAACTTGCTGACCCGGTTGTTTCCCCAGCCTCAACAAAGGGATTACAGGGTACACCTAATGAACTTAAGCTGAAATATCTGGCTGACAATGATTTTGCCGGCTTATCAGGTGCTGAACTTAAGAAGGCCATTGAAGACAGGATAAAAGCAAAGGATCGGAATCTGGTTGGCAGGATGGAATCTGAGGGAACTACTCCTAGACAGCTTACTGACCTGATCGGTTCATTATGCGACCTGACCAGCGGTTCCGGAGACAAGGGAACTCCTGTGGTTCTGGTTCAGGGTTATTTTGATAACTACACAGCTGAATAAATGTTTAAACGGGGATTTATTTCCCCGTTTTTTAGAAAGGAAAACAATATGATTTACAGTAATGTTCAGGACATGAAAATATCCAGACTGGGATTTGGCTGCATGCGTTTCAAGTTTGATGAGAATGGAGAAATTGATCAGCAGAAAGTCAATGAAATGTTTGATCTGGCCATTTCCAGAGGCGTTAACTATTTTGATACTGCCTATCCATATCTTAACGGCAAATCTGAACTGGCCGTCGCTGAAGCCTTATCCAGATATCCGCGTGACAGTTATTATCTCGCTGACAAATTTCCGGGACATTCCTTACCCGGGCCGGTCGATAATATCGCACTGTTTAATCTGGAACTTAAGAAATGCCGTACGGAATACTTTGACTTTTATCTGCTTCATAACATTACTGAATGGTCTGTTAAGATATATGAAGACGAAAAGTATCATATTATTCCTGACATAGTTGAAATGAAAAAGCAGGGGAAGATCAGACATCTCGGTTTTTCATTCCATGGCGGTCCTCAGCTTCTTGAAGATTTTCTGAACAGACATGAAGGTGTTTTTGAATTCGTACAGATCCAGTGCAATTATCTTGACTGGACCTTACAGGATGCCAGAAGGAAATATGAGATAATCACAGCACACGGTCTGCCGGTATGGGTCATGGAACCATGCAGAGGCGGAAAACTGGCTGTACTGAATGAAGATCAATCTGCCAGACTGAAAGCGTTTGATCCTGATGCTTCTGATGCCTCGTTTGCTTTCAGATTCCTGCAGGGAATTGAGAATATCAAAGTAATACTTTCAGGCATGAATGAGGTTTTTCAGGTAGAAGACAACCTCAACACTTTTAAGGAATTCAATCCGGTAAGCGATGAGGAAAAGAAAGTGCTGTTTGAAATAGCCGATGAAATGAAAAAGGGTGTTCCTTGTACAGGATGCCGCTACTGCTGCGATGGCTGTCCGATGGGACTGAATATTCCTTATCTGCTGGAATGCTATAATGACTATAAATATGCTACATCTCTTACTGCATCAGTAAGACTTGACGGTCTTGATGAGGACAAGAAACCTGCCAACTGCATTGGCTGCGGACAGTGTTCACATGCCTGCCCGCAGGGAATTGACGTTCCTTCAGCATTAGCCGAATTGGCAAAACTCTACGCTGAGGGTCCGAACTGGAGTAAAAACGTACAGTCCAGACACGGATCGATCAGAAGAGATCTTAATATGAAATAAGCCGGTAAAAAACCGGCTTTCTTTTCAATTCTGCAGGATATGATATAATGTTTGTTGAATGGAGTGATGCTACATGTTTAAAAAGTTATCAATAGTAACTGTTATACTGTGGATCTTAGGCTGGGGAATAGCTTATCTCTTTATTCTGCCGCCTATTAATGTCAGTTCACTGGCATTCTGGATTTTCTTCGGACCGGCAGTACTGTTACCATTGTATATAATCATTCAGAAAGCAGCCCTTAAGAAAGGCTTTAACAAAGGCAAATCGCTGTGGCCTCTCTTTATAGTAGCCATAGGAGCAGCTGTCTTCTTCGGAGGTATGGCGCTGGTATCACCGATAACTTCCTCCAAGGCTTTTGCCAGCCGTATAGAAGTTTATGAATCTTCTTTTGAAAATGACATTCATGAAGTTGATTTTGACAATCTGCCTCTGCTTGACAAGATCTCATCTCAGAAAGTGGGAGACAGGGTAGTAGGACAGATCCCGGATCTGGTCTCACAGTTTTCCATTAACGATGAATATTCTCTGATCAACTATAAGGGAAACATTGTCAGAGTAACACCGCTGGATCACCGTGATTTTTACAAATACTTCTCAAACCGCAGCGGTACGGCCGGATATGTAATTGTTGATACAACTACGGGCGATGCTGAAGTCGTAAGGACAGAGAAGGGTATCAGATACCTGCAGTCTTCATATTTGTTTGACAATCTGAAGAGACACGTCCAGCTTTCCAATCCTTTCTCAATTCTGGGTGACATGTCATTTGAGCTGGATGAAAAGGGAAACCCATATTGGGTAATTCAGACATTGCGGTATAAATGGGTAAACATCATGCCTCGCGTATCCGGAGTTATTGTCTGCGATGCCATTACAGGTGAAATGCAGAAATACAAGGTAGGAGAAGTACCTGCCTGGATAGATAACGTTTATGATGCTCATCTGGTCATGGAAGAAATCAATGACTGGGGCATGTATCAGGGCGGTTATGTTAATTCTCAGTTCACTCAGAAGGGTGTAGTACAGGCAACAGACGGCTATACCTACATAACAAGTGATGATGACGTTTACATGTATACCGGTATTACCTCAATAGCTTCTGATGAAAGCAATATCGGATTCGTAATGGTTAACCTGCGTACCCATAAGGCTTCATATTATCCCGTTCCAGGTGCTGAAGAATATGGTGCCATGGATTCAGCTGTAGGACAGGTGCAGGAGAAAAACTATACTTCCACATTCCCGCTTTTGATCAATCTTGAGGGCAGACCTACATATCTGCTTTCACTGAAAGATGCCGGCGGTCTGGTCAAGATGTATGCCTTTGTTGACGTACAGAACTATCAGAAAGTATCCGTTACGGATTCATCATATGGCATTAAGTATGCTGCCAATGAATATCTGAAGATGATAAACGGCGGCAGTACGCCTGTTAAACCAGATGATCAGGAAACACAGGATCTGCATAACGTCATCATTGAAGTTAAGACCATTACCAAGGATACTGGCGTTGTATACATAACAACAACTTACGATGAAAAATTCAAAATAGAATTCAGTGTTGATGAAAGCATAGTTCCTTTCATCAAGGAAGGCGACAAGTACGAAGTCAGCTGCTATACTGCTGAAAACGGACTGAATATAGTTAAATCGATCAGAGATCTTACTCCGACAGTTCCTGACGGAAACACAAATGTCACACCGGTAATTATCCCGCAGGAAGATGAAACTCCTGATGATAATGCCGAAAACTGGGAGAATGTCTCCATAAACGACGAAGGCGGTTCAGGCAATAACTAAAAAAGGTTTGCATGTAAATGCAAACCTTTTATTTCAGATTCAGTGATTTTACGTATTTTATCAATGTATCACGGTCGTTTTTTACTGTACCTTCCAGGACCTTTTTATAGGCTCTGTAAAGCGCTTTTCCGATAGCCGGGCCAGTTATACCAATTTCCTTCAGATCATCGCCATTGATCCTCATATCGCTTATATGAAGGATATTATCTCTGAATTCTTCGCCCTTGGCAGCCAGCTCATCATAGTATGAAGCATCATTTATGAAATCCGGATGATGGGCTTTATTGTCAGCTCTTTTCAGATCAATAAGATCCTGATAGAAGCTGTAGCCGAATTCGGAAATAACAAGTTTAACTTTACCGTCATTATTGAAATTAAAGTCATGATTTCTGATAAGATCACAGGTATACTTCAGTGTTTTCTTATCAAAATGCATTCTTCTTAATATTCTGAGGGCGATTTCTTCAGACTTGACCGGATGGCCAACATAATGATAATGGCCGTCTTTTCCGGTTGTTTTTACCGCCGGCTTTCCGATGTCATGAAGAAGGGCGGCCCATCTGGAAGTAACTGAAGGTCTGACACCTTTCAAGGTCAGCAGGGAATGCTGCCACAGATCATAGCAGTGATATCTGCTGTTCTGATCATAGTCAAACATGATGCTGATCTCAGGCATGAAGACGGCAATGACATCGCGGTATCTGTCAATATATTCAGCCGCTTTGTCACTGCAGATTATTTCATTGAATTCAGAGGTGATCCTTTCAAGAGAAATGTATTTCAGCAGTTCCTTATTGTTAACAAGAGCTTCTTCCGTCTTTTCTTCAATGGCGAAATCAAAACGGGTCGCAAATCTTATGGCTCTGAGAATTCTTAAGGCATCTTCATTAAATCTTTCATTTGGATCACCGACACATCTGATGATTTTGTTTTCGATATCCTTTATTCCATCAAAATAATCGATCAGTCCGCTTTCAGGATTATAAGCCATGGCATTTACCGTGAAGTCTCTTCTGACCAGATCTTCATAGACACTTTCTGAATAGGTGATGGAAGCAGGATGTCTGTGATCATCGTACTCAGTTTCCTTACGATATGTGGTGATTTCGTATGCTTCACCGTTGTAAACAAGAGTAACGGTACCGTGTTTAATGCCGGTATCTATTATTTTGTGATCTCTGAAAATATCATGAACCTGCTCAGGTCTGGCGTTAGTTGTGAAGTCATAATCATGCGGAACAAGTCCCATGATCATGTCTCTGACACAGCCACCGACAAGAAAAACCTCAAATCCGTTTGAGGCAAATACTTTCATGATGTCAGTGATATTTTGATTGAGCAGAAGTTTCATGATCAGAAATAAATATGTGTTTCAAATTCGTGATGACAGCTAGGACATTCAACCGTATGTTTTCCTTTTTTGATTGGCAGACGAAGCTGCTGATGACATTTAGGACATCTGCGGTAACGGTATTTCTTAATGTTTATGATCCTGCCGAACTGATATCTGGCTTCTTTCTTCATAGGGCCGAAAAACTTCAGGAACATTGTGTTTTCCTTCTGTCTGGCTGCAAAATTCTTTGAAAAGTATCTGTACAGCGTAAATGCAAATATAAGCAGTCTTATGACAAACAGTGCTTTGCCAAGAATTCTGAAAGGGAAAAAGCCGGTAATGATCAGTACAGCCATCAGGAAGTAGAAGAGATCATCTACACCGTATCTTCCTATCATAAACTGAGAATATTTTCTTAAAAATTCCTTCATTTTCAATTCCTCCTAAAAACTTACCAGAAGAAGCACCATGGCAGGAAATAACATCCGCGTCCGCCAAATATTCCACACAGCAGATTCAGCAGGAAATAAGAAATACAGAGTCTGTTCACTGAAGAAGGGGTTCTGTATGTTCTTCTTCTGTTCTGATAAGCCGTACGGCCGCTGCGTATGGTTTCCATGAGATTCTGATAGCTGATGTTATCAGGTTCAAGCTTGCAGGCCTGCTGGGCATGTTCCAGAGCCGTAACACGGTTATTAAGCATGTAATTGGCATAAGCGCTCAGATAGTACCATTCAGCATTACGGTATTCAATACCGGCCAGAATGTTCAGCGCTGTCCGATACTGGCCGTTCTGAATATACAGTCTGACATTGTCATAATCGGTAAATCCGTTATATGCATTCTGCTGTCTCTGATAAAAGCCTGTGAAATCGTAGAAATTAAAAGGACCATAGCTGTATCCGTATGGGTTCTGATATGTACCTGATGATGAATTGGACTGGGATTGCTGCTGAGTCTGATAGTAATTGTAGTTGCCGGCTTTGATCAGATCATAAGCGGCATTTACTTCAGCCATCATCTTAGCGGCTTCCCGGTTATCAGGATTCAGATCAGGATGATATTTCTTAGCCAGTTTACGGTATGCCTTGGTAATTTCTTCTTCCGTAGCATCCTTGCTGACACCTAATACCTCGTAGGGATCTCTCATTTTCTTTTCCTTTCTGCATTATATGCGGTCCACAGGCCGGAATATAAAACATTATCAAGTATACTTTTAAATTGCTTAATTGGCAATTCCTCATAATAAATACAGCACTGCGAGATGACGTTTTCCAGGATATCCGGCATCTGTTCAAGATCCGTCTGGAGAAGAGGGTTATATCTTTCTTTTCTGATGTCATCCTTGAAATCCAGGTAAGCATCCAGAAGATAAATGAATCTTCCCAGATGATATCCCATCTTACGCAGTGTCTCAGCGTGTTCGTCTTCCTTATATACCAGCACTTCAGCCATGAGGTTTCCAAACTGATTCGCCGGCAGGTCAGGATTGAGAACATTGTGTTTTTCCATTTCGCTTATGTTATAAAGACACTCATCGATCCTGTCGATCTTTTCCGGATAATCCGACTTTATGCTGTAGTAATAAGGGCGCAGTTTTTCAGCCAGTTTCCCGGCTTTTCTGCTGTTGTCATCATGATAGTCATCAAGAAATTTATAATATGAAAGCAGCACGTTCATGTCTGCGCAGTAATCCGTAACCTTGCTGTAGCAGTAATCATGCATTTTCAGTGGATGAATAAGACACTTTTCCGAACCTGATGTTATTTCCGGCTGATATATGGAAGTCAGCAGCAGGTTAACAAAGGTCAGGTCATAGGAAAGGGTATTTCTTCCTATGTTGTCATAATGAAAATGCAGTCTGTTGCATAAGCCGCAGTAACAGTCCTGATAGCTTTTCTTTTCCTCTTCAATTATTTCCTTGTTGTTGTAAATCAGATATCCGAACATAAGCTAATTAAATAAAGACCTATCTTTATGATAGGCCATTAGAAAGTAAATGCTTCACTTGGATCCATGACATCCTGAACCATCAGAACATCTTTGACTTCAGGAATTTCTTCCATGATCCAGTTCTTAATACCATTGTTTAATGTAGTATCTATCAGAGAGCAGCCTACACAAGCTCCCAGAAGTCTGATATAAACAATGTTATCTTCATATGAAACGAATTCAATATCGCCGCCGTCTCCCATGATATATGGTCTTAAATGGCTGATTATCTTTTTAATATGAAGAACTACATCTTCGTTGTTCTTTTCATTGATCTCACTCATTCAGAATCATCTCCTTACGAAAAACAGATAATATAGATACGAGGTGCTTAAGCCGGTAATAATTCCGCCCAGAACTTCGAAATAAGTATGTCCAAGTACTTCTTTCATCTTTTTCTGATAAATCGGATCAGTAGGCTTAAGCTGTCCCAGTTCAGTTAAATCATCAATAAGCTTCTTGGTCAGCTGGATATTCTGGCCGGCATAGTATCTGACGTTTGCAGCATCAAATGCAATGATGATTGAAAAAGTCAGCGTCACCGCAAAAAGCGTTGAACGGAACCCGTCCAGGATCCCTACTGCCAGACACAGGGATGAAACACCGGAAACATGTGAACTCGGCATTGATCCAGCTGCCAGAAATAAATCATTTTTCCATTCTCGAGTAATCAGCCAGTGAATCACAGGCTTGAGGACCTGTGCCAGAACAATGGCTAATGCAGCGGCATAAAAAGGGTACATCTTGTCAAGCATATTTCATACCTCGCTAAAATATTATAGGGGAATTTATAATAATATTCAATTGTTGTGATATAATACAGATGGTGATTTTATGAATTACAGAATCGGACAGGTTGTACAGGGAACAGTAACGGGAATCAAGCCATACGGAGCATTCGTTAAGGTTGACGACAGATATGATGGCATGATCCACATCTCTGAAATCAGCAGCGATTTCGTCAGCGATGTTCACTATTTTGTCAAGCTGGGAGAAAAAATCATAGTAAAGATAATTGATATAAATCCCCGGAACAATCATCTGACCCTGTCACTGAAAGCTGTTCTGCCATCACGCCGAAACCGTAAAAACATATACCGCATCAACAGCGGAGTCAAGGATACGGGATTCAGTGTTGTGGAAAAGGAATTACGGAATTGGATAGAGAAGGAGAAGAACCAATGAAACTTGATTACAGCAAGGCCTTATTAAAGGAAGATGTAAAGAATTATCAGGAAGAAGTCAGCAGAATACATGAATCTCTGATGAACGGAACCTGCAAGGGTAACGACTATATTGGCTGGATCAGATGGCCTTATGATTATGATAAGGAAGAATTCGAAAGAATTAAGGAAGCAGCCAGAGAAATCAGAGAAAACGCTGATGTCCTGTTAGTCTGCGGTATTGGCGGATCATATCTCGGCGCCAGAAGTGCCATTGAGATGATGAATGGCCTGTATCCGGATGACAAAGTTGAAATCATCTATACCGGTAACACATTATCTTCAACATACATTTCTCAGGTTCTGAAGCACATTGAGGGAAAGAGTGTATACTGCAACGTTATTTCAAAATCTGGTACAACTACTGAAACAGCTGTAGCCTTCAGACTTTTCGAACAGTTCATCGTTGACAAATACGGTGTTGAGGAAAGCAAGAAGAGAATTCTGGCTACTACAGACAAGGCCAGAGGCACTCTTAAGGAATTAGCTGATACCAAGGGTTACAGAACATTCGTCATCCCTGATGATATCGGCGGACGTTATTCCGTATTTACAGCCGTAGGTCTGCTGCCAATTGCTGCAAGCGGCATTGATATCGATGAATTAATGAAGGGCTGTCAGAAGGCATATGAAGATTTCAGTGATCCTGATCTGGACAAGAATATCGCCTATCAGTATGCCGTAATCAGAAGGATCATGGAAAAGCAGGGCAAGTGTGTTGAACGGTTGGTTACATATGAACCTCAGATGACAATGATCGCTGAATGGTGGAAACAGCTTTACGGTGAATCCGAAGGTAAGGAAGGCAAGGGCTTATATCCTGCATCTGTTACTTTCACAACCGATTTACATTCAATGGGTCAGTTCATTCAGGAAGGTACAAAACTTCTGTTTGAAACACTCTTAACTGTTGAAAACCCACAGGAAGATCTTGTTTTCCCATCTGATAAGGACAATCTCGACCACATGAACTACTTAGCAGGCAAGAATATTGACTGGATCAACAAGATGGCCTGCCAGGGTACAATTGCTGCTCATGTCGATACCGGTAATGTTCCAAACGTTGTAATTTCAATGAAGGACAACAGTGCCTACAGTTACGGTTACATGATCTACTTCTTCTTCAGAGCATGTGCTGTTTCAGTTCTCATGTTAGATGTCAACCCTTTCAATCAGCCTGGTGTTGAAGTCTACAAGAAGAACATGTTCAAGCTGCTGGGCAAGATCTAGCATTAACAAGGCCCTGTCAATTTGATACAATCCCACTAAAGTAGACACGAGAAAAAGTTAAATCTCGCCAATCTAAGAAAGGTGGGATTTTATCATGGGAAGAAAGTCAAAATATAACGCGAAACAAAAAGTACAAGCGTGCGAAGATCATCTGTCTGGGAAGAAATCGGCGGC